>CAYIIH010000014.1:0-43384 GCA_964363225.1 uncultured Verrucomicrobiota bacterium | reverse complement strand
GATGCATTTGTGGTGACGGCTTATCTGACCGACAAACCGAAGAAAGGCGAACAGTTATGGCCCAACAAGTAAAAGTCTGGTTCGACGCGGAAGGCGATTTTCTGGAAGTCCGCTTCTCGGACAAACCGGGTTTCATGCGCGAGACGAATAACGATGCGGTGATGGAACGGGTGGACGAGCAGGGCAACCTCCTCGGCTTCTCCATCATGCAAGTGAGCCAATTGGCCAAGGGCAAGCCACTGGTCGCCGATCTGGTCCCTTCGTTGAATTGATTTATCATCACCGCTTACGAGCCGTCACTGGAAGTTTTTGAGTCCGATTATCGAACGAAGAAGAAATGAAAACGAACCCAAGTGAACTCTGTCCCCTGTGTGGCGGGCGCAAGGTCGTTGGCACAAGCACCTTCACCGCCGACCTCGGCACGGGCATCGTCGTGGTCCGTAATGTGCGCGCGACGGTTTGTTCCCAGTGCGGCGAGGAATGGATTGACCATGAACCGGCGCGCAAGCTGGAGCGGAGTGTTTCCGAGGCACGAGAGAAACGATCACTGGTCGAGGTGACCACTGCCAGCTAACGCAAGCTCCGGCAGTTCCCGCCGACAAATCTCGTCACGACCAGATGGTGAAACTCGTCGAGCAAATGCTGGAGTTGCACCAGCGAATGTCCGCCGCCAGAACGCCGCCGCGCACTTCCATTTCCCGTGTACCACGCCGCCGCCACCAACACGCAAATCGACCGCCTCGTCTATGACCTCTACGGCCTGATCGAAGATGAAATCAAAATTGTGGAGGGCGCGACTTAAATCGGAACGCAATCCCCAATATGCTGAAACTGACTTACCCTCATTACACTTTGCTGCTGAAGCAGCCGGAATCCGGCATGGGTTACCAAGTCGTCGAGGTCACAACCAAAGAGGACAAGAAGAAGCGCGGCGTCGTTTACAACGCTGAATTGTTGCTCTTTGAAGAAGAGCCCCGCCAGGTGATGCTGGCTTCCGCTTACGACAGTCTGCTGGAACGCGCAGAGAACTCGTTGTTTGCCGTCAAAGACATCCGGGTCATTCCCAAGCTGGCGCAGCAATCGGCTTTCGCGGCGCTGCGCGAAACGGGAACGGTGTATGGAACCAAATCGAAGAGCGCCGAGGAGGCTCCGGTCGCGCACACCAAAGCGGGCGAGGTTTTCAAAAGATTCTCGGCCTACGAAAAGGACCACCGCGTTACCCCCAACGGCGGACTGTTGCCCGGCTCCTGCGCCACGACTGAGGAAGATGCCAAAAACGTGAAGACGGGCAAGGAAGCCGCCGCCAGATACGCTTTGCCGAATCCCAAACCTGCGGTATATATCTTCACGGTGAAGCCTCCGAAAGATACCGACGTTCAGCGTGGCACAGTGCAGCCGGCCAATGACCAGGCCGGTGGCGGCGTGGAAGTCATTTTCACATCTGGCAGCCCGGAGAAGACCGTCACCGGCCCGGACAAGATACCCGAAGGTTGAACATGACCATCAAACTGGACCAGCGCTGGGTAAAGTACCTGACGACGCAGCCGGAATCCGGCATGGGTTATCAGAAGGTGGACGTGCGGCTCAAGGACAAGCGGGTGTTGAAGAACGTCCTTGTTTTCAACGCCGAGGAAATCGAATTGCCGGAAGATTGCGCTGCGGTCGAAATTCAGGAACTGCATCTGAACCGCGGCTGATTCCCCCGTCCGCCAAAGCAAGTTGCGCCGAAGAACAAGAGCCGCGAGACCTGCAAACTTAGTTTTCCTCAGCGCAGGATGTATCGGTCTCACGGCTAAAGCGAATGTGATATTCGCCCAAAGTCAACTACGACGGACACGCAAGCCCTGACTGCATCGGGATAAGTTGACCGCTTGGTCTATGACCTCTACGGTCAGACAGGAGACGAGATCAAGATCGTGGAGGGCGCGGCATGAAACTGCCCAACTCCGACAACGCCTTGGTGGAACACGAGACCTCACGGCTTGTTCGCCAGGCCCGGCGTAGGTTCCATCGCTACCCACTCATCCGCATCGGCAGCCGAGCGGCCCCAGGAGCGGTCGGTCTGTTGAGAACCGAAGACAACGGAGTCAAGCACCGCGTTGAAGTTTGCATCGGTGTCGGTCAGGAAAAGCTGCTCACCGTCAGCGGACAGCTTGAAGCTCGCATGCAAGCCGGGCGTGTCTGCTCCGTCTTCGTCGGCCCAAACAAGCAGGCAGCCGTCCGCTGCGATCTTCGTGCCGGCCGGGAACTGCCATTTGCGGGGATGGTTCGGCTCGTCGCTCAAATAGCGGCCCGTGAGGTCCACCTCCTGATCGGTCAGGTTGCGCAGTTCGATCCAGTCGTCGTATTCGCCTTGGGGATCTGCGAGTGTGCCGTTGTTGGAGGCCATGAATTCGTTGATGACCACGGGCGTGCAGTTGGCGGTGGTGATGGCGACCCGATAACTGTGAGTCTCCTGTTCGGCGCGCGGGGGGGCAAAGCAGGCGGCCTGGGCGGCGTTGGCAGAGCGCGCCTCGACGTAGAAGCGCACTTTGGTGCCGGCCGGATAATTGGTCGTGGCGGCGCCGAAGAGACTGTCGCCGGCCAATCCATCGCCATGCGCGCCGTCATCGAGCATCTGCACAGTGGCAAAGCGACCGTAGGACTTGCCGCGATGATAGAGCCAGACGGAGTTGAGTCCGTTGGCGCCGTTCGCGCGGACCTCCGCCGTGACGAAGGGCGTTTCTGCTGCGGTGGGCGATGACGCGGGGCCGTACACCGCGACGATGGCTGGCGGCAGAGGCTTGAGTTCGGCGTGGTTGGTCAGGAAGCCATAACGCTGCTGGATGAAGGATTTGAGGGCGTTCAGGTCGTTGGTGTAGGTCGTCATGCCGGTGTAACCCTTCTTGGGGTCCGCCGCGATGGCCGCCACGCTCACCGCGACATACTGATTGATGAGCGACGTCATCACCGTCGGGTTGAAATACTCCTGCAGCGCGGTGCGGATGTGGGCGAGATAGCGCTGGCGCAATTCGGGGATGGCCAGCAACCGCCTGATCACCGGGCGGTTCGTGGCTGTGGCGCCCTGGACCGGGGAAAGTGACGCGTCCCCGGCGAAGAACGCCTCGTTGCCATCGTGCTCCACCGGATGAAGACGCCCGCTCTCCGGCTCGAAATACATCATGTAGTCGGCGCCTTTGTTGAAGTAGCTGTCGTCGTCCGCAAAGATGTTTTCGAGCGCGAGGAACCAGAGCCAGCGGTCCACGGCCAGCACCTCTTCGATCTTGTCCCGGAATTGATTGGTGGGAGTGTTGTTCAACACATAGATGGCGTTGATCAGGCGCGGCCAGGCATTGGTGTTGTAATCCGACTTCAGTTCGTAGTTCGCCCGGTAGGTGGCCACGTTGGTGTTGCCCAGGTAGCCCAGCGACGAGGCGCCCGTGGACCCGCCGCCGGGACCGCCGCCGGGACCGCCGCCGACCCCCGCCATGTTCGGCGCCCGCCAGCGGTCGCCGTCGTTGCCGGGAAAATATTCGTTGATGAGCCGGCCGTCCTGCTGCTGGGCGAACGAATAGACGCCCCAATTTGCGCCGTTGATGTAGAGCTGCATCAGGCAGCCGGCGGGGCACACGGTGTAATTGCGCATGATGTTGAAATAAAGCGATTCGCGCATGATCGTCTCGTCCTGATAGGCATTGTTGAGGTTGACCGTGTCGTAGCCCATCAGGTCTTGGTTGGTAATGCTGCGATCCAGCTCGAGGTTGATCGACTTCTTGATGGGAGCGCCGCCTCCAAAGCCGCTGTAGGAAGTGTTCCCCCGGTAGCGCGCGCCTACCCCGTGATTGGTGGCCCCGTTGTCCATCGTGAGCAGGCTGCAATAGACATTCGTGCCGGCGCTTCGGCCGTTGGCCAGCAACGTCTGCCAGTTGGCTTGCGTGAAAGTCAGGCTCATGGTCCGCAGCAGCGTCGTGTCATACAGCCCGCCGGTCTTAACGGCGCGGAAGAAGCGCGGCGCGCCGGTCGGGCCGCCCACGGACCGTGAGGGTGCGTTGGCGCCGCCCGAAAGGAGGGTGCCGAGCGAGGCCAGGTTGCTCCAAGTCAGCAGGTTGCTCGAAGTCTGGATGCGCCAGTCGTCGTTTGGACTGCCTTGAACCTGGAGGTAGGCGTTGGTGCCTTCCGCGCGCAGGCGGACTTGGCCATCCGCCGCCTTCGCGACAGGGAGAAGCAGAATGACCGCCGCGACGGCCGCGCCGCCAGACCGGAAAAGGGACCTCATAGTCACTTCAGCAAGCCGAGCGTCACGGCGATGGCTTCCTGGCGAACTGAGAGCACCTGACGAAGCGCTTCCTGGGCTTGCTCCAGTTCCCCTGAGGGGGGCGGTCCTGGCCGTGAAGGCTGACAGCGCCGATGAAGAGGCCAGTGGCTGCGCCCAGCGCGTTGAGCGTGATGGATTCAATGAATGCTTTCATATTACCGGGCAGCGTTGGCTGCGGAACAAGGATTTATTAACGCAAATCTCATGCCGCCATTTTACACCGCATCGGATTAAGCTGGCATTACGACCAAGCAGGTTGCAGTGACAGAACGAAAGCGACTCACGGCCATTGCTCTAAATTCCCGTTTTCTTGACTTCGGCATGATTCAGCAGATAGGCACGCCGCTGCTCGGCGAAGCTTTTCAGACTGATGCCCCGTCCCGGCCCGCGAACGCCTTCCGCCTGGATGTCTCCAGCCACGCCCCTCTGGAAGGCCTCGAACGACGAGAGCTTGCGCGTGTCGGCTTTCACTTCGTCGGCAATGAGCGCCTGGTATTGCATGGCCAGAGGGCCAAGGTGCTTCCAATCAAGCCACTTCTCCGTCATCTCGCGCACGTAGCCCAGGTAACGCGCCCGCAACGTGGGGACGGCCAGCAACTTGGAGAGCAACGGCTTGTTCGCATCGTTGGCGGCGACCAGCGGATCGAGTTCGACGCCGTTCACTCTCGGATCGCCGCCGAAACCAGGCCCCCCCGGACCACGACGGCCATTCCGTCCGCCCGGACCGCCGCCCGGACCGCCGAAGTCGGGCGGGGGCAAGGCTGCGTTAAGGCCGGTGCGAATCGTCTCTTCGTTCAACGTGCCGCTTTGCTTGGCGTCCCATTCACCGAACCATTTGGCAAATCTCTCCTTGAGTTCGGGGCGTGCCAGAGAGCCGTCCTTGTTGGCATCAACAGCCATGAAGAGAACCGGCCCCAGGAACATCGCGGGACCAAAACCTCCGCGCCTGCCGCCGGGACGCGGCCCGCCTCCGGGCGCGCCGCCAGGTGGAGGACCGAATCCCTCTGGTCCTGGTGGCGGAGGCAAAATGTCGCCCAGCTTCGAGGTGAACTGCTCCAGATTCAATTGGCCGGTTTTGTCGGGGTCCAGCTTGTCGTACCACGCCTCCGCCAGCGCCGTGAACTCCTGCTGGGTGAGCCTTTGGTCGCCATTCTTGTCCGCCTGCGCCAGTACCTGCGGCGCCACAAACATGCCCGGTCCGAAACCACCAGGACCACCGGGTCCACCCGGACCACCCGGACCACCGGGGCCGCCGCCGAATCCCGGCCCGCCCGGCATGCTGAAGGTCTCGTTGGCATCATACGGAAGGATATGGAAGCGGCCTTTGCCGTCCTGGTAAATGCTGTAATCGCTGGCGCGAATCCAATAGCCGTCGTTGTTGATCAAGACATTTTCGAGCGCCAAGAACTTCAGCGCGCCGTCAATATCCAGGAGGGGAGCAAGAGCCGTCACCAGCTTGTCCGCCGGGGTTTCATTCAAGACCTTGCAGAGCTTGATGAAGTCGGCCCAGACCTCCGGATCATCCTTGGTCTTGATCTCGTAAAGGCGCTTGTACGGTGTGATGTCCTCGCCCAGGTAGTTCAATCCGGCACGACCGCCGGGGCTGCCGGGCACCTTCCAGCGGGCGCCTTTGGTGGTGCCGAACCATTCCTTCACGAAATCCTTGTTGAACTGCTGGGCGTTCACATACACGCCCCAGCTTTCGCCGTTGATGACCACCCGCACGAAGTTTGCCTGGGGCGCCGGAACGTACTCGCGGGCAATCTGGTAATAAAGGACCGTCCGCAGGAAGGTGGGATCCTCGTGCGAATTCAGCAGGTTGAACGTGCGATAGCCGCCCAGGTGCTGGTCCTCGTGCACGAAATCGAGCGAAAGATTCAGCGAACGCTTGCGGCCGCTGCTCACCATCATGTAGGAGGAAGCACCCCGAAAGTGAACGCCCACGTCGGCGTAAGTCTTGCCGTCCACCGTGAGCTTGGCGGGCACCTCGACGTCCGTGCCGTGGAAATCCTCCAGCTCTTTTTCCCAATCAGCGTTTTCGAATTCGAGAAAGAACGTCCGCACGACATTTGAGGCGTAAAGCGGCGCATCGGGAAACGACGGCGCGTCCGCAAGTGAAACGCGCAGGCCGGGCTGAGGCGGCTCCTGGTTCTCGCCCGGACGGCCAAAACCGTCGCGAGGACCGCCCGTGCCTCCCGGGCCGCGCCTGCCGCGGCCTTCCGCCCGTTCCTTCTGCAGAAATTCGCGCGCAGCTTTGCGCTCGTCGTTATTGAGCCACCGGTCGCCATCCTTGTCGAACTGCTTCACCAGCTTGGTTTCCTGCATCATGCCTCCGGGGCCGCCGGGACCGAATCCGCCCGGGCCGAAAGGCGGCGGGCCAAAAGGAGGAGGACCATCGAAGTCGGGTCCGCCTTCAGGTGGGGGGAAAGCGCCCGAGGGCGGCGGAGGTCCGCCTTCGCGCTGAGGCGGGCGGTCAGGAGTTTGGGCCAGCCCGGAAAGCATGCAGCCAAAGGCAACGGCCAGCGCGGCAAATTGAAGGTAAGAGTTGTGCAGTTTCATAAAGATCAAGAGTGTGGTTTTGGTAATAGGTTATGGGTCTGGCGGCATGGTTGCTTCGCGTTATTTCTGGTCAAAGCCGCGGCGTTCCAGTTGAACGCTTTGGACGCCTTCAATCCGGTTCAAGGCCTCCACAAGTTCATCGGCCGGGCCGGTTGGACGCAAGCGGATTTCGTAGGTGACATCCAGCGACAGTCCCTGTTTGGCAGCGGCCACGGGCATTAATTCGCGCTCCTGGAGGTGAACATCGAGTGTGCCGCCGAGCAGTTTGTCCAGATCGTGCCCGAGACCGACGCGCAAGCTCAGCAGGAAGGCCGGTTGTGCAGCGCTGAAAACCTGAGCGCGGGCCATCATCAGATACGCGGCGAAGCCGCAAGGGCTTCCGGCACTGCTCCCGCGTGACTCTCGCTCCCCGCGACGAAGGAGTGGGGAGAGAGCAGAAGAGAGGGAAAGGCGTGCGCCTGAGCCAGTCCTCCTCTCCCCTGCCCCTCTCCACTCTCCGAGGGAGATGAAAGAATTCCGCATTCCAACGCCCAGGTAAGGCACGAACAGGTTGATCCAGCAGGCGAACTTGTCCAATTCCCTCGCGGGAGAGCTTCACGCCGTTATGACCCGCTTCCGGCAACAGAAACAATTCACTCCGGCAGACGGCCGCGGCCTCGAGTTGAGTGGATGGCCAATGTAATCGGAACAGAATGACGAAATTGACCGCCGTGCCGGCCTGTTGGCGAAGACGCCGGCGCGGTTCCCTCTTGGCCTCCGTCCAACTTGGGGACCACCACGTTGCCGCGTGGATTCAGAAATCGATCCGGACTGGCGAGGGGGGATTGGTGACCGGAACAGGCGAGGCCATGTAGGGCTGGGTCTTGGTGATAGTCGTGACCAGCCGCTTCACCCCGTTGCCGTAAGTGAACTCGGAAGCCGAAGTCCAGTTGGCTTCAAAGGACTTGGCCACTTTGCGCGCCACGTCCTGCAAAGAGCCGCCAGAGGAAACGGTTCGAACCAGGTATGTGCGGTTGTTGAAGTCGAGATAGCATTTTGTCTCTGCCACGTAGCAAACAACATGCGTCAGGCCGGGCATGCGGACCGCCATCAAGCGAGTGGTGTAGCCTTTCTCCCGCAAGATCAGATCGGCCAGCGTGGCATAGTCATCGCAATCGCCATTCTGCGTCGCCAGGAACACTTCGGGAGTCTGTATTTCCTCATGAAATTTGTAGGAGAAATCGGCGAAGTACCTGGCAAAGCTTCGCGGAGTCAGTTTCACATCCCGGCGCAAGTCCTCCAGGGTCACGCCCGCCAGGCAACCGGTAAAAAGCCAGAGGAGCAGGCCGTGGCGCCATCGGAGGCCACCCCTGCCGGAACGAAATCGCAGCCGAGACATTTGATCATTCACTTTCACCAACCCGACACGCCACGGCCCGCATCGTGCAGGAGGGCAAATCTGCTCGGCGCGAGCAATTCGGTCGCCCGGCACGGCGGAAGATTCGGCGTTCAAGGCCAGGTGAATTCGCCTTGCGCTCAGAATCCACGACGCATCTGTTTTTTGTCAAGGAGAACAACACATTTCCAGTTGGTTATCAACCGTTTGAGACGGCGCGGCATTGCCTTCGACCTGCCCCGGCCCAGCCCATGGATCACCGGTTTAACTTGGCCCATGCTGCATTGAGCCGCAGTGGAGAGTTAGGGTTGAGGATCGCGGTTCACCCTGTTCGAAGACCTCTCTAAATCGAGTCCAGCTTTTCGCTGAGGAATCTTTCCAGCTTAACGGTGTCGGCAGCGAAAAGACGAATGCCTTCCGCAAGCTTTTCGGTGGCCATTTGATTCTCATTCAGCGCCCAACGGAATTCCTTTTCGTTATAAGTCATTCTGGGCCAATGGAATTCAGCCGCTTGAGCGGGATCCAGTTTGCGGGTGATCCGGCCGGTGTTCTTCTGCAATTCGTCGAGCAACGCTGGGCTGATGGTGAGCAGATCGCATCCAGCCAATTCCAGGATTTCACTCGTGTTGCGGAAGCTGGCGGCCATGATCTCCGTTTTGTACCCGTATTTTCTGTAATATTGATAAATTTGGGTGACGGAAACGACTCCCGGATCCTCCGTCGGCGGGAAACTGTCGCGACCGGTCGATTTCTTGTGCCAATCCATTATGCGGCCGACAAAAGGTGAGATCAGTTGCACACCGGCTTCAGCGCAGGCGATGGCTTGGGGCAAAGAAAAGAGCAGGGTCAGGTTGCAGTGAATTCCGTCCCGGGTCAGTTGTTTGGCGGCGCAGATGCCTTCCCAGGTCGAAGCGATTTTGATGAGGATGCGCTCGCGCGGCAGACCGGCCATTTCGTAAAGACCAATCAAGGTGCGGGCCTTATCGACCGTGCCTTCGGTGTCAAAACTGAGCCGCGCATCTACCTCAGTCGAGACGCGATGGGGCACTATTTTGAGGATTTCAATGCCGAAAGCGACGGCCAGTTTGTCCATGGCCGACTCCAAGGTCTGGCTGGCGATCAGAGACTCCTGCTTGGCGGCGTCGAGGGTGCGGCAGAGGAGCGGTTCGTATTCCGGCATCTGGGCGGCCTTCAGCAGCAGGCTGGGATTGGTCGTCGCATCACGAGGCTGGTAGGCGCGGAGGCACTCGAAATCTCCCGTATCGGCCACGATCACGCTGAATTGTTTGAGTTGACTTAGGTGATTGTTCATAGGATTACATGGATATTTTATCCACGACGAACTTAATGATAAACCGTCGGCCCGACTTTTCAAACCCGACTGCTGGGCGACTATTGCCTGGACAGCATCGCCTCGTCACGAAACTAGTTTAGCACGTTCCGTCACCGAACCGAGCCGCATTCGTTAGCGATCAACCCATCGCTGGCAACCACCAGCAAGGTTGGAACTGCGGCGATTTGAATAACTGCGTTATGGACACCCTTGATACCGCCATGGTCATGAAACTGGCCGAAGACTCCGGAGGCAAGCCGCGTGTCCTGGCGGTGGACGACCAAAGAGATGCGCTGCGGTTGCTGCAAATTCGGCTCCAGATGGCCGGCCTGGAATGCTTCACCTGCTCGGATGGACCGTCTGCCTTGAGTTTTCTCGCCCAGCACCCCGTTGACGTCGTCATCCTGGATGTCATGATGCCGCAGATGGATGGCTACGAAGTGTGCCGGCAGATCAAAGCCAACGAGCGCACTCGTGACATTCCCGTCCTGTTTCTGACGGCCAAGAACGCCACGGAAGACAGAGTGCGGGGACTGGAGGCAGGCGGCCACGATTACTTGACCAAGCCGGTGGAGCAGCCGGAGTTGTTGGCGCGGACGCGGGCGGCTTTGCGGGTAAAACACCTCCAGGACCAGCTTAAAGAACAAATCCGGTGGCAGCAAGAAGTCAATCAGCTTCATCAAGGGATGCTGGGCGAGCATTGGCAGAAGACCCTGGGCCAATTGGCCGCCAGCCTGGCCCATGAAATCAATAATCCACTGGCGGCCGCGCTGGGCAGCGTCCAGTTGCTGGCCATGGAAGACAACCTGGGCGCCAACGTGCTGAACCGCCTGCAGGTCATCGACCGGAGCCTCCAGCGCGCCGGAAAGAAATTGCGCAGCTTGCTCTTAATCGCTCAAAACAGCCGGCACCTGCAACGGGTCTCCCTGGCGGAACTGATGGAAGACCTTCTCACCCTCGTGAATTTTCAGATCGTCATGAGCAAAGTCTCCCTGGTCACGGAGTTTGACGGCGCTTGCGCCTGGGAGGGAGTGCCGGGAGAGTTGGCCCAGGCCCTCCTCTACATCCTGAATAATGCGATCGAAGCCGTGCATGGCCAGCCCAGCCCAGCCATCACCGTCAAGGTCGAAGGCCATGAATCCGGCCCCTGCATTCGCATCATCGACAATGGCGTGGGAGTTTCACCGGAGATTCGCGGCCGGATCTTTGAACCGTTCTTTACCACCAAAGGGGCACCGCATCATGGCGCGGGTTTGTACCTGGCCAGCCAAATCGTCCGGGCGGCAGGCGGCGCCATCGAACTGCACACCTCCGTCACCCCGAGAGCAACGGAATTCGCCGTCGCGTTGCCCGCCCGCGCCCACTGAAGACTGGGCTCCGGACGGATTGGGCACAGGCCGCCTTCACGAAGCTCTCAAACAAAGGCCGGCGGTGTGGACGCCAGCGGTTGACGCTCGCGCCCTCTTCTCTCTCGATAGCCGGAGCTGCGGTAGGCCGCGATCGGGTCCAGGGCCGCTTTCTTCCGCCGTCGAGCCTCGGCCAGGATCGGACCCACGTCGGTTTCGTAAGCCGCTTTCAAGGCTTGCTCAGCCATGACCACATCATTTTTGTCCTGAAAGTCCGCCAGCGCCGCACGGTCCACCAGCAAGGCCTTGGTGTAGGCCCGGTGAATCTCCACCGCCGAGAGCATCAGGTCCTCGATCGGGTCTTTAAGATTGTGGGACTGATCAATCATGTATGCCGGCTGAAAACGGGGCCGAAGTCTCCGCACGGCCGGATCCTGCCCGGCATCCACCAGTTCGTTAAACACCAGAAACAGTTGATACGGCTTGATGGAACCGGCCGACAGGTCGTCATCCGCAAACTTGGAATCATTGAAATGAAAGCCACCCAGGCGATGGGCGGCAATGAGACGCGCCACCACCATTTCAATATTGCAATTGGGCAAGTGATGGCCGAGATCGACCAGGCAGGCGGCCTGCGGCCCCAAAGCTTGAGCGATCAGGAGCGACGTGCCCCAATCTTGCACCACTGTCGAATAAAAGGCGGGTTCAAACGGCTTGTGTTCGGTCAACAGCCGCCAGCCTTTGGGCATGGCCCCATAAACACTCTTCAGCGAATCGATCACCCGGTCCAAGGCTCGGCGCAGATGTTGTTGTCCGGGAAAACTTCCGCCATCCGCCAGCCAAACGGTCAGCGCCTGTGACCCGAGGGATTTGCCAATCTCTATGCACTCGATGTTGTGCTCGATGGCTTGCCGGCGCACGGCGGCGTCCGTGTGGCATAAGGACCCGAATTTGTAGGAGAGCTTCTGGCCCGGCTGATCCTGGAAGGTGTTGGAATTCATCGCGTCAAAGCCGAGGCCCAGCGCACGCGCCTGCCGTTTGAGGGCGCCGGGATTCGCCGGCCTATCCCACGGAATGTGGAGCGAAACGCGCGGCGTCACGCTGGTCAGATCATTCACCACCGCGGCATCGAAGAGCTTTTCGAGAATATTGGCCGGCTCACCGGCGATGGGAAATCGGCCAAAGCGCGTGCCCCCCTGGCTGAAGCCCCAGGAAGGCAGCGCCACGCCGAACCGGCCGGCTTGCGCGACAATTTTCTCGAGGTCGAGGCCACGCCGGGTCAGGCGTGCGCCGAGCGATTCGTAATCCTGGCGGTGGACGGCTTCAAGCGCGCTATTCGAGCGCGCGATCCATTCAGGGGAAATTCGTTCTTCGGACATAAATCAAAGCTCAAATGCCGAAATCATATTTGTCGATATTCTCTTTGGTGAACCGGATCGGATCGGCCATGATCACTGTCTTCGCATCTTGTTTGCTGAGAGTGAGTTTGCCGTAGCCCGGAATGTCGGTGCCCTCGCGGAGTTGCTGCCCATCCACCAGGGCTTTGGCCGCGCGCACCGTCAATTCCCCCAACGCCCGCGGGTCCCACAGATAAAACGATTCGAGCACGCCCTCTTTAATGTAAGGGCGCATCTTGCTGGGGGTGGAGTTGCCGGTAATGAAAACCTTGCCGACCTTGCCGGCGCGCTTGACGGCCTCGGATGCCCCGGGAACGGAATTGGAATCGAAGGCCACGATGCCCTTCAAATTGGGATAGGCATTGAGCAGCGTCTCGACTTTTTGCCGGGCAAAATTCTCGTCCTCCTTGGTGACCTCGGTGGCCACAAGTTTTAGTTTCGGATATTTTTCCTTGGCGCGCGCTTCGGCATGCCGCCGCCAAGTGTTCAAATTGGCCGCATCCAGGCTGGCAATGGCAATGGCCCACTCGCCTTCCTCGCCCATTTGATGAGCCAGATCGTCGATGAGCTTTTCGCCCAGGATCTTTTCATCCACCTGGTTGACAAAGAGATCACGCCCGCATTCCGGAGCGTCGCTGTCCCAGGTCAGCACTTTGATGCCCTGGGCCTGCGCCTTCTCCACAAACCGTCGAATGGTTTTGGGCTGGTTGGGAGCGACGCATATTGCGCTCACGCCCTGGCGAATCCAGGTGTCGAAGAACTTGTTTTGCTCGGAGCCGCTGGCTTCGGTAGGGCCATCGTAAATCAGAGTCACGCCCAATTCTCCGGCCGCCTTGGCCGCGCCGCGCTTGCAGGCGTCGAAGTAATCGATATTGATCAGCTTTGGCAGCATGGCGATGACGACCTTGCCTCCAGGATGCTT
Source organism: uncultured Verrucomicrobiota bacterium (assembly GCA_964363225.1). GTDB lineage: Bacteria > Verrucomicrobiota > Verrucomicrobiia > Limisphaerales > CAYIIH01 > CAYIIH01. The sequence continues at coordinate 30,158 of CAYIIH010000014.1, read as the reverse complement.
GACGGGTGCTGGGGGGGGAGAAGCGCCTTGAGTCTCGGTTTCGGTTTTCTTTCCGCCGCAACCCGCCACGGCCAGAGCCAATGCGGCAATCCAGCCGAACCTTTTGAGCTTGATGACTTGACACATAAACAGCTTGAAAATCTGCGCTCTAACTTTGAACGAACCTTAAGGGCTTCCCCGCCGCGTTGTCAATTTGTCTTCCGGTGAGTTCTGCTTGAAGTCAGCTTGCTGCTTTCGCCGGCGCGGCTTTCCTGGGCCGGCTTTCCAGAGAACGCATATTCAGCCAAACGCCGGCCACCAGTAAAACGCCCAGCAAAATGAATTCAAGATGGCTGATCTTGAACGGCAGGTGTTGATCGCCCCAGACCGCCGCGCCGCGCAAGCCTTCATCCAGCACCGCGATCAGGAGCACCCCCAGAAAGGTGCCCACCAGCGTGCCGGCCCCGCCTTGCACGCGGGTGCCGCCGAGCACAACAGCGACGATCACGTGCAGCTCCAGCCCGGTCAGCGAGCTGGCGCTGACCGAGCTGTTGCGCGCCGTAAACGTCAGCGCCGCCAGAAACGCCAGCAGCCCCATCAGCGTATAGACCTGGCAAATCCGGCGTTCCGGCGGAATGCCCGCGTAACGAGCGGCGACGCGGTTACCCCCCAGCATGAGATTTTCCTGGCGCCAGCGCGAGCGTCGGAAATACCCGCCGCCGGCCCAGAAGACCACCGCCACCAGCAACATCGCGCCCCAGAATTGCCCCCACCACTCATAGCCCGGCACCTCCACAAAAGGAGCTTTTTCCAAATCGCCCATTACCACAAAGCAAAGCCCCCGGTAAAAAATCATCGTTCCCAGCGTCGCAATGATCGGTGGAATGTCGAGGAACGCAATTAAAGCGCCATTCGTGAAACCCAGGGCCGCGCCCAACGCCAGGCCGAGCGGCACCGCTGTCCACCAGAATTCCGGCCCGGCCGGCCGCGACGCCATCACGCACGCCACCAGCGCCACCATGGAACCGACCGAGAGATCTATCCCCGCCGTCATCAACACCAGCGTCATGCCAAAACCGAGCAAGAGCACGGGTGCGGATTGGGCCAGCAAATCGCCGAAGTAGCTTCTGAAGTATTGGACGACATCGGCCACCGAGTGGAATGCCGGCCCTCCAATCGCGGTGAACAAAACGACCTCAGCCAACAACAACGCAGGCAACAGCCATCGTTTCACGCCAGTTCCTCCATCAGTTTGCGCCGGCGATGCAGCGCGCAGTCCATGCCAATAACGCCAATGATGATGGCGCCGGTGATTGCGTCCTGAAAGTAGGGACTCGCCTCCGCGTAAATCAGCACCTGGGATGTGAAGTAAAGAAAAAGCGCGCCCAAAACCGTCCCGACAAAGCTGCCTTCGCCGCCGAAAATATTCGTCCCGCCGAGGACCACCGCGCCAATGACCTGCAACTCAAAGCCCAAGCCGATGCGCGCCGGTTCGATGGCCTGCACACGAGTGATGTAGATCAAAGCTGCCAAACCAAGAAAAATTCCGCCGGCGCAGAACGCGCTTTGCAGAATCCGGTCCGGGCGCAAGCCCATCAGCCGGCACGCTTCCTCCGAGCTGCCCAGCGCCAGCCAACGCCGCGGTGTTTTGGCGAACCATTCCCAAACCAGGGCGCCAATCAATGCCAGGCAAAGTATCCAGCCCGCGTACGCCTTGCCCGGGAGATGGTAAGCCTCATCTTGCACCGAGATATTGCCGCTGAATCCTGGGACGCAAACGTCCGCCACCATCAAAGCGATGCCCCGGTAAAGCGGCAAGCCGGCCAGCGTGATGATAATGGCCGGGATTCTCCAGGCCCGCACGGCCCATCCGTTCAGCATGGACAGCCCCCAAGCCGTCAGCACGCAACCCGCATAACAGAACACCGGACTGGCCCCGCGCTGCACGAGAATGCCAAACACCGTCCCCGCCACGGCAATGATTGAAGCAATGGAAAGGTCGATCGCGCCGGTGAAAATGATCGCGGTCATGCCCAGGCCGGCCAGAATGATCGGCGCGATATCAGAGCCGCAGCGCCGGAGCACGTCACCGAACGAACTTCCCTCTTTCAGCAGGACGCCAATGATGGCCAGCAACAACACATTGCCGCCCAGCAAAAACAGAATCCGCCGCAGCGTGGATCGGGTCAGACGGCCGTGCATCATAAGTGGACGGCTCCTTCGGTGTGATCGTGATACAGACCGGATGCCGCCAGGATCACGTTTTCCTGGGTCATCGCCGTTCCGCTCAGTTCGGTTGAAATTGTGCCGTCGTGCATCACCAAGACGCGATCGCACATGCCCAATACCTCCGGCAAGTCGCTGGAGATGAGCAGCACGGCTTTGCCGGCGCCGGCCAGCCGGTCAATCATGCCATGAATCTCGGCTTTGGCGCCCACATCGACTCCGCGGGTGGGTTCGTCAAGGATGATCACTTTGGGATCACGGTCCAGCCAGCGCGCCAGCAACGTTTTCTGCTGGTTGCCACCGCTGAGCGTGCCCACCGTCTGCTCGGCGTTCGTGGCTCGAATGCCGTACCGTTCCAGCGCCGATTGCCGGCGGCCCTGGTCCGCATCGCGCCGAATCAATCCCCAGCTTGTCAGCAAGTCCGAGTAGCCGATGCTGATCGATTCGCCCACCGAATGCTCCAAAACCAACCCCTGCCGTTTGCGCTCTTCCGGAACATACACAAGGCCGGCTTTGACCGCTTGGTGCGGATCGCGCGCCTCCCAGGGATTTCCGCAAAAACGGATTTCGCCACGGTCAATCGGGAACAAACCGTAAATGACCCGAGCCAATTCCGAACGCCCGGCTCCGACCAAGCCCGCCAAGCCGACGATCTCACCCGCACGCACGCTAAAAGAAAGGTCATGAAACATCGCTGCCCGGCTCACCGCGCGCAGCTCCAGCAGAATTGGGCCAGGCTGGCTTGAGCGCGTGTGGGGATAAACCTGATCAAGGGGGCGGCCGACCATGTCCCGCACCATGCGGTTGACATCCGTCGCGGCCGTCGGATACGTCGCCACCAATTCGCCATCGCGCAAAACGGCGACGCGATCCGTGAGTTTGAGAATTTCATCGAGCCGATGTGAAACGTAAATAATCGCCACGCCGGCTTGGCGCAAGCGGTTCAAATGGGCAAAAAGCCGCTCGACTTCGGGCTCGCTCAGGCTGGCAGTCGGTTCATCCAGAATCAACAGACGCGCTTTCTGGGACAAAGCGCGGGCGATGGCCACCTCCTGCTTTTGGGCCGAGCTCAGTTCATTGAAAAACCGGCCGGTGGGGATGTTGAGATCAAAGCGAGCCAATGTTTCTCGAGCTTCGGCGTGCAATTGCGGCCAATCCACGCCGCCCCAGCGCGACCGGGGCCACGGTTCGCCCAGGAGAAGGTTTTCGGCTACCGACAGGCATCCAAAGCAGGCCAGTTCCTGGTGGATGGTGGCGATCCCCGCCGCCAGCGCGTCATGCGGCGTGGCAAACTTCACCGCGCTCCCCAGCCAGTACATGGCGCCGGCGTCCGGTGCATGCACCCCACTCAACAGTTTGATGAGTGTCGATTTGCCGGCGCCGTTCTCGCCAATCAACCCCAGCACTTCGCCGGCGGAAAGCTCGAAGCGAACCGGCTTGAGAGCATGCACCCCGGCAAACGATTTTTCCACCGCATCCAGTATCAGCAAAGGACTCGCCACGGCGTGACGTTAGCGGAATTTGCGAAGCCAGGTCGATGGAAAATCGTGCCTGGCCGTAATGGGTCAGTCACGGCGGGCGGAGCGCTGGCTTCCAGCCGGCTTATCAGTTCTCGCCGTCGCCAAGCCGGTTGAAAACCGGCGCTCCTCTCCGAAAGGAATTCATTTACCCGCCGTGACTGAGTGATTACGCCCGGCAAGTTGCCTGCCAACTCAAGCCGGCCTGGGAGCAGAAGTGCAGAAGTTTCCCGAGGAGCCGAGGAACTCCAGTTTGGTCTGCACACCGGACAACCGCGCCCGCCCGGCAACCAGGCCATTCTCGTGATGCAAGAAAATGCTGCTGGAAACGGAAAGGAATCCGAGCGCCCTCTTTTCGGTTGCACCCCTGGGCCTGCGAGCGTAAACCAAGGGGCGAATAACCATGGAAACGCGCCAGAAATCCAAGCCGAAGAACGGCAATGCCAACGGCTCCGCCCTCGGCTTCGAAGCCACGCTCTGGACCGCTGCCGACAAATTTCGCGGCAAGGCCAAGCGCCGCGAAAGGCGTATTGCGAAGTGCAAACTCCGAACTGAATGCCGACCACGTTCTCCATTCGGGATTCGAGATTCGCACTTTGTCTTGTCCGGCGAAGGCGAGATACGCAAAGCCATCATCGAAGCCGACCCCGTGGACTGCATGGTCGCGCTTTCCGGCCAACTCTTCGATTCGGCCTGACGAAGGGGCAGAGTGAACCTATAATTGCCAAGAAGCATGCCTGGTCGCCGTTCATTCAAAACTGACGAGAGCTTCCTTGAGAAACTCGCCATCGGTGCCATCGGCGCCCGTGCCGTTTTCGACGACCTTCAGCGCCAAGGCCACAAGCCCATCGAATTGGAGCGCGGCTCGATGGGCTACAAGATTTGGAAAAGCATCAAGATTAAACGGCTTCGCGTGCCCGACATTCTCTGTCTCAACTGCGGCACTCGTGTTGAAGCCCGCGCGAAAACTCAACTTGAAATCAGCATGTCCCACTCGCTCTCCGACCCGGAACGCGGTTGGGACAAGGGGCTGGATGATCGCGACGTCGTCGCGCTTTCGATCTGCACCAAGACCGGCGAAGGCCCGACCGACTGGAAAGCGAAGCCGCTGATTCAGTTCGTCGCCGCCGCGGCGCTGCGAAAAGCGTTCACCGAAAACCAAGTCGTCACTGAGAAGCCCAAAGGTGCCGGCGAGGGCTTCGAGTTGCGCGTCACCTGGCCCAGTGCGGTGGCCAGCAGCGACGGTGTCGTCAGTGCCCTCACAGCCGAGCGGCTCCAGTTCAGACGTGAATCCGACCAGCGGACCATTTCCCTCGCGTTGAGCAAGAAGAACATCGTCCTCCAACCGCTGGTCAAGGTAGGCGACAGAATCCGCGCCGGGCAAATCATCGCGTCAGTCGTCCCCGTCACTTCTGCTTTGCCGTGTTCCGGCGCAGCCGCGCATTCAAGCTTTCTCGAAGCGCTCGTCTCCCCAGCGGTCGCCGATCGCTACACCGCAGCCAAAGCCTTGTCCCATCTCCACGACTCCGCCGCCTCCGCCGGCCTCACGCAGAGGATGGCCGACGACCGCGAGCACATCTACGTCCGCCTTGAAGCTGCCGCCGGACTCGCACGGGCCGGCGACGCTGCCGGCATGGCCTTCATCAAGCAAACCCTGCAAGGCCAATACCTGGAGCATCGCTTGGAAGCCGTCATCATTCTCGGCGAAATCCCGATCGACGACTCCCGCAAGGTGCTCACGACGGTCCTGCTCGACCCGGCGCAGCACCCTGAGATTCGCGCCGGAGCCGCATGGGCAATGGGCGAGCTGCAACAGCCGTCCAGCGTGGACGCGCTGATTGAGGTCTTTCTCGAACTTGCTGAGCCGATTCGCATCGAAGCTGCCAGAGCCTTGCGCAAGATTGCCGCCACCACCGACGCCGGCGTCGCCGCCAAGCTCCCCACCGCTCAAGACGATCAGCGCGCTGGCATCGCCTGGGCTGTCGGCCGCTCAGGCCGCGTCAAGGTTGACGAGCTTCTCCCTCTGCTCGTGGACGACGACGCCCGCCGCTGGGTTGCCTACATTCTCGGCACGCAGGACCAGCAAGCGTGCATCGGCCAGATTGAGCAACTGCGTCGCCGCGACCCGGAGGTCTATTTCGCCGTCACCGTCCTCTGGAAGATCCTGGCGAGCTGGGTTTACCACCTGGAGGAATACTGACATGCCTGCCGTGCTGCCCAATCCGCTTTACACGACCCAGTTGGGCCAAGCCTACGTCGGCGACTCGCTCGACCTCCTGCCGCGCCTGTCCGCCGACTCCGTGGACCTCGTCATCACCTCACCGCCCTTCGCGCTCCAGCGCCAGAAGGAATACGGCAACGAGACCGAAGACGCCCACGTGGACTGGCTGCTTCAGTTCGCCGAACCCGTCAAGCGCGTGCTCAAGCCCACCGGCAGTTTCGTGCTCGACCTCGGCGGTGCCTACCAGAGCGGCCGCCCCGTGCGCTCGCTCTACAACTTCCGCGTCATGCTCCGCCTCTGCGACGAACACGGCTTCCGGCTCGCCGAAGAATTCTTCTGGCACAATCCCGCCAAACTCCCGTCGCCCATCGAGTGGGTGAACAAGCGCAAAATCCGCGCGAAAGACTCCGTGAACACCGTCTGGTGGTTCGCAAAAGCCGATTTCCCGAAGGCCGATGTCCGCCGCGTGCTTGCGCCCTACTCCGAGCGGATGAAGAAACTGCTGGAAAACCCCGAGAGCTTCTACCGCCCGAAACTGCGCCCGTCGGGCCACGACATCAGCGGACGATTCGCCAGCGACAATGGCGGCGCCATCCCGTCGAACCTCCTGCAAATCCCGAACACCGAGAGCAACTCAGCCTATCAGCGCCACTGCGCCACCGTGGGCGTGAAGCCGCATCCGGCGCGGTTCCCGGAGAAGTTGCCCACGTTCTTCATCGAATTCCTCACCGATCCCGGTGACACCGTGCTCGACATCTTCGCCGGCTCCAACACCACCGGCAGCGCGGCGGAGAAACTCGACCGGCGCTGGCTGGCTTTCGAGAAAGACCGCACCTATCTGGCCGCATCCGCATTCCGCTTCGTGGACGAACTGCCGGCGGAAGAAATCTCCACGCTCTGGAGCAAATTGCATGTTGACGATGTATCCGTCGAGGTGAACCGGCAGCAGCGAGAACTGGTGTTGATGGAGAAGCCTGTGGCATACGAGGGAAAACGGAAAAGGAGATAAACGGCCTCAGTAGTTCGAGAAAGAAAATGAAATCCGCGCCTCATCTTGGACTTATCGGCAAGTTGAGTCTGACAAGTCGGGGCAGGAGTATGTCGGCATCTGTGCCGATTGGGCCCCTGATCATCAGTTGAGGCGCGAGGGTCAGACACGGGCGGCCATCAAATAATCTCTATAACATTTTTGCCCAGCCACTTACGCAGTCAGAGTGCGACACGGTGGCAAAGAGCACTTGGCGGGATACGCGTTGCATTTCCTTGAGCGTCCGCTGCACATGACGCCGATTGGCGACGGCGTCGCGTAACCACTCATACTGCTCCTTGGAGAAGGCCACTGACGGCGTTCGTTTGCACCTTGCGGGTCCACTGGTAACCAGCCGGGGGACCAGAGACGATCCAGACGGCTGCGAGATGATCACCAATAAACAGTATCAACGGCTCAATAGCGGATACGAAAAGACAGGCGAGATTGTCGTCAGTGCAATGAAGGCAGATATTCACCCTCAGACGGCCCGTAAGTATATCAAGGCGGCCCAACCGCCGACACAAGCGCCACGCACTTGGCGCACGCGCCCGGATCCTCTGGCAAAGATTTGGGAGGAGGTGGTGGAGATGCTCCGCGAGACTCCCGAGCTGGAAGCCAAAACTCTTTTTGAGCATCTACTGGCCCGTCCGGACAGCGGACTAGCGGAAAGCAACATACGCACTTTTTACCGGCGAGTGCGGGATTGGCGGGCAACGGAAGGTCCACAGATGGATGCGTTCAATGCCTGGCAACACCAGACCGGCCAGTTACTCCAATTGGATGGGACGTATGCCACGCAGTTGCAGGTGACGAGTCCTGGAGAGAACGCCACGCCTCGGACTCATCGTTCATCCCCGAGTGCAGACCATTGCTGGATGCTACGACTCCTGCAGGGAGATATCGGGGCTAATGATCTGGTGGCAGAGGTCGGAACAGGAATCGGATCGGCGGACGCCGAATCACTGGTGGAAAAGGTTCGCAAAGATCGGTTGGCTCTTCGCAACCGCGCCTTGGCGGTGGCTGCTGATCTGAAAGGCATCTCCTTGAGCGCAATCTCCCGCTTTCTGTTCCTCAGCAAACCAACGGTGCGTGAATATCTAAAGCGGTTCCGTCAAGAAGGGTTGCCGCACCTTTTCGATTTGAGAAGAAAGGACGTCAAGAAAGCCGACGACCCTCAATACAAGGACGCGCTGTTCAAGATTCTGCATGCGCCACCGCATGAGTATGGCTTCAATCGGACAACTTGGCGGATGCTGGACTTGAAGGAGGTTCTGGCTATCCAGGGGGTGAGAATTGCGCCCTCCAACATTCGACAAATCATCCGTGGAGCAGGCTATCGAGTCCACAAAGCCAAGAAGGTGTTAACCAGCAACGATCCCGAATACCGGACCAAACTTCAGGAAATAACCAACATTCTGCGCAACTTGAAGCCCAACGAGAAGTTCTTCTCGGTTGATGAATATGGGCCGTTTGCCGTGAAGATTCAGGGAGGGCGAAGTCTCATGAAACCAGGGGAAATAAGAACCGTGCCTCAGTACCAAAAGAGCAAGGGGAGCCTGATTTTGACCGCTGCCCTGGAGTTATCGGAAAACCAGGTGACGCACTTCTACTCAGATCGGAAGAACACGGACGAGATGCTCAAGCTGCTGGAGATCTTGCTGCAGAAGTATTCCGATCAATCCTGCATCTATTTTTCCTGGGACGCCGCTTCCGGGCATGCCTCGAAGAAGCTCTACAAACGGGTCGAGGAAATCAACTCAGCCGAGTATCGGGCCGAGCACAAAGTCCCGCTGGTCAAGCTCGCCCCATTGCCTTCCTGTGCCCAGTTCCTGAATGTGATTGAATCGGTGTTCAGCGGCATGGCGAAGGCGATCATTCATAACAGCGATTACCCATCAGTGGACGCCTGCAAAGCGGCAATCGACCGCCACTTTAAGGAGCGCAACCGGCACTTCCGGGCGCATCCGAAGCGGGCGGGCAAGAAGATTTGGGGCAAAGAGCTTGTGCCGCCTGAATTCAGTGAGTCCAACAACTGCAAAGACCCCCGCTACCGAGGTGGTCCGCACTGATCGGCGATCCGTGCTACCGCTGGCAGAACGGTTCATTTCTCCGCGCCAGGCGACTCCAGAGTAGAACCCCCGCCCTGTTGCCACGACGCTTTCCGGCCTGATTCCGCGCACCGAGAACAGGGCGCGTGACGTTCTTCCTCGACACGAGTGTGTTGCCCCATAGACAAAGCCATTGCCGATGAACCGAATTGGATTGAGTGCCACGTTCTTGTGCGGCGTTTTGTGCGCGCGCTGGGCGGCAGGCGCGGACTTGAAATAACGAATTCCGAATGGCGAATGCCGAACTGTGGCATCGAGGCCGCGCCGCAGGAGTGGAGTCACGTCGGCGGACAGCGATTCCCAGGCGCCAAGGGAGCAGGGAATGACGAAATCCGAATGGCGAATGGCGAACTGAGGCCAAGGCGGGAAAACCACCCTGGAGCCGCGTTGCGGCGCAGCCAGTTGGTTCAAGGAGAAGCCGGCGAAGTGGAAATGCGCCACTGCGCCGGCACGGAAATCTTGACTGTCAATCGTAGTCGAATAATTATTCGATCATGTCTGAAGATGCTTTGCTCCATTCCCGGCAAGCGGTCGCAGTCGAACTCAAGCGGCGACTGGCCGAGCCGCCTTCAGGCCGCGTGCAGGTGCTGACCGGCCCGCGCCAGGTGGGCAAAACCACGCTGTTGCTGGAACTGACCCGCGCGCTGCCCAACGCGGTCTATCACGCCGTGGATACGCCGGAGGCCGCCATGCCAGGCTGGTGGGAGGCCATCTGGCGCGATATCCAATCGCGTCTCAAGCACGGTCCGACGGTGGTGTTGTTGGACGAAATCCAGTATCTCGGCAAATGGGACCGCCTCGTGAAGACCAAAGCCGACCAGCTTCAGCACGAGAAGTGGCCGGTCAACGTAGCGTTATCGGGATCGTCGGCCCTGCTCGTGAGACGCGGGCTGAAGGAGACGATGGCGGGGCGTTTTGAGAGACTGCGGCTGCTGCACTGGTCGGCGGCGGATTTGCAGGCGGCCTTTGGGCTGGCGGACGATGAGGCCCTTGATTACCTGGTGCGGCGGGGGAGTTATCCCGGCGCGTTTCCACTGCGCGAGGAGGCAGCGCGATGGCGGGCCTACCTGCGGGACAGCATCATTGAACCCGCCATTGGCCGGGACATTCTGATGATGGAGCCGGTGCGCAAACCAGCCTTGCTGCGCCAGCTCTTCCTGGTATGCCTGGACCATCCGGCGGAAATCATTTCATTGCAGAAGCTGGTCGGCGAACTGCACACCGCCGGCGCCATGGAAACGGTCGCGCATTACCTGGAAGTGATCGAGCAGGCTTATCTCATCGCCGGGCTGCAGAAATACTCGCCCCGCATGATCCGCCGCCGCGCCGCGCCGCCGAAAATCGTAGTGCTGAACAATGGTCTGATGGCCGCACTGCAGGACGTGTCGGCAACCCATCCGCGCTGGGGCGCCTGGGTGGAAAACGCCTGCCTGGCTCACGCTTGGAACCGGGGGCAGGAGGTCTATTACTGGCGCGAGGAACCGCTGGAGGTGGATGGCGTGCTGGTGGGGAGTTGGGGCCAATGGGCGGTCGAGGTGAAGACCGGCCATTTCGCCGCGCACGACTTGGGTGGGTTGCTCGAGTTCTGCCGGCGCTACCCGGATTTTCAGCCGTTGGTGCTCTGTTCGCGGGACCGCGCAGATGATTCCATCGCCGGCGTGCGGATGATGTTCTGGGGTGATTTCCTGCTGGGAAAACCGTTGCCGCATTGAATCCGTTTTGAGTCTCTGCCCTGTCCGTGGCCAGAACGCTTGACAACTTGATTCCGCGCGACGAGAGCAGGACGCATGACGCTCTTCCTCGACACCAGCGTGTTGCCCCACAGCCAAAGCCATTGCCGATGAAACAGTCTCAAACCCTGTAGCAACCGAGGCCTGCCTGTGCCGGCACGGCAGACAGGTAGCGAAGCTCTGATCAAATGACGAATTTCAAATGGCGAATGACCAATGAAGTCAGACCCTCCTTACGTCGGCTGCTACGGTATTGAAAAGGGTGTTCTCTGCGCGCTGGGCGGCAGGAGCGGACCTGAAATGGCGAATGCCGAGCTGCGGCATCGGCTGTGCGCCGCAGGGCTGGAATTCCGTCGGCGGACAGGAACTTCCGGGCGCCAAGGGATCACTCGCGCACAACACCAGCGTTGCGCACAGCGGCGGCGCGCTTCACCGTTCGTCGCCCGGCACCGGCGGCACATCGGGAACCTGGGCGAGGATGTCCCGCAAGTCTTCCGGACGGCCACGCTGGGCGCGCGTTTCCATGTCGTCGCGCACCTTCCAGGCGCTCAATTGCGCGGAGAGGGCGAGCGCGATGATTTGGTCGAGCGTCGTCTTCTCTTTCGCCGCCGCCTCTGCCGCCAACGCAGCGAGGTAGTCTGGCACTTTGGCCTCAATCGTCGTCATGCCCGTATTATCGCCAAGAATTCTTTGGGTTCAAGGAGGTTCACGCCCAGCTTTCGCGCGGGTTCCAGATGCCGGATATTGTGGCTGATGAGGTGGTCCGCTCTGCCCTCGACGCTGAGATGTACAAGGGGTTCGTCGTCCGGATCGCTCAAAACGGGAAGCCATCCTCCAGAGAGGTGGTGCCGTTCAGCCAGGGCGCAAAGCGCGTCGAGTGTCTTGTGAATGTGCCCGAACGTCAGGCCGAGTGTGAGGGACTCGCGCTTGAGGATTTCCTCGTATTCCGTCAGCACGGTGTTGCTGAGAACCAGGGTCCATTTGCGCTGCCAAAGGGCGTCGAGAATCTGAAACGAAGCGCCGCGCCGGGAACGGAGCCCGGCGTAGAGGACGTTGGTGTCCATGACAGCACGCGGCAGCATGACCGGATGGTGAGCGTTTTGATTCTGCCCGTCAATCGTGGGTTGGCGACAAAGCCCTTCCTTCTCGGAGCCGCCCGGCCCTGTGGCAGACTCCCGCCCTGTGGCCACGACGCTTTCCGACCTGATTCCGCGCGAGAAGAACAGGGCGCGTGACGTTCTTCCTCGACACCAGCGTGTTGCCCCACAGCCAAAGCCATTGCCGATGAAACAGTCTCAAACCCTGTAGCAACCGAGGCCTGCCTGTGCCGGCACGGCAGACAGGTAGCGAAGCTCTGATCAAATGACGAATTTCGAATGGCGAATGACCAATGAAAGTCAGAGCCTCCTCACGTCGGCTGCTACCATATTGAAAACTACGTCTCGTGCCCGCGTTGCGCGGCAGGCGCGAACTTGGAATGGCGAATGTCGAATGACGAATGCCGAACTGCGGCATCGAGGCCGCGCCTCAAGGCTGAAATGACGTCGGCGGACAGAGATTCCCAGGCGCCAAGGGAGCAGGGAATGACGAAATCCGAATGACGAATGTCGAATGCCGGAACGCTTATCCTGTCATCCGGGCATGGCCTCGGGCGGCACCAGGCCCATTTGTTTTGCCATCTCCAAGGAGACGAGTATCCCGTTTGGAAGCTGAACCGTCGTGAGCTTGTCGATGAACTCGCTCCGGCAAAGGCCTGGCTCCGAATGCTGCCGCAAGCGCAGCGCGCGTTCGACCTCCGAGGCCTTGCTGCCCACAGTGGTTTTGTTGGCTTGAAACCAGCCGCTGATGGCATCAAACGTCAGGTGCACGGGCTGGCTGCGGTCGAAAAGAAAGTTCATCCGGGCGATGACGTGGACAATCGAGGCGGCCCAGATTCGAGGTTTGCCGCGCCGGCAATCAATCGTTTGTCGCCGACAAAGCCGCCGCCACAGTTCCAAAGTGAATCCCGTCAATTCCGGATCGAGGTGGGTCTGGCCAAATTGTTCCAACAACGCGGCCACTTCGTTGAAGCGCTCGCGCTTCTCCTTCGGGATGCGATCATTGGAGGGAATATGGCGGGGCGGGGCCGGTGGGAGCCGTTCTGGCAGCGGTTCGTTTCTGGCCGGTTCGAGCGGATTTTCGTTCACGCGGCGACTTTATGCGGGAACGAAATGGCAGACAAGCCGGATCACGCGGCGGCCAGATGCCGCGCAGGGAGAGCCTCGGCGCCACGCTTCGCTTGATCTACCCCAGTCAAATTTCTGTTTTCTCCCGCCCTGGATTGGCTGCATAATGATGCCCATGACCACGCGCAAATTCATCTTGGCTCTTCTCTTCAGCGTTGGAGCAGCTCTGCTCGCCCCGGCGGCGGACGCTCCGGCAACGCAGCATCCAAATATTCTTTATATCATGGCCGATGATCACGCGGCGCATGCGCTCAGTTGTTATGGCAGCAAAATCAATCAAACGCCCCAACTCGACCGGTTAGCCAAGGAAGGCATGCGTTTCACGCATTGCTTTGTGGTCAATTCGATTTGCACACCCAGCCGGGCCGCCATTTTAACGGGGAAGTACAGCCACCTCAATGGCGTGCCCGTTTTCAACCGTTTTGACGGCAACCAGCCTACCCTGGCCAAATACCTTCAGTCGGCCGGTTATCACACCGGCATGATCGGCAAATGGCATTTGTTCAGTGATCCCACCGGGTTTGATTACTGGAACATCCTGCCGGGACAAGGTCTTTACCACAACCCGGCCTTCATTGAGATGGGCCAAACGAATAAGCACCGCGGTTACGCCACGGACCTGATCACCGATTTTTCGATTCAGTTTCTGGAGCGCCGCCCCAAGGACAAACCGTTCTTTCTTATGAGCCATCACAAGGCGCCGCACCGCCCCTGGCAACCGGACGCCAAACACGCCAGCCTCTACGAGGACGTGGATATTCCAGAACCGGCGACTTTCGACGATGACTACAAGAATCGCTCCAGCGCCGCGACCGAGGCAACCATGCGCATCGACCGTGACTTAACCAGAGGCGATCTGAAGCAAGACCCGCCCGCCGATCTCTCCGGCCCAGCCCTCAAGAAATGGAAGTACCAGCGTTACATCAAAGATTACTTGCGGTGCATTGCCTCGGTGGATGACAACGTGGGCCGCCTGCTGGATTACCTGGAGCAAACCGGTTTGGCCAAAAACACCATCGTCATTTACACGTCGGACCAGGGCTTTTTCCTGGGCGACCACAACTGGTTCGACAAACGGTTCATGTATGAGGAATCGCTCCGCATGCCGTTCCTTATTCGGTATCCCGGCCGCATCAAACCCGGCAGCGTCAACGACAAGATGATCCTGAACGTCGATTTTGCCCCGACATTGCTTGAAGCTGCGGGTGCCGCCATTCCGGCCGACATGCAAGGGCGCAGCTTCGCGGCGCTGTTGCGCGGCGAAGCGCCCAAGGACTGGCGCATCTCGATGTACTATCGCTACTATCATTATCCCCAGGACCATCGCGTTCAGCCTCACTACGGCCTGCGCACCGAGCGCTACAAACTGGTTTTCTTCAATAAAATCAATGAGTGGGAGCTCTTCGACCTGGAGAAGGATCCGCGCGAAATGAAAAGCGTCTATGCGGACCCCGCTTATGCTGAGACCGTCCAAAAGCTGAAAGGCGACCTCTACCGCTTGAAGAAAGAGTTGAAAGACGAAGACCAGTTCGTTGACAACTTGCCCAAATAAAGTCCGGCTCACGGTGCGGCGCGCGTTGAAGGTATGTGGACTAAACTGGCTCGAGTTCCTCTTCTGTGGCGATCGGTCATCAAAGCGGCCATTTTCAGCTTGGTCCTCTTTGCCATCCTGTTCCCGAACCCGGTCCTGCTGTTGAAACAGATTCAACACCTGCGGAACCCTGACGCCTTGATTCAACCGGACCTGCCCGCTCTGGCTGAAATCAACCAGGAAGTGGATCAGCAGTTGCCCGCCAATGCGACGCCGCGGCAGGAGTTCAAGACGGTCGAACGCTACGTCTATCAAAGAATAAAGTATCAGTACGATTGGCACAACTGGGGCAATGTCGATTACTGGCCCGCCGCCGAGGAAGTGCTGGCCAGGAAAAAGGAGGATTGCGATGGCCGCGCCGTGCTGGCGGCGAGCATCCTCCGATCGCGCGGATTCAAAACCGCGAAGCTGGTCGGCAATATCAATCATGTCTGGGTCGCCGTCGATAAAGAGGAATTGATGGGGCCGAAGCCGGAGAAGAATTTCCGGCGCGAGGGCGGCAAAACCATCCTGACAGCGCCGTCGCGCCAGACCGTGCTGGAGGCTTTGGCACTGACCAGCAAATTTCCCGTCGCCCGGTCCCTCCTCCTGTTCTTTGTGGCTCTCGTTTTGCTGTATCACCCCTGCAAGAGCCTGGCTGGTTACTTTGCTGCCGCCACGGTTGGATTGACCGGCTTTGTCTTGCTCTTGGCCTGGGCTGGTTTGCAGCTCTCTGGAGAGGTTCAGGGTATCACGTTCAATCTCCTCGCCGGCTTGGTTCTGATGGTGGGTTCCGGTTTGGCTGCGTTTTTCATGAACGGGATACTTTCCCAGCTTTCCCGGCAACCGATGCAACGCGTTCTCCCCTCTGCGTAATTCCTACCGGACAGTCAGAAAAATGGGGTCAAAAAGATTTTTCTGACCTCATCTTTTTGACAAATTTTCCTCGTTCCCGCCCCCGGATTGACCATTATTCGATACCGTGAACCAGCGCTATCGGACCGTCCTGTTCGTGCTACTTGCCGGTGTTATTCTCGCGTTCACGTTTTATGCGCTGCGCCCGCGTGAACCGGTCTATCAAGGCAGACGGTTGAGCGCCTGGTTAAGGGACATGGGCCTTTATCCTGCAAAATACCGTCACGACGCTGAAGAAGCTGTTCGTCAGATTGGAACGAACTCGTTACCTACGCTCCTGAAACTACTGGCGGCGAAAGACTCTTTCCTGAAGAAACTAACACTGGCGAGTCTCGCCAAGATGCACCCATTGATCCGGGTAGATTGGCCGTCCGCGCAGGATTTGCATGTGAGAGCCATGCTTGCTTTTCATGTGCTGGGACCGGAGGCCAAAGCGGCCATACCGGCCTTGACCGATCTTCTGAAACACCCTGAAACAGCCACTTACGCTGCGCGGGCGCTAATGTCCATTGGGCCGGACGCGGTTCTGCCTTTGGTCCGGGCGCTGACCAACGAGAACCGGATCGTTCGGCGCACCGCTGCTTTCGGCCTGGGACAAATTCGTTCAGCCGAGACGGCGGTTACGCTCGCGCTGGTCAAGAGCTTGAAAGATGCAGATGCCCGCGTGCGCCATGCAGCAGCGGAGTCTTTGCGTCGAACGAATGAGCCGGACCTGGTCATTCCCGCGTTGCTTGAGACTCTCAATGATGCGGATTCAGATGTACGCCGGGAGGCCATGTTATCGCTTGCCATTTTCGGCAGCCAAGCCAAAGAAGCTGTTCCGGCCCTAAGTCAGGCCCTCTATGATACTAACAGTTCCGTCCGATTCGATGCTGCGCTGGCCCTTAGACAAATCGACCCACAAGTTGTGACCGTTCTCGCAGCCAAGCTCGAAGACACCAACTCGGTTGTTCGCAGCTTGACTGCCGAAGCTCTCAGGCACTTTGGACAACAAGCAAGCGCCGCTGTTCCAGCGTTGCTGAAAGCTCTGGATGATCCGGACAACGATGTCCGGTCCAAGGCCCTCGTTGCGCTCCGCGAAATTAATCCGGACGAAGCCGTGTCGTTCCTCATGGCTCGCCTGCGGGATAGCGATCCTGAAGTGCGCCAAAAGGCGGCCTGGATGATCCGTTGTTTCCCCCAAAAGGCGCTGCCCGCTCTTCCCTTGCTGTCGTGCTTGAGCAGCAATGATCCGGACAGCAAGGTGCGTCGTGCAGCCAGGCGCTCCCTCTTTTTCATTCAATCCAGCGCCAAAGCAAAACCAGCCGAAAAATGAAACTGAAATTGTCATTCTTGCGTTACATCACTTTACTGGTGATGGCCGTCCTTATGGCCGCGGTCCCGTCATCATTCGCCGCCCAAGCAACGCCGGGCCGGCCCAATGTCATCATCCTTTTCGCCGATGACCTGGGCTGGGGTGATCTGGGCTGTTATGGCCATCCTGCTTTTAAGACTCCGAACCTGGATCGTCTGGCCAGGGAAGGGGCGCGCTTGACCAACTTTTACAGCACCTGCCCTTACTGCGCGCCCTCGCGGGCCGCCTTGCTGACGGGCCGCTACCAGTTTCGCAGCGGCGTGACGGGCAATCCGGCGCCGGACGCGGGCATCAATGACATCGGCATTCCTGCGTCAGAAATCACTCTGGGCGAAGCTTTCCAGAGCGCCGGCTATCGCACTTGCGCCATCGGCAAATGGCATCTCGGTCACAAACCGGAGTTTTACCCGACGCGCCATGGCTTTGACGAGTATCTGGGCATCCTTTACAGCAATGACATGCGCCCGGTCCAACTGCTCGATGGTGAGAAGGTGGTCGAGTATCCCGTGGTGCAGGCGACCCTCACCAAACGCTACACGGAGCGCGCCCTCTCTTTTCTGGAGCGCAACAAGGGAAAGCCTTTCTTTTTGTATGTGCCGGGTGTGATGCCGCACAAGCCGCTGGCGGCTTCCGAAGCTTTCTATAAGAAGAGCGGGGCCGGACTCTACGGCAACGCCGTGGCGGAACTCGATTGGAGCGTCGGGCAGATTCTGGCCAAGGTCAAAGAACTGGGGCTGGACGACCAGACGCTGGTTTTCTTCAGCAGTGACAATGGTCCGTGGTACGGCGGGAGCACGGGCGGCTTGCGCGGCATGAAGGGCAACACCTGGGAAGGCGGCATTCGCGTGCCTCTGATTGCGCGCTGGCCGGGAAAGATTCCGGCAGGACACATCAGCCATGAACCGGCGGCCCTCATCGACCTGTTCGTCACCTCGCTGACGGTGGCCGGCCTTCCGGTCCCCAAGGATCGCGTCATTGACGGCAAAGATCTTTTCGCCCTGTTCACTTCCAACTCCAAAAGCCCGCACCAAGCCTTGTTCAGCCTGCAAGGCCCGCGCTTGAACACGGTGCGCAGCGGGAAATGGAAACTGCACGTTCTGCCTCCCGGCAAACCAAGGACAATGCAGCGCGAGGAGCCGTGGACTGATCCTCGCGCGCCGGATGGCGTGACGATCCTGGCGCCTTACGAACAAGCCCACCCCAGCCAATACCCCGGCGTGCTGACGGGCGATGAAACCAAGGAGATGTCGCTGTTCGACCTGGAGGCCGATCCGGCCGAGCAGCATGATTTGGCGAAGCAGCATCCTGAGACGGTCAAGCAACTGAAAGACCTTTACGACGAAACGCAGAGCCAGATGCCAGCGCCAACAACGCGGAAACCCAAGCGAAATGCCGGTTAACGGGCTTGTTATATGAGGAAAACACTTTTCAACTCAGAGCATGATATCCCTATCATGAAAGGTTCAAGCGCTGGAATTCTTCTGTTGCTCCTGGCCAGTCTGGCTTCACTCGGCGCCGTGCTTGGAGCGACAGCCCAAGCGCAAGCGGTCGTGACCGCTGCCGCACGGCCGAACTTTCTCTTTGTATATGCTGACGACCAACGGTGGGACGCCATGGGGGTGGTGCAGCGCGAACAGGGAGAACGCGCGCGCTTTCCCTGGTTCCAAACGCCGAACATGGACCGACTGGCGGCGGAAGGAGTGCGGTTTCGCAATGCGTTCGTGGTGCATTCGCTTTGTTCCCCGAGCCGGGCGGCCTTTCTGACCGGCCTTTATAATCATCTCAATGGCGTAGCCAACAATCACACTCCTTTCCCCGCCAACAGTATCACGCACGCCGCGCTCCTGCGGGCCGCCGGCTACCGGACGGGTTACATCGGCAAATGGCACATGGGCCAACAGCGCGGCCCGCGGCCCGGTTTTGATTACTCAGCCAGTTACGTCGCTCATGGGCGCTACGATGATTGTCCCTTTGAGATCGATGGCGCGAGGACGGAAACGATGGGCTGGGTGGACGACGTGGCGACGGATTTTGCCATTGAATTCCTCAAGCAGAACCAAGCAAAACCTTTCCTGCTCATCGTCGGTTACAAGTCACCGCATGGCCCCCGGACGCCCCCCGCGCGATGGCAGAGCGAGCTCGGGGATGTCGAAGCCAAACCGGCGGTGACGGCCACGAACTTTGCCCCTTACCGAGGCAAAGTTGAGGCCGGTCAGCCCGCCAAAGCGCAGCCGGCGCCAGCACGAGCCAGTGAGGCGCCGCACGGTCCGGGACCGGAATTGGTGCGCAACTACTTCAGGACCATTGCGGCGGTCGATGAGAACCTGGGCCGGCTTCTGGCCACACTGGACGAACTCAGGCTGGCGGAAAATACGGTCGTGGTTTACGCGAGCGACAATGGGTTTTTCCTCGGTGAACATGGCCTGGGCGATAAACGCGCGGCTTACGAGGAGAGCATCCGCATTCCATTGCTGCTGCGCTATCCGAAGCTGGGCGACAGGGCCAAAGGCAAGGTGATCGATGCGCTCGCGCTCAATATTGATCTGGCCCCGACTTTTCTTGATCTGGCCAGCGTGCCCGTGCCGGCGCAGATGCAGGGCAAGAGCTGGCGGCCACTTTTGGAAAGCAAACCGGCTGCCTGGCGGAAGTCGTTTTTCTATGAATATTTTTATGAAAAAGGCTTTGCCATTCCAACTGTCCTGGCCGTCCGCACCGAATCGGCCAAGCTCATCCGCTATCCCGGCCACGACGATTGGACGGAACTGTTCGACCTGAAGGCGGACCCCAACGAAACAAGGAATCTGGCTGGAGACGCACGCGGTCAGAAGCTGTTGGAATCCATGAAAGCTGAATTCGAGCGCCAGGCCAAATCCATCGAGTTCAGGATTCCGGAATATGCCGATCCGGTGCCGGCGGATCCGAAAAAGGAAGCAAAGAAATGAGCCGGAGCCAAACCGAGGCTTGTTCATTTCCGGCGCGCCGGATACTTTCGGCCCATGAAAATCGTTGTTGCTCTGTCATTTCTGTGGGCAGCTTGCATCACCTGCCAGGCCCAAGAGCCGACGGAGAATCCCACGGAACCGGTTGGCTTGACCGCTTCCAACCGCGTCGTGCTTCCGGTCAACCAAGTTTTGTCGCCGGCGGGCATTCAGGTGGAATTGCCCGGTGTCCGCCCCCAGGCTCTGAGCCTCAGCCCGGATGGCCGCCTGCTGGTCACGTCTGGCAAATCCCACGAACTCATTGGGGTTGATCCTGTCACCGGAGCGATCCTACAGCGGGTGCCCTTGCCCTCCGAGCAAACCGGCGAGGCCAAGCCGGACGCGGTTTCATCACATATTTTGGCGCCCGACAAAGAGGGGCAGCTCAGTTTCACGGGACTGATCTTTTCACCCGACGGCTCGCGCATTTTCTTGGCCAACGTCAACGGCAGCATCAAGGTCTTTGGAGTTGGACCAAGCCATCAAATCACCGCGCTTTATTCGATTCCTTTGCCCGAAACCGGACTGGCCGGTCGGAAAAAGGACATTCCAGCCGGCCTGGCCATTTCCCGCGATGGCCGGCGGCTCTATGTGGCGCTGAACTTGTCCAATCGTTTGCTGGAACTGGACGCCAACACGGGAAAACAACTCCGGGTCTTCGATGTCGGCACCGCGCCTTACGATGTCGTCCTGGCCGGCACTAAAGCCTATGTCAGCAATTGGGGCGGTCGCCGGCCCGACGCCAGCAGCGTCACTGGCCCGGCCGGACGCGGCACCTTGGTGAGAGTCGATCCTGTCCGATACATCGCCAACGAAGGCTCGGTCTCGGTCATCGACCTGGTCAATGGCAAGGTCACGACCGAAATCCTGGTTGGGCTGCACTCGTCCGCTTTGGCCTTAACGCCGAATGGCCGGCACCTGTTGGTGGCCAATGCCGGCAGTGACAGCGTCAGTGTCATAGATGCGCGCTCCGACCGCGTGGTGGATACCATCTCCTTGCGCTGGCACGCGAACGATCTCTTTGGAGCGAGTCCCAACGCCTTGGCCACGGACCCCTCCGGCAAGACCCTTTACGTCTGCAACGGTACACAGAACGCGGTGGCCGTTGTTTCCTTTCGGCTTGGAAAGTCGAAGTTGGTTGGACTGATCCCCACCGGTTGGTTTCCAGGTGCCATCGCGTACGATGCCGCTCGGCGATCACTTTACGTCGCCAACATCAAGGGAATTGCGTCCGGCAAGCACTACGATCCCGGCGAACGGGTCAAATACAATTCACACCAATACTTCGGCACGCTTTCGCTGTTGCCCGTGCCTGGCTCGTCCCAGCTTCGCCATCACACCCGGACCGTTTTGAAAAACTACCGGCGGGCTGTTGTGGAGGCCGCTCGGCTTCCCGCTCGGCCGAACATGCCTGCCCGGCCAGTTCCGGAACGGGTGGGCGAGCCTTCGGTATTCAAACATGTCGTTTATATCATCAAGGAGAACCGCACCTACGACCAGGTCTTTGGCGACGTGAAAGAAGGGAAGGGCGATCCTGATCTCTGCGTGTTTGGCGAGAACGTCACGCCCAATCAACATAAAATGGTCCGCGAATTTGTGCTGCTCGATAACACCTATTGCTCCGGCATTTTGAGCGCCGATGGCCATCAATGGGCCGACACCGCCTTCGCCACAGATTACATGGAGAAATCGTTTGCCGGCTTTCCCCGCAGCTACCCGGACGGCATGGAGGACGACGACGTCGATGCGCTGGCGTATGCGCCGACCGGCTTTATCTGGGACAACGCATTGGCCCACGGGAAAACTTTGCGGGATTACGGAGAGTTCACGATTGGCATCACCGGGTGGAAGGACCGCGCGCGCAAAGGCCAGCCTAACTTTCTCGATTTTTACCACGACTTTCTCAACCAGACCGGGCTGATCGATATCAACTGCCGGCCTGCCATCGCTTCCCTTGGTCCCTATATCAACACGAACACGATTGGCTGGAACATGGATGTGCCGGATGTCTTTCGGGCGGCCCAGTTCATAAGAGACTTGCGGCAGTTTGAGCGCTACGGAGCCATGCCCAATCTGAGCATCATTTGTTTGCCCAACGACCACACGTCGGGCACCAAGCCGCAGCATCCGACGCCGGCAGCGCAAGTGGCGGACAATGATCTCGCCTTCGGCCAGATTGTGGAAGCGATCAGCAAAAGCCGTTTCTGGAAGGAAACCTGCATATTTGCCATTGAAGATGATCCTCAGGATGGCTGGGACCACATCAGCGGCTACCGCACCACGGCTTATGTGGTCAGTCCCTACACCCGGCGCCACACTGTCATCCATGACAATTACAATCAAACGAGCCTCTTGCGCACGATAGAACTGATCCTGGGTTTGCCGCCCATGAACCAGATGGACGCCAGCGCCACACCGATGTTTGCCTGCTTCACCGATCAACCTGATTTCGCTCCTTTTGCGGCCGTGCCCAATAACATCCCCTTGGATCAGATGAATCCGGAGCCTCGCGCCATCAGCGATCCGGTGCAGCGCCATTATGCGCTGGCCTCCATGCGGTTGCCTCTCGACAAGATCGATCAATGCCCGGAAGATTTGTTTAACCGCATCCTCTGGCACGCGCAAAAGGGCTCCCACGCTCCCTACCCGGCCTGGGCTATCACCAGGAAGAGCGGGGATCAGGACGGAGATTAAACCGAGAGCTTCTCAGCGCTGCTGCGCCGCAACCAAGGGCCAACTCGTGCAAAACCGCAGAGACGCGAAGCACGCAGAGAAGGCAAACCGAGGACCCCGCTCTGCGTCCTTCGCGTCTCTGCGGTTCAATCCGCGCTGAAGAATCTGCGCGAGCAGCGAAGACTTTCACAGATGGTATTTCAGCCTGGCGTGGCCACAGCCAAAAGCGACTGTCGATCCGCCTGCCGCCGCTCACGCAGGCAGGCAGTCTCCGCTCTCAGTAGCGTCACCTTGCAGAAAACTCAGATTATGGTTGAATCCCGCCGAGCCATTTCCCAGGCTCGCGGCGTGGCAAAACCTGTTTTGGGCCGAAAATTAGACGTCTTGTTGAATGGCGATAGAATTGCCGGGAAAACGGACGCCGCCTCTCCAGCGATGCCCGCCAGCGGCGAGCCTCTGGTTGGCCCCGGAGTGGGTGCTCTTTTCAAAGGTTTCCAGACGGACGATAAAACAAAGGCGGCGGCTTCTCCATTCAAAGGCATGACGGAACCAGGCGTGTGGAAGTTGTGGAACATGCCGGCCTGGTATTTTTGGGGCGCTGATCTTGTATTGTTGAGCTTGGCCGCCGTTATCCTGCTTAAAAGCTCCAGTCCGCCCTCATGGCCTCAGGTTTTGTTGTGCGGCCTGGCCATTGCTTTGGGCGCTGCTCTGGGCCTGGCTCCTGTTCTGATGAACCGCAAGACCGCGCCACCCGAGACTCGAACCGACACCAATCCGAAGTGGATTCTTGCCGGGGACAAAACCGGCGCAGCCGGCAGGGTTTACGTGGTTCACTTGCACCAGCCGCGATTTATTGCCGAGTTGATCGAAGCCGATCAAGGCAAGCCAACATTGACGCCCGTGTGGATTGAGGAGAGCCCCGGGACTTCATCGGAGAACCTGAATCAATTGCTGCGCATGGCAGAGACGTGGTGCAAGACCAGGACCGAGCAGTAAAGCCATCAGCCTGCTGATTCCCATTCGCGGCCTCAGCGCCGCCGTTTGCCGCCGGCAAAAACGCAGACCGCCACGCCGAAAGCAAAGCCGCCGACGTGCGCCCACCAGGCAATCCCGCCAAAATCCCTTTTGTCGGCCAAACTTAACGCGCCACTGAAGAACTGCAGCAGAAACCACCAGCCCAGAAACAGCACGGCCGGCAACACATAATAAGGACCGAAAATAAACGGCGGAATGATCGTCTCGATCTTGGCATGCGGGTAAAACCGGAAATAAGCGCCCATCACACCGGCCACGGCGCCGCTGGCGCCAATCGTCGGCATGACCGAATGCAGATTGGTAAAAATATGGAGAAAAGCGGCCGCGATGCCGCTCGCCAGGTAAAGCGCGATGAACTTGCTCCGGCCCAGCCGGTCTTCGACGTTGTCCCCAAAAATCCAGAGCGTCCACATATTGCCAATCAGGTGAATCCAGCCCCCGTGCAAGAACATGGAGCTGAAGAAAGGGAAGACTTGTTCAACAGGATTAAATTGCTGCGCGACTTCCGGAACCGAGTATCGAGCCGGGATGATGGCCATCCCCAGCAAAGCTCGCTCCAGACGCGCCCCCAACCGCGCCTCCCAAAGAAAGACCAGCACGTTGACGACAATGATGGCCAGCGTCATGAGCGGAAAACGGGCCGAAGGAATGTTATCGCGAATCGGCAGCATAAAGCCCCATCCTTTTCGTGGTCCTTTTCGTGGTCACGGCCTCTTAGTCACGGGGCGTGAACCGGGATTCCCGCGCCAGTTTTTCCCACCAGGTTCGTTCTTGCTCCCCGACGCTTTTCGGAACTTGAATGCGCGCCACCACGTATAAATCTCCCATTCCACCGTTGCGAACAGGCAGGCCATGGCCACGCACTCGGAGCTTTTGGCCGGCTTGCGTGCCCGGCGGGATTTTGATGCTCACGCTTCCATCCAGAGTGGGCACCGAGACGCTCGTTCCCAGGACTGTTTCCCACGGAGCCAGGTTGAGATCGTAGTAGAGCTCGTGGTTCTCCACTCGAAAATCAGGGTGTTTGGCGAAACGAACACGCAAGTATAAATCGCCCGCCGGCCCTCGTCCCGCGCCAACTTCACCCTGGCCAGGCACTCGCAGGCGTTGTTCCTCGCAGACGCCTGAAGGAATTTTCACTTTATAAGTGTCGGTTTTCTCGACCTGGCCGGCGCCTTGGCAGACCGGGCACCGTTGCCGGCCCACCCGCCCCGTTCCTGCGCAGCGCTGGCAAGCGACGGTGCGCCGCAGAGTGACGGCACGAACCGAACCGCGTGCCACTTCCTCCAATGTCACCAGGATGTCGCCTTCGATATCTTGGCCGCGTTGCAGCAAGTCCTCTTCGGAAAACATGCGCCGTCCGCCCAAGCCGCCCCGCTCCGCGCCGGTCGCGCCAAAGAGTTGCTCAAAGAAGTCGCTGAAACCCGTGCCGCCAAATTGAAATTCATACTCCTCGGCGCCGCCCGGTCTGCGCGCCGTGCGCCGCCCGCCCAAGGCCTCCCAGCCGGGCGGCGGCCGGAATTCGGCGCCTTGTTTCCAGTGCGGCCCCAGTTCGTCGTATTTCTTCCTTTTTCCGGGATCGCCGAGGACTTCGTAGGCTTCGTTGATCTCCTTGAACTTGTCCTCAGCCTGGGCTTTGTTCTTAGCCACATCGGGATGGTACTGCCGCGCCAACTTGCGAAAGGCCTTGCGGATTTCCTCCTCGCTCGCCTCGCGAGGCACGCCCAGCATTTTGTAATAATCTTTGAATTCAACGGCCATAAATATCTCTGCCACGGCCTGCTTTTGATCCTGCCCTGCTCGCCCATCGAAGAGAGCCGCTGCTGCAAGATGTTAAACTTGCCGGCACGATTTGCAAAGCAAAGTGCCCTTCTACAGGGTTCCCGCCTTCGGCATGAAGAGCATCCTGCCGGAGGAAAGTTGAAGCCTTATCACCATGAATCGAACCAAGCCTGCACGCCGTGGCCTGCCTGTGCCGACCCGGCAGAAAGGTCCTCGGTTGCCGCGGCCACAACGGTCGTCGCCGCTGGCAAGGTCGCACGCCCCATTCGACTGGCGCGCCTGACTCGGCCACATCCATCTGGACAGTCCAGCCCTCTTCGATTCCAACGTAAATTCTTGAACATCTGCGCTTCATCTGTGTTTCATCTGGGGCTACATAAGCTCTATGGACGAAACGAATGCACTAATGGAACAGCGCTGCGCCAAACTGGCCGCCCTCCGCGCCAAGGGAATCAACCCCTTTGCCAACAAATTCCCGCCTGCGGAAACCTGTGCTGAGGCTCGCGCCAATTACGCGGAGGGCCGGGAAGTGGCCCTGGCCGGACGCATCACCGCCCACCGTGACATGGGCAAAAGCCAGTTCTTCGACCTCAAGGACCAAAGCGGCCGCATCCAGGCCTATGCGCAGAAGCAGACGCTCGGTGATGAGCAATACGACATTTTCAGACACCTTGACCTGGGCGATTTTATTGGCGTCCAGGGCAAGATGTTCACGACCAAGACTGGTGAAATTACGGTCAAACTCAGTTCCTTTGTCATTCTGGCCAAAGCCCTTCGCCCTCCTCCCGCGAAGTGGCATGGACTCGCCGACATGGAAATTCGCTATCGACAGCGGTACCTCGATCTGATGGCGAACGACGAGATCAAACGCGTCTTCCTCTTGCGCAGCCAGATTCTCCGCGAAATGCGGAATTTCCTTCATTCCCGAGGCTACGTGGAAGTGGAAACACCGATGATGCAGGCCATTCCCGGCGGAGCCGCCGCCCAACCTTTTGTGACCTTTCACAATGCGCTCGGCTGCAATTTCTATCTGCGGATTGCGCTCGAGCTTTATCTCAAGCGGCTACTGGTGGGCGGCCTCGATCGGGTGTTCGAGATCGGCCGTATTTTCCGAAACGAAGGCCTCTCGCGCAAGCATAACCCCGAATTCACCATGCTCGAAGCGTATCAGGCCTACGGCGATTACGAGACCATGATGGAACTTGTGCAATCGATGATTTGCCATGTCGCGCAACAAGTTCTGGGGACGCTCAGCATTGAACATAAGGACGCGGAAAACCAGGTGACCAGAGCCATCGACCTCAGCCCGCCGTGGAAACGGGTGCAGTACAAGGCGCTGGTCCGCGAGCGAGCGGGCGCCGATTGGTTTGACCTCTCACCTAGCGCCCGGCGGGAACGCGCCTTAAGTCTCGGCGCCGAAATCGGCCCCAACTATGAAGACTTTGAAGTGACGGGCGCCGTTTTCGAGAAGTTGATCGAACCCACACTCATTCAACCCGTCTTTGTCACTCACTTGCCGAAGGAATTGGTGCCGCTGGCCAAGCTTTCGCCCGACGACCCCAACACCGTCGAGGTGTTTGAATGCTGCATCAACGGCCAGGAAATCGCCCCCGCTTACTCGGAACAAAACGATCCTCTCGAACAGCGCGAGCGCCTGGAACATCAGGCGGGCGGCGAACAACAAAAGCTCGATGACGATTTTCTGGTCGCGCTGGAGCACGGCATGCCTCCCGCCGGCGGCATGGGCCTGGGCATCGACCGCCTCTGCATGATGTTGCTCGGCCAGGAAAGCATCCGCGATGTCATCCTGTTCCCGCAGTTGAAACCGAGAGCGTGAGGGATTCCTTGCCAGGACCGCTCTTCTGCGGCGGCTTATGGCAGTTTTCTCACTGCCTGCAAGAAACTGAGACGCAACTACTTCTTGGCCGCGTCGTAATTCTTCGCCACTTCCGCCCAATTCACCACGTTCCAGATCGCCTTCAGGTAATCTGCGCGGCGGTTTTGGTACTTCAAATAATAGGCGTGCTCCCACACGTCCACGCCGAGCACAGGCTTGCCTTCGCAACCAGCCACGGCTTTGCCCATGATCGGATTGTCCTGGTTGGCGGTCGAGACGATTTCCAGTTTGCCGCCGTTCACCACGAGCCACGCCCAGCCACTGCCGAATCGGCCGGCGCCGGCGGCCTCGAACTTTTCTTTGAAGGCGTCGAAGCCGCCGAAAGTGGCATTGATGTCATCGGCCAACGTGCCGGTGGGCGCGCCGCCCGCTTGCGGGGCGAGGAGCTTCCAGAACATCGAATGGTTGGCGTGGCCGCCGCCGTTGTTGCGCACCGCGCCGCGGATGTTATCAGGCACGGCATTCAGGTCGCTGATGAGGGCTTCGACCGGCTTGGCTTCGAGCGCCGCATGGCCGGCGAGGGCTTTGTTCACATTCATCACGTAAGCGTTGTGATGTTTGCCGTGATGGATTTCCATCGTCATAGCGTCGATGTGCGGCTCGAGCGCGCCTTTGGGGTACGGGAGATGAGGGAGTTCGTAAGCCATAATTTTCTATTTCGTTCAATTGTTGTTTGCTGAATTTCTAAACCGACCAGCAATCGTCTATTGCTTAAACTGACGGCGAAATTAACAGACACAACGCTCAGGCACAAGTCTTGTTGACACATCTGTTGCCGCTTCGTCTCCCCTCAGTTTCTCGCCGCCGGCGTCTTTCAATTTGAGTCAACTCGCATCGGGTAAATTCTGACGAAATAGTTTTGCCTCTTGTTCTCAGCGTGCTAGAAAAGCCGCGGCAAATTCACGTGTCCAATAAAATCAAAAATTCTCGAAGCCGTTACAGCGCTGCGAAGCGCACAGCCGCCTCGGAGCTTAAAGAGACATCACAAGGGCTGCTGTTGCCAACGGCGGAGGAAGAGCAAACTTCGCAGTCACATCATAACGGGGTGGCCAAGCTAAACGGAGGCTTTGCGGATTCTGCCTTTGCCGACAACAAGCAGCGTCCCATTCATCGGTGGGTTCCATGGATAGCCGGATTTTCATCTGAGTTTGTTCGTGACGCGTTTAGCCGCTACCTGTCCGACAACCGCACGCCATCGGCGGCAGTGCTGGATCCGTTCTGTGGCGTTGGAACAACCCTGATCGAAGCACTGCGTTGCGGACATGACGCGGTCGGATTTGAGATCAACCCTTATGCGGCGCTGGCGGCCCGCGCCAAGTGCGAAGCGGCAGCGATTTCTCCGCTGCAAGTCAGCCACTACATCGTTAAGTTTGAGGAGCACATGCGAGCGTCCAGAGCCGAGGGTGATTCGGTCTCGGCACCGGAGCACTTTCGGACGCGCATCCCCTTTTTCGGCCCTCGCGTCGAAGTGAAGGTGCTGAAAGCCTTGCGCTTTATCAACCGGTTGCGTGTCCCGCCTGTTCGCGAGCTTTTCGAGCTGGCATTTGGTTCAGTGATGGTCAGCTTGTCCAACTACTCGTACGAGCCGAGTCTTGGCTCTCGTCCGGCGGCAGGCAAACCGACGCAAGACGATGCACCCGTCACCGAGTCCATGGTCAAGAAGCTTTTGGCGATGAAGTCTGACGTCGCGTGGTTTCGTGAGGAATTGGAACGGTTGCCTCGGCGCCCCGTTGGCCGAGTCATCCCGGACAACTTTCTGAACGCCATGCATCACCTGGACCCGGGATCAGTCGATTTGATTGTCACCTCGCCGCCCTATCTGAACAACTACCATTACGTTCGGAACACACGCCCGCAACTCTTCTGGCTTGGATTCGTGCGCAAGCCCAGTGAGCTCAAGCGGCTCGAAACGGAGAACTTCGGGAAATACTGGCAGACCGTCCGGGATTGGGAGCAGGTGCCGCTCGATTTCGAACACCTCGGTCTGGAGCGCCTGCTGGAGGAAATCCGGAGCATCAGTGTGGACCGCGGCTCGTATGGCGGTCCGGGCTGGGCCAATTACGCGGCCAGTTATTTCAATGACACAGATCGTTTTTGTCGTGTAGTCGGCCAAGTGTTAAAGCAGGACGGACGCGCGGTTGTTGTTGTGGGCAACTCGATACTTCAAGGCGTGGAGATTCCTGTGGATAACATCTTGTCCGAGTTGGCTGCGCGGCACGGTCTGGTCACTGAAAATATCCACGTTGTCCGCCAAAAGCGGGTGGGAGCAAGCATCGTTTCCTCATCCGTGAGGCAAGGAGCCAAAACCACTGCCAAGTTGTACGAAAGCGCGGTCGTTTTGTGCAAGAGCTGACAGATAAGACGAAATGCCCACTCAACCTCCGAGCGATCCGTTCGCAGCGCACAAGTTCAATCCGCTGGATATTCCTACGCATCTTCTTGAGCGGTTCGAGGAAAGTCCGTTGCTGAGTTTCCCGCCTCTGACAATGCCCGCAGAAACCGGCATCTACGGATTATATGTTGGAGATGAACTCATCTATTTCGGAAAGGCCACAGGTAAGAGCCATTTGCGAAAGCGATTCTCCGAACACGCGCGCAAAATTGGCGGCAGAAAGAATATCAAACTCTCGCAGTTGCAGTGCCGATTTCTGATGATCGCGGAGGAATGGGTCCACTACGCTGAACACCATCTGATCGATCATTACGAACTTGAGTGGAATGGATCGGGATTCGGCAGCCACGTTCCCGGCGCGGGTCGCCCCGGGGTAAAAGGCCCACCCACATGGGATCAGAAATACCCTCGCAAATGAAGCGTAGGCAGTCAGGCCCGGTTAGTCTGCTGGTGCGACTCCCGCGATTCATTGGAAGTTTTTGCCATTGCATCTTTCCCCCAAATCGACCTGTTGACTTGTACCGTCCGC
>CAYIIH010000013.1:7955-44474 GCA_964363225.1 uncultured Verrucomicrobiota bacterium | reverse complement strand
TGACGCGCCCTACCACGGTGCGGCGCGCACGGAGTGACGCGCCCTACCACGGTGCGGCGCGCACGGAGTGACGCGCCCTACCACGGTGCTAGGTTCATGGGGGCAAAGCGCGTCAAAATGTCGGGGCGTTCTCACCTTGAGCGGGAATCTTACTTCGAATTCCTCTTGGCTGGCTGAGATGCAAGGTTTGGAATCTCTCTACCTTCGCAACAATCAGATCAGAGATGTTGCACTCCTGGCCAACCTGACGAACTTGAATGGCGTCAACCTGGGAGGCAATTCCATTAGCAGCCTCTCAGGTTTGTCAGATTTAAAACAGTTGCAGTGGCTCACCCTCGACAACAATCGCGTCACCGACTTGGCGCCTTTCAGTCGCGCGCTGCCGGGAAAAACCGACTTGCACGCAGTGCTAACGGGTGGATAATAGACGCAGAATCTAAACCCAACATTGAGGAGCAACTTTATGCATGATCATCTCGAAAACGAAACAAGCCGGCGTGAATTCTTGCGCGCGTCCGTCGCCGGCCTGGTTGGCGCTACCTTGGTTCCCACTCTGGTTCGGTCCGCTGAGGCCCCGTCTTCGGCGGGAACCATGCCGATGCGTGCCTTAGGCAAAACGGGAGAAAAAGTTTCTGTGCTTGGCCTGGGCGGCTTTCACATCGGCGTGGGATCACTCAGCGACAACGAGAGCGTCCGCCTGATCCAGGAAGCAATCGACAACGGCGTGACCTTCCTCGACAACGCCTGGTGTTATCACGATGGCCGGAGCGAAACGCGCGTCGGCCTGGCCTTGCCGGGCCGTCGTGATCGCGTTTTTCTCATGACGAAAAACCACGGCCGCGAAAAAAACGTGGCGATGCAGCACCTGGAGGACAGCCTGCGGCGCTTCAAAACGGACCGTATCGACCTCTGGATGTTCCATGAATGCGTCTATGAACAGGATCCCGACCGCATTTTTGCATCCGGCGGCGGCATCGAAGCCGCCGTCCTGGCCAAGCAACAGGGCAAGGTGCGCTACGTTGGTTTTACCGGCCACAAATATCCGTGGATACATCTCAAGATGCTCGCTTACGAGTATCCCTGGGACGCGGTGCTCATGCCGTTGAACATCCTCGACGGCTCTTTCCAGAGCTTTGAGAAATGGGTGCTCCCGGTGCTGCTCAAGCGCGGCATTGCGCCCCTGGCCATGAAGTCACGGGCCAGCGGTGACATCCTCCGCGCCGGCATCGCGACGCCGGAAGAATGCTGGCGCTATGTGGCCGCCTTGCCGGTGGCGACCATTGTCAGCGGCATTGACTCCATTGATATCCTCAAGAAAAACCTCGACCTGGCCCGAAACCTCCAGCCGATGACGGACGAGGAGAAAGTTGCCGTTCTCAAGCGCACGCGCGACGTCGCCCTATCCGGCAAGCTGGAGCGGTTCAAAACATCGAATGCTTTTGACGGACCCGTCGGCCGGAAACTGTACGGGGTGTAGAGAGACGGCGATAGCGACTTAACCTTGGGTCCGAAGCCTGCAACTTACAGCTTGTTGTAATTCTCGTGGCTGCCGATCCACGTCCATCGGAAAGTATCGCCATCAAGGAAGACACCCGCAGCGCGATAACGCAGGCCGACCCTTGCGGACCACAGATCTCCTTTAAGCGGCTTGAACTGCAGAGAGGGATGGAAGGGATTAGCGAGCCACAAACGAAAGCTCTTGCGAGCCAGTTCTTGCACTTCCCTTGGCAGCGCGTTATAGCGCTGCCAAAACCCGGGCGTGGCCTTGGAGTTCACGCCGGCGGAGCGGGGAAATCACCGCAGACACCCTCCTGTTCAGCGCGGCGAGCTTCGTGCAACATCCAATCGAGTTTGCCTGCTTCGGCGTCGGCACGCATCTGGCGGTCCCAATCGTCGTGCGGCCAGTTTTGAAGCCACGCGTTCAATTCGCAGCGTTCACGGGCCGTGAGCCTTTGAATCGCCGCCTTGATCTCCGCAACCGTGCTCATGCCGCCACCTTACCATTGCAGCCGTAGCCGTCAACCGTCATCAAGCGTCCATTGCAAATTTGCTGCAACTGGCTGCTGTCAGCGGTTTCTTTCTGCCCCTTCTCGAACTCGGTCTGGTCTTTCTGCCTGTGCGCGCCAATGTCAGTCTCACTTCTTGGTAAACCGGAGCTTCACCGCCACATCTCGCTCGATGGCGGGCAGACTGATTCGAGCGGCCTGTGAGTTGCCGATCTCCAGGTCGTTTTCCTGCAAAATGGCTTCGGACCACGTGTCCCAAACCTGAGCGTGCCAAGGCCCGTTCCTCAAGCCTGGCAGCAGCAGAACGGAGGGAGGGGCGGCGGGGACCGCTTCTTTTTGCCCGCAAACGCGCCTCCAAGTTCGTCCTTCCACCCGCACCCAGGCAACGCTCGTGCTCTGTCCGGCGATAGCCCAGGCGAGCAGCGGCGGCTTCGACCCCTCTGCGGGACTGGATCCGGGAGGCCATTCGACGCGCGGCTCAATGGATCGAATTCCTTCCGCCGGCCAATCGATATCCGCAACGAACCGGGATACGGGCGTGTAGAGAGGGTAGAGCTTGCGCGGGTGAATCAAATTGTCCCACCACCACGACTGGGCTGCGCCTGAACCGCCCGTGGCGATTGTCACCCACAGCGGATCATGAACCTGCAATCCCTGCGGATCATCCGCGCTGCGCGGGCCGCCCGAGTCGGCGCCGATTTCGCCAACGTAGTGAGGCTTGTTGTAAGCAGCCTTGTTTGACTGAGCATTGGCGAGCGTGACCGCCAGATCGGGGCTGTTGTAATGGTGGGATTGCACGTAATCCAGCACCGGCAACGTATCGACAGCCTTGTCGCCGCTCGTCCTGGCGAAGCTGGTCGTAATCAAGTGACGGTAAGGGTCCAACTCCCGCAGGGCCTTGGCCATGCGCCCGTGCCAATCCCGCACCGGCTCAGTCTTGTAGTCGGTCGTGATGTCCACCTCGTTCCAGAACTCCCAGGAAAGAACGTGGGTGAAAGCGCCATAACGCGCGACCAGATAACGCAGTTTATTGCGATAAAACCGGTCCATTTCCGCGTTGGTGAAAAATTCAGCCGGACGATTCAGCGGGCCGCCATGAACGGCATTATGCGGCGTGTTCTCCCATTGCGGGTAACTGGTCTTCTCCCGGAGGATGTTGAACGAATCAATGCAGAGCATCACATAAAGCCCGCCGGTTTCGGCCAACTCCAGGACGTGATCGATGCGCCAGGCGTTGGCCAGATCGAATTGGCCCAACCCAAGGCCCTCGGCAGCCTGGCCGGCCCGTTCCAGGGCGAACGTTGTCCAGTTGGGTGAGAGCCATAGCCGGGCGTAATTGCAGCCGGCCTTGGCGTAAGCCGGGAACCAATCGTCGTAGTCAAATGTGCCGCGCCCGCCGCCCCAACACACATTTGCGCCCACCGGGAAATAGGAACGGCCATTATCAAACTCGAAGTAGCGGCGGTCACGGGGGCTGATCCGCACAAAGCCGGGCGCTTGCGGTGATGCCTTGACGGCGAACTGAAGACCCTTGTTCACGACGCTGCCGGTGCGGTCCCTCAGAGCCAAAGTTATGCTGTGTTCGCCGGCTTCAGTCGGGCAAAAGCGAATTCGCCAGGAAGGATCGGCCTCAGCCGTCAGTTTTTCGCGCCCCCCTTGAAGTGCGCGCTCAAAAGGCCGGTATAAGAAACCGGGCACTGACAGAGTCTTTCCAGAGGGCGCGGTCACTTGCGCATCCAGCGTCACGTCCGCCGGATCAAATGGATTATCGAAGGTTGCCGAAAGCTGCACTGTAAACTCGATTCGCGCGAACTGGAGCGGAGCACGGGTGGGCGGCGAGACATTCCTAATCTCCAGCGGGCCGCGTTGCGCGTAGGGCGTGACAATCGGGGCCGGTGCGGGCGCTACGGCCGGAGCAGGGGTGACGTACCCGATCGGAAATAGTATGGCTGCACAAGCCAGCCAAGAATGGCATGAAGATGGTGATGACATGGGCCGCATTTTTGCAGGTCGCCGCCAATTGTGGAAGGGAGAAAAGAGCCTCACTGCGTCGAAAAAAGCCATCGAAAATGACTTTGACACCCCCCCGGCCTTTGTTAAGTTCGCGCTTCGTTTTTCGATAAAAATCCTTGAAACGGTAAGCACAGAGACAAAGATAATTTTATGGCAAGAGCTACGAAAGCACCCAAGTACGTTTATTTGTTTGGCAATAAGAAGGCCGATGGCGACGGCTCGATGAAACCTCTCCTCGGCGGGAAGGGGGCGAACCTTGCCGAAATGACCCGCATCGGCCTGCCGGTGCCCCCCGGTTTTACCCTCACCACCTAGGTTTGCACCTATTACTACGCCAACCAACGCCAGTATCCCAAGGTGTTACAGCCGCAAATTGAAACGGGTGTTGCCTTTATGGAAGGCCTGCTGGGCAAGAAGCTCGGCGATATGGAGCGACCGCTCCTGGTCTCAGTCCGGTCCGGCGCCCGCGATTCCATGCCGGGCATGATGGACACCATCCTGAACCTCGGCCTCAACGATCAAACCGTGCTCGCCCTGGCCAAAGTCAGTAACAACGAACGTTTCGCCTGGGATTGCTATCGCCGCTTCATCCAAATGTACGGCGACGTGGTTATGGGTGTGCAAAAGCGTCCCGGCGAAGACCACGAACCGTTTGAAATCGTCATCGAAGGGCTGAAGAAGGAATTGTTCCCCGGCCAGGAGCACGTCGAAGACACGAAGATTGACGCCGCTGGGTTGAAGGAATTGGTTCAACGGTTCAAAGCGCTCGTCAAAGAACGCACCGGCAAGGCGTTCCCCAACAATCCATGGGACCAGCTCAAGGGCGCCATCGGCGCGGTGTTTGGTTCCTGGATGAACGACCGGGCCATCGTTTATCGCCGCAAGTACAACATTCCCAGCGAGTGGGGCACAGCCGTCAACGTGCAGGCCATGGTCTATGGCAATACCGGCGACAAGTCCGGCTCCGGCGTCGCCTTTACGCGCGATCCGGCCACGGGCGAAAAGGTCTTTTACGGCGAATTCCTGATGAACGCCCAGGGCGAAGATGTCGTCGCCGGCATCCGCACCCCGCTGCCCGTCGTCAAGCTTAAGGATGTGTTGCCCCACGCCCACGAGGAGCTGGAAGGCATCCGCAAGATTCTCGAAGGCCATTTCAAGGACGTGCAGGACTTCGAGTTCACCATCGAGGAGGGCAAAGTTTTCATGCTCCAAACCCGCAACGGCAAACGCACCGGCCTGGCCGCCGTCCGGTTTGCGGTCGAAATGGAGAAGGAAAAGCTCATTGATTGGCAGACCGCCATCCGTCGCGTGCCCGCCGACCAGCTCGACCAGGTGCTCGCGCCGGTGTTCGATCGCAAGGCCATGAAAGCGGCCCATTGCATCGCCCGCGGCCTTCCCGCTGGTCCCGGCGCCGCCTGCGGCAAGATTTACTTCAATGCCGACCGGGCCGTGGAGGCGGCCGGCAAAGGTGAAAAAGTCCTGTTAGTTCGCGTCGAGACGTCTCCCGAAGACCTGCGCGGCATGATCGCTGCCGAAGGCATTCTGACCGCCCGCGGTGGTGTCAGTTCGCACGCAGCCCTCGTCGCCCGGCAAATGGGCAAGGTCTGCGTCTGCGGCGCCAGCGCATTGCAGGTGGACTATACCGCCAAGACCCTCAGCGTGGACGGTCAGGTCTTTAACGAAGGCGATTTCCTGTCCATCAACGGCACGGCCGGCGAGGTTTATGCCGGCGAAATCAAGACCGCCGCCTCCGAAGTCGTCCAGGTGCTCATCGAAAACTCGCTGAAGCCCCAGGAAAGTCCAACCTACCAGAATTATGCCAAGCTCATGAACTGGTGCAGCAAGGCTACACGCCTTCAGGTCCGGACCAACGCCGACACGCCGGTGCAGACCGCCAACGCCGTCGCCTTCGGCGCCGTCGGCATCGGTCTCACCCGCACAGAACACATGTTCTTCGAGGGTAACCGCATCGACGCCATGCGCGAAATGATTCTGGCCGAGAACACCGGGGACCGGAAGAAAGCGCTGGCCAAGCTGCTTCCGTATCAACGCGAGGACTTCATCGGCATCTTCAAGGAATTGAAGGGCTTGCCGGCGACCATTCGCTTCCTCGATCCGCCGCTGCACGAGTTTCTGCCGCACGAACCCGCCCAGCAGGAGGAACTGGCCCAGAAACTGGGTGTGCCCGCAGAAAAGATCGCCCAACGCGTCAAAGAACTGCACGAGTTCAACCCGATGCTCGGACATCGCGGCTGCCGCCTAGGCATTGCCTACCCGGAAATCAGCGAGATGCAAGCCCGCGCCGTGTTTGAAGCGGCGGCCAAAGTGCAGAAGCAGGGCATCAAAGTGAAACCGGAGGTGATGATCCCGCTCGTCGGCTTCAAAAGGGAACTCGACCTCCAGGTCGAAGTGGTCCATCGCGTCGCGCAGGAGGTCATGAAGGAACAGAAGGTCAAGCTGAATTACCTGGTCGGCACCATGATCGAAGTGCCGCGCGGCGCGCTGACCGCTGACGAGATTGCGCAGACCGCGCAGTTCTTCAGTTTCGGCACCAACGATCTAACGCAGATGGCGCTGGGGATGAGCCGCGACGATTCCGGCTCCTTCCTCCCGGCCTACGCGGAATTGGAAATCATCAAGAAGAACCCGTTTGCGTCGATTGACCAAACCGGCGTGGGCAAGCTGATGCAGGTCGCCTGTGAATTGGGCCGCAAGACGCGTCCGGACATCAAGCTCGGCATCTGCGGCGAACACGGCGGCGATCCTGACAGCGTGAAGTTCTGCCATCGTCTCGGCTTGAGCTACGTCAGTTGCTCGCCGTTCCGCGTGCCCGTGGCGCGCCTCGCCGCGGCGCAAGCTGCATTGGAAGAACAAGTTGCCAAGAAGGCCGCCTCAGCCAAGCCGGCGAAAAAGAAGTAACGGTTCACCCGTGGCCGCGTTCGTGACCTGCCTGCCGCCTGCCCGTGCGTGGCCGCACGCAGACCGGGCAGGCAGGTTTCGCGATTTCGTTTGCTCTGCGCCCACCCGGTGCCGCTGACGAACCGGTGGGTGAACGACGAAACGAACCGCCACCTTCCTGACTGTGACTTTGTTCAAGCGTGTGCGGCCCAATGCACTCTTGTTAATACTTTCTTAGTCGCGAAACTCAGTTTAAAAGAAAGGAAGTATGCCACGTAAAATCAGTTCCATAGCCCCGGATTGGTGGGATTACACCACGCTGGATGATGAAATCCTCGAGGAGGCGGCGCGTCTCACACCGGAAGCGATGCTTCAACTTTCGCGACCGGGATTTCGCGTCCTGTTCTACGACACCTTGGAAGATTTCTACCTGACCGAAGCCCTGGAATACATCAACGCCTGGAAGCTATCCACGCCGGACAATCCGGTCGGTATATGCGGCCCCATCGGCCCCACCGAACAACTGCCTTTGGTCGCGCGTCTTGTGAACGAACTGGGCATTTCTTTGCACTCGGCCTATTTCTGGGGCATGGACGAATGGTACTTGGATGGGCGCGAGGTGCCGGTGGATCATCCTCTATCCTTTGAGCGCGCCGACCGCGAGCTGTGCTTTAACCGCATCGATCCCGATTTGGCCATGCCGGAGGAACATCTTCACTTTCCCAAAGCGGACACGGCCAAATACCGGGCCAGTTGGGAGGGGGTTCGCTGTGCCGTCATGCAGGGCGGGCAGGGGGAGATCAAGCATTGGGCTTTCAATGATCCGCCGCGGCGGGAAGGCGTTTACAAAAACAATCCGCCGACACCGGAAGAGTTTCGCCAGTTGCACACCCGCGTGGTCGATCTGCATCCGGTGACTTTGGTGCAAAATGCCCGCACTTCCGGCGGAGGAAACGTTGCCGGGGTGCCGCGTAAAGCCATTTCGGTTGGCCCGGTCGAAACGTGGAAAGCGGAAAAGGTTTCCATTTGGCACGCGGGGAACCATGACAATCCATTTGGCTTGCGGCTGACCACCTTGATGATTGCCAAAGGAATTGCGGACACCTCCGTTCCGATGTCGTTGCTCGCCGACCATCCCAACGTGCAATTCAATTTCTATCGCCACGGCATTGGCGCTTGCGAGGTTGAAATGCATTAGGCCCCGGCGTCACCGCCCGTCCTTCCTTCAAGGAATAAGGCGGATGCGATAGAACCTGTTCTGCGGAGAGACTGCGTTGGGATCGATAGCCAGCACCGCGGCCCCGGTGCCGGCCACATCACGGACGATGATCTCCCAGGAATTCCCTTCCAGGTTGGACGTTCGCTCGACCTGGTATTTCTTTCCCGAAATTGTGGCAAAGCTGATGCGGGTATCGCTGTTCACGAGTTCAATGTCGTGCAGGCGAAGAGCGCTGGCCGCGTCTTTGGGATTTGTGCCGGAGAGATACTCCTGCAGATTGGAAAGCCCATCTCCGTCGCTGTCCTGGGAGGCATCGGTCGCATCCTGCCGGTTAAACTGATGGGCCATTTCCCATTGGTCTGGCATGCCATCGCCATCCGCGTCCGTGTCGCCGGCGGTGATAACTATCTCGAACGTAGCCGCGAGATTTGTGGCAGTGCCGTCGCTGACGGTGAATTCAAAGTTATCCACGCCGCGGTAGCCTGGATCGGGCGTGTACGTAAAAGAACCCGTGGCGGAGTCGAACTCCGTCAGCCGGCCATGGGGGGGCAGGTTGTTGGTTTGAAAGGAAAGCACGTCGCCATCGAGGTCACGGCCCATGAGTTGCAGGCGAGCAGGTAAGGCACCGACAATAGTGGCGCTTTGGTTCTCGGCCACCGGCGGGTTGTTAAACACTGCGCAATCCTTGGCAGGGCCAAAAGCAAACTTCAGATCGCCCTTGGTTGTGTCGCGGTAACTGATGCGGGGGCTGCCGTCCGGGGCCAGCGCCAGAGAGGTGTAGGAGCCGACTGAGCCTTCCGCATCGACAGTTTCGATCTCCCAGAAAACGCCGTTCCAAGCCGCATACTTGAGGTCAGCATTGCCAATGTCGCGAAAACTGATGTGCGGACGATTGTCTCGGTCGAGCGCCAGGGAAGTGTCGTAGCCGACCGAGCCCGATCTATCCACCGTTTCAATGTCCCAGGCCCTGCCGCTCCAGGCGGCGTATTTCAAGTCGCCATTGGTGGTGTCGCGGTAACTGATGCGCGGTCGGTCGTTGCTGTCCAGCTTGAGTGAATTGTCAAAGCCAACCGATCCGTCGCTATCCACCGTTTGGAGTTCCCAGGCGGCGCCGTTCCAGGCCGCATATTTCAAATCATTGTTGGCTACATCGCGGTAGCTGATGCGCGGCTGGCCGGTTCGGTCCAGCGCCAGGGAGGTGTCGGCGCCGACCGAACCGTCGCTATCCACGGTTAGGATTTCCCAGGCGGAGCCATTCCACGCGGCATACTTGAGGTCGCCGTTGGTGTCGTCCTGGAAGCTGATGCGCGGCTGACCGCTCTTGTCCAAAGCCAGCGAGCTGTAATTGCCGACGGACCCGGTGCTGTCCACGGTTTGAATTTCCCAGGCGGAACCATTCCACGCGGCATACTTCAAATCCGCATTCGTCACATCGCGGTAACTGATGCGGGGCTGGCCTGCACCGTCCAGTGCCAGGGAATTGTAGGTGCCGACATTGCCGGCGCTATCCACCGTTTGCAGTTCCCAGGTCGAGCCATTCCAAGCCGCATACTTCAAATCGCCGCTGGTGGTGTCGTAGTAACTGATGCGCGGATTCCCTTGGCTATCCACGGCGACTGAGGTGTAAGAGCCGACCGTTCCGGCACTGTCCACGGTTTGAATAGTCCAGGTGGCGGGAGGCGGACTGACGGTGTGATGAATGGTGTTGGTGACGAGAGTTCCGTTGCTGTCGGTAACGAGCGCCAAAGTTATGGTTGTGCCGCAGGGCACGCTCTTGGCCAACCGGTACTCAAAGAAGGCTGTGTTCGTCGCCATGCCGCCGGCGGGGAGGTCAGGATAACCGGTTTCAGCTTTGGTCACCATCACTCCGGGCGTCAAACTGGTGATGCGGGCGCCGATGTTGAAAAGGGCCTCCCCGATATTGCGCAGCACCACCGTCTCGCGAATCGTCTCACCGGGCTCAATTCCACCGTTGCCATTTGCCGTGGGCGGAAGGTCGGAGAATCGCGTGCTTTCGATGAACAGCTCTTTGAGCGGCGCGCCCGCAGCGGTGCCGTACAAATCCAATCGAATTGAATTGAGTGTGCCGGTCGATTCCGCCTCCAGATCAGCGATGTGAACCGTCCAGGTGCCCTGCGAATTCTCGCCCCAGTGCCGCACCGTCATGAACTTCCAATCGACATAGTCGCGGCCGGGATCCGCGTGCTTTTCGGCCAGGCGGCTCTGCAGGCCGCTGGGTGAAATCAACGTGACGGCCAGGTTTCCGCGAGAGCGGTGCGTGATATTGACCGTCAAGGTGGCATGCTCGACCCGCAGGTTGCTGGCTCCGAAATCAAAGGTCCGGGTGACGCCATTCGTATTCAAATCGGGGATGGCCTCCGCCAGATTGGATTGCGCCGAAAACAAGTTCGTTTGGGCAGCCAAAATACTCCAATTGGTGGCCAGACCGACTGCCGCTTCGGCATTGATGAGACCGGCGCCGAATTTGTGGTTGAAATGCAGGCCGGCTGCGTTTGTCAGCCAGTCGTTGTCGCCGGGACTTATTCTCGTGGCGGACTGGATCAGAATCTCCTGCACGTCCCGCCAATTCAGATTGGGATTCGCCTGTAGAACCAGGGCGATGACACCGGCGGCCAGCGACGTGGCCGCCGAGGTGCCGCTGAACGTTTTGGTGTAGTCGAGGTCCGCCAAATCACCCGGCGCTCCGGATTGATTATAGCCCTTCGCGCCGATCAGGTCCGTGGTCGTGATTCGCTGCTGGCCCAGGCTGTTGGAAGGAGTCGCCACGATCAGGCAGGCGCCGGGTTCGCCGTAATCGGTCTGCTGGCCTTGATCGCTGGCCGCCGTAATGGCAATGGTGTAAATGGAGTTGGCATAGCCGTCATAATTGGCGTTGTCATTCGCATCCAAACCGTTGCCGCCCGCCCAAACGTAAATGGTCCCTTTGCCCTCGCGCCCCGTGCGCGCCCCTTCTGCCAAAGCGGCCGTGGTCAGCGGTCCGGGGCCT
Organism: uncultured Verrucomicrobiota bacterium; assembly: GCA_964363225.1. Classification (GTDB taxonomy): domain Bacteria; phylum Verrucomicrobiota; class Verrucomicrobiia; order Limisphaerales; family CAYIIH01; genus CAYIIH01. The sequence continues at coordinate 33,331 of CAYIIH010000013.1, read as the reverse complement.
TCCAGAGTTGCAGCGTCATCGTCGGGACCCCAACTGTTGCTCTTTACGTGAATCCATTGATTGCTATGGAGCATGGCTGCGGCTTCCTGTGCGTCGGTGGTATCCGCCGCTGTCAGCCGCAAACCGACCAGCGTCGCTTGAAAGGCAGCGCCGGCCACCCCCAACGAATTGTGACCGCGCGCCGCCGCCACTCCGCCACTGGCCGTGCCATGAAAATCAATGTTGGCAGCGTCCGGCATCGGATCGTTGTCGTTGTCGTTGAAATCCCAGCCCAAAGTGACATCGGCATTGGGCGCCAGATCAGGATGTGTGTATTGCAGGCCGTCATCGACGATGCCGATCCGAATGCCGTCGCCGCGATACCGATCCCAAACATTGGTGACGTTGACGTCAATGCCCGCCGTGCCGGTATTTTGCCCCACGTTGTTCAAGTGCCACTGGTTGGCCAAGAGCGGATCGTTCGGCACGAATTTCTTCTTTTGCTGCTTGGCCAGCAGCGGTTCAGCGGAAAGCACGCCTGGACGGCCCCGCAAGGTTGCGGCCAGAGGAAGCGCGCCGGCCAGGTCCGCAGCTTGAAAGATGAAGTATCCAGGCGCGTGGGCCACGGCACTGCTGGAAGCGGCCCCGACGGCGCGGGCCAAGCCGGCCGGGTCGGTGCCCTCCTGGAGCCGAACCAAGACTTGCCGGGTCAACACGCGGCGGGTGAATTCGTTGCGCGGCGCATTGACTTCATAAAGGATGATCTCGACTTCGTCTCCCACTGCTTTCGGCAGGGCCTCGACATATTGGCGAACTTGCTCGGCGCCGGCCAGCGGCGGCATTTTCAGCAACGTCCGCCTGTGGTCCTGGCGAGTGAGGCGCAGTTCATCGGTGGCCACTTCAAAAATCCGCGGCTGCCCGTGATCGGAGATTTGATACTGGTCCGGCGGAAGAATGACCGCGCCTGCCGCAGTCGCGCCGATCGCCAACCATGACGGCAACGCAGCGGCAAGATAGCTCAGCGCGGCAAAGCCGCAGCCAAAGGAGCGCGGACAGCTTTGTCCGCGCGAAGGTGATGATGAGGATGAAACACGCGGACAAGGCTGTCCGCGCTCCAGGAGAATCCTTGTGGCTCGCGAGGATTCTGAGCTATTGCAGTGCAGAGAGTTCATCTGCCTGATTGCGCCAGAAAGTCCGCCAGGTGCAGCACGGGCAAATCATGGACACCGGCTTTGCGCAAACCGGCGCGAATCTGCAGAATGCAGCCGGGATTGGTTGTAACGACAACTTGAGCGCCCGTTTTGAGAATGTTTCGAACCTTGCGCTGCTGCAGCCGATTGGCCATGTCCGGCTCCGTCAAATTATAGCTGCCCGCGCTGCCGCAGCAGACATCCGATTCCGGCAGCTCAACAAAACTGCCTCCGGCGACAGCTCTGACCAAATCCCGTGGCTGCTTGGTGATATGCTGCGGGTGCGCTAAGTGACAGGCATCGTGATACGTAACCAGTCTGGAATTCAGAATCTGAGCTTTGAAATCCTCAGGAGCCAGCCACTCGGTCAAATCCTTGACCCTGGCGCTGAATTGCCGGGCGCGCCCGGCCCATTGAGGATCGTCGCCCAACAAATGGCCGTACTCCTTGAGCGTCGAGCCGCAGCCGGCGGCGTTGGTGATGACCGCTTCCAGCCCCAGCTTCTCAAAAACAGCAATGTTCTGGCGCGCGCATTGGCGCGCCAGCTTCAGGCGGCCGCTGTGGGCGTAGAGCGCGCCGCAGCAAACTTGTCCTCGCGGTGTGGCCACTTCATAGCCCATGCGGTTCAAAAGCCGGACGGTGGCGGCATTGGTCTCGCCAAACATTACGCTCATCACGCATCCGCTTAAAAAGCCCACTCGCCCCTTTTGCGAAGCGCCGGCGACGGCTGAGACTTCCGGCAGCAAAACGGATCGAGCCTCCTCCGGAAGGAGCGAAAGCGCCTCGCGGGTAAACCGGGGCAAGAATCTCTCCAAGGTCAACGCTTTCAGTGCCTTCGCTTTGAGCAAGACAAGTTTCAGGCGCCAGGGGAACGGGAATACCCGCTCGATAGCCACTCGGCGGAGAAACGTTTGAAACAGGGACCGTTGGTATTGCACTTCAATATGGTCCCGCGTCGATTCCAGCAGTTCGCCATAATGAACACCGCTCGGACAGGCTGTTTCACAGGCCCGGCAGCCGAGACAAAGATCAATGTGCCGCACCGCCGTGTGCCCCAGGGCCAGCCGGCCCTCCTGCACCGCGCGCATCAGATAAATCCGACCGCGCGGTGAATCATTCTCATTGCCGGTTTCGAGATAGGTTGGACAGGAGCTGAGACAGAGGCCGCAGTGGATGCAAGCCAAAGACTTGTTTTCGTCGAGAAAGCGATGAGGCTGGCTGGAAACAGCGTTCACAAAGGAAAATCAGGCAGAATATTCTTTGGGTCGTAAGCCTCTTTCACGCGCCGCAGGAGTCTGGTCGGCAGATCGGCTTTGGGCGATTCCGGCCCGCCGCGGTAATATATCGTGCCATGGCCCGCCCGAGCGACAAAGCAGACTGAACCGAGCGCGCTCAGCGTTCGTGTCACTTCCGAAGGCAGAACGGACATGCGCCGGACGGCCTCGGTTGCTTCTCGGATCCAAAAGGCCTTGTCATAGTCCAGGCTTGACGTCTGGACGGCGCCGAGTTCACGCGCTTTCGCCAGTTGGAATTCGACATCCTCGCGCGCTCCGGCAAAGCCGAGCACAACGGTCAGACCCGTTTCGAGTGCGGAATTGGGCGCGGGGACATTATGCAGATCGAGAACGATGGGGCTTAATGCCGAAGCGGCAATCTGTTCGAGGAGCGCGCCGGCATGGTCGAGCGAGTCAACCGAGACTTCGACGAACTGCTCGGTTTCAGGCCGCGGTCGCAGCTTGAACGTGGCTTCGACAATAACGCCAAGGCTGCCACCGCTGCCGACGAACAGTTTGCCCAGGTCGTACCCGGCCACGTTTTTCACGACTTTGCCGCCCGCCTTGATGGCGCGGCCATCGGCCAGAACCACCCGGATGCCAATCAGGTAATCCCGAATGCCGCCATAGCCCAATCGTCGGGGGCCCTGGGCGTTGCTCGAGAGCAACTCGCCCATCGTCAGACGCTCTGGCTGCGGCGGGTCCACCGGCAGCCACTGGCCGCGGTGGGCCAGAACCGCTTGCAGCTCGGCCAGTGTCAAACCCGCCTCGACCGTGGCCGTCATATCTTCCGGGGTGTGTTCGAGGACGCGGTTGAAAGCGCTCAAATCAACCGAGACGATTTTTTCACTCCGTGCGTGAGCCTGAGCCAGCGCGGCCTGTAATTCGGCGAGGTTTGCTGGTCGAAGCCTCATTTTTCTTTCATGCCGCGACTTGTTTGCGGGGGGCAAAGTCCATGCACCGCTTTGACCCGGGAAACATCTTGTGAGGATTGCACCGCTGTTCCGGGTCGAACACCGCGCGCAAGCTGCGCATCGCGTCCAGATCGTCCGGGCCGAATTGCTTCGCCATAAGATCGATTTTTTCCACGCCGATGCCATGCTCGCCGGTCACGCTCCCGCCCAGCTCGATGCACCTCTGCAAGATTTCTTCGCCCGCCGCCACGGCTCGACGGACTTGATCGGGGTCGCGCTCATCGTAAAGGACGAGCGGATGGATATTGCCGTCGCCCGCGTGAAACACGTTGGGGATGCGCAAGCCATATTTCTGGCTGGTGGCGCGGATGAACCGCATGATCTCCGGCAGCTTCGAGCGGGGCACCACCCCGTCCTGGGTCAGGAAATTCGGGCTGAGGCGGCCGATGGCGCCAAAGGCGCGCTTGCGGCATTTCCAAAGGAGCGCGCGCTCTTCATCGGTCTTGGCCACGCGCACTTCGCGCGCGCGATTCTTGCGGCAAATTTCCAGAACGCGATCTGTTTGCCGCTGTAGTCCGGCGGCCAATCCGTCGAGCTCAACGATGAGCACAGCCCCGGCATCGAGCGGAAAGCCAAACTGGTTGGCGGCTTCCACGGCTTGCGTGATCAATTGGTCCATCATTTCCAGCGCGCCCGGCACCATGCCCGCTGCAATGATGTCACTGACCGTCTGGCTGGCGTCATCCACACTCTCAAAAATGCCCAGCAGCGTTTTGTAGGCTTGCGGCGCGCGAATGAGCCGGACGAGCACGCGTGTGACCACGCCGAACATCCCTTCACTGCCGATGGCCGCGCCCCGCAAATCGTAACCATCGACCTCTTCGCCGCCCTCCGGTTTGGCGCCCAGCCAGACGAGTTCGCCATCCGGCAAAACCATTTCAAAACCGAGCACATGATCCGTCGTCACTCCGTATTTGAGCGTGTGCGGGCCGCCGGAATTCATGGCCACATTGCCGCCAATCGTGCAGGCCGGCTGGCTCGACGGATCGGGAGCGTAAAGCAGGCCGTGCGATTTGACCGCATTCGTGATCCAGGCATTGACACAGCCGGCTTCGACCAGCGCGCGGCGATTCCGATAATCCACCGACAAAACGCGGTTCATGCGCGTGAGGGCGATCATGATCCCGCCGGTCACGGCCAGCACCGCGCCGCTCAGGCTCGTGCCGGCTCCTCGCGGGATGAACGGGATGTTGTGAACGGCGCACAGCTTGACGAGGCGGACCACCTCCTCCGTGCTCTGGGGCAGCACGACCGCCTGCGGCAGACTCTTCTCCAAGGTGTAGGCGTCGCATTCGTAAACCAGCAGATCGGCTGGGTTCTCAAGCACATTCTCCACACCGACAATGGCGCGCAGCTCCTCCAGAATTCTCCCGCTCAGTATGGGCGCTCGATTTGGCATTAAGGGGAACCTATGCAAACACGTTCATTCTGTCGAGCAACACGTGCAGCGCAGACAGACGGCTGAAAATTCTGTTCCAGCGCCGCCTGCCAGCCCGTCCCAGTCTGATTCGACGAGCATTTTCATCCCTGGAATCACCTTACTCATGCCAACGTTTGATCTTCAAAATGCGACCGACGCGGATGGCGTAATAGGACCGCGGGACGCACCTCGACACCCGTGGAAGTATTTTCCTCGCCCGGCACGGGCAGAATCAGCCAGTCGCGGGCAAACCGCCGGAGTGTTGTCGCCTCCGAACTCATCGGGAGCACCCTGTCCACCAGTCCCTCGCGCTGGAAACGCAGCGCCACCCGGCGCATGGATTCCACGAGTCGTTTCGCCTGTGCCGCGCTGCAATCAGCGGGCGCAGCCAGTTTGAAATGAACGGTCAATCCCATAATGTTTCGCTGTCATAAATTGCCCGGACGGACAAATATTGTCCAAGCCAAAACCTTGTAGGAGACGACGTAAGGAGTCTCCAATCTGCCAGCGACCAGCGCGGACTCGCAACCTCGTCTCCTGCAAAAAACCGAGAGTTGTAGGAGACGACGTAAGGAGTCCCGTCGTCAAAACGGCGGGCGCTTTATCGTGCCCGCCTCAGGGTGCAACGCCTGCGCGTACAATCTCCAGAACTTTTCCCAGAAATCCGGCTGCAGCGGATGCAAAGTCGGGTAGCCCGGAATCACCGCGCCGCTAAACAGCCATTCATCCGGCTGCGTCACGAGTTTGGCCTCAACCGGGTTGGCCAGAATGTAACAGCACACTTTCGCGAACGCGTTGTGTTCCCGCTCGGGCTGGCGCAACACGCTGTCGTGGGGTTGGGGCTGGAAGGTTGCCGGTGCCAGCGCTGGTTCCAGGTAAGTGCGCAGGAAAGCCATGCCATTACGTTGATCCGAGTCGGGACGCAGCCCCATCCACACCAAGTGCAAGTGGTCGGGCATCAAACAGTAGGTCGGACAAAACAAACCTTCGCGCGCCGCCGGATGAAGCATCAATTCGCGAAAGCGGGCGTGGAACCTCTCGGTGAGCCAGCCGGTGGCGCGGTCGAACGTTGGGAGTGTCCAGTGGACCATCGCGTCGCCTTGGTAATATTCGCGCGGAAGTCTCGGCAGGTGGCCGGGACGGGATTTATTCGGATCGGGATTCAAATTCTGCTCTTTGTAGGAGTCGAGGTCACGAGACTCAAGCCTGATTTTCCGGTTTGTTTTCAGCGGACTCCTCACGTCGTCCCCTTCAATTTGTAGGAGTCGAGGTCACGAGACTTGGGTTTGAATTCAAGAAGAAATTTCACGGCGTTGCCTCGAAGAAGACTCCTTAGGTCGTCGCCTACCGCATTGGGTCGGTTTGTAGGCGTCGAGGTCACGAGACTTAGGTTCGTATTCAAGAAAACACTTCACGGCGTTTCCCGGAAGAAGACTCCTTACGTCGTCTCCTACAACATTTCGCCTTCGCCTTTCTCACGGGACGTTTTTGGTTTCTTCACCTTGGCAGACGTTTCTTCTTCCTTGGCGCGCTCCAAATTGAGCGCCAGCAACCGCTCCAGGATTTGCTCATCGCTTAAATCAGCGGGCCAGCCGTAGGCGGCGGCGACGGCGGCGTCCAGTTTCTTGTGCGCGAGGTCCAGCCAGGCGGGGCGCTCGTTGTAAAGGTTCGTGAGCGTGCGCTTTTTCAGCTTGGCGGCGCATTCGGCGTCGCGCGGTTCAAGGCGCGGATAGCGGACGAGGCCGATGATGGGAGTCGGCGAACCGGCGAGACGGGGAGACGGCGAACTTGCAGGCTCGCCGGTGCTCCGGTTCGCCGATTCGCCGTCTCGCACGATGTAACGGTCCCAAGGTCCGCCCATGGTGCCGGGGAATTCGAGCGTGCGCGTTGCCGTCCATTCGGGCGGATTGAGCCAGCGTTCGCGCAACTCGTTCAACTCCTGCGCGGCGGCGGCAATGGCGGCGCGGTGCGTTGTAGGAGTCAAGGTAACGAGACTCTGACTCGGTTCGGGTTCGGAAGAAGGAGCCTCCTCACGTCGGCTCCTGCAGCCGTAAGGTGGCGGTTCTTCTTTGGCGGAATAGAAATGGGCGGCGTCAGCCCACGCCTTTTCGGGCGTCAGGTCGGGATGCGAAGGGAGCTTGGACGGCTCGGGCGCAAACGCGGGCGGCGGGGGCTGCACATCATCCGCGAAAGGAAACGGGAAAGTTTCAAAGCAGGTTGTCGGCGTGTAGCGAAAGCCTGATTCCTTTTCGCGTAACTGAGTTCCCATTGCCAGCGCCCAGACTTCGTGAAACCGAGAGTGCAGGATGCCGAAGAAGTAGTCGTCGTCGCGGGCGAAAACGATGAGTTGGCAATCCGGGTTTGTTGGCATGGTCTGCCACGTGAACAATCGGTGTTTGGAGACTCTCGCCGTCACAAGGAAGCGAGAACGCGGCGCGAGAGCGGTGCGCATCCCCGGTCTTTGGGCATAGAGTTGCCACCATTCTTTCCGGTACCATTCGCGTGGTTTGACCTCACGCGCTTTCTTGACGTGTTCGACCACGTAAGCAAAGGGCATTTCATGCCTGGCTGCCTGGTGTTCTGCGAGATTAAAGCAATCGACAACCCACATGGGCACGTTGCGTTTAGTGATCGCCACTCCATTGACCCAAGGGACGAGAACGTCCGAATTAGGCCGTGCATTTGGGTTGGGCTGAGTCAGCCACTGAAGAGCAAGCGGTTCCGAAATGTCGAACGGCCCTTGTTTGGTAGTGCCCATGAAACCAACTCGCGCGTTTTGATTAAGTGGCTGCGCCCGCGTGATGTCGGCATTTGCCGAAGTCAGATTGGCATTGACCGTGGAGACGGATTTCCCATTGAGACAACGTGTCTTCTCGGAGCCGTCATCAAATCCAACCATGCTGACATGCACAGTGGCACCTGCCAGAATCCAGTCGCGGTCACTCTCGGCAAAGAAAATGTCGCCTGTTTCTTTGATACGCTTGAGCACTTCGCGGTTTGCTCCGCCGCGAATCCCTTGCGTCGCCAGCAATCCCGCACGCTTGCACTTGTTGCTTTCAATTTGCTGCCGGGCCTTTTCAAACCAGTAGCAACAAAGGTCAGCTTCCGGAGGCACGCGGTCGCCGAAATTCCCGAATAAGGCGTCAATGTAGGCGTCGCCCAATTCACGGCGCAGCATTTTACCGCCAAGAAACGGCGGGTTGCTCACGATCACGTCGCATTTCGGCCATTCGCGCTCGGTGTAGAACTTGAGCGCGGTGTCTTCGGCGTGTTCGCCCGCCTGGGCTTCTTTCAGCGTCTTCGTCTTGCTGCGGTAGTGCGGCACGAGCAAGGCGTCTTCGTTGTGGAAGCCGTCCAGCACTTGCAGCACGGGCGAGCGGTCGAGCGCGAAGCCGTTCTCCCGCAACCATTGCAGGTAGCCGATTTGCACCGTCACCTGGGCGAGTTCGTAGGCGTAGGGATTGATCTCGATGGCGCGGAGTTGGTGGACGCCCACTTCCGGCTGGAACTGAAAGCCCAGTTGCGCGGCGAAGGTGATGACTTCCTTCTCCAAGTCCAGCAACATCTGGAGCGCGACATAAAGGAAGTTCCCGCTCCCGCAGGCGGGGTCGAGGACGATGATAGCGCGGAGCTTCTTGAGAAAGGCCGCCAGCTTTTCCCTCTTTCCATTGTAGGAGCCGACGTGAGGAGGCTCTGACTTTTTGCTTCCAGGGGATTTGAGTCTCGTGACCTCGACTCCTACAATATCCGCTTTGAGCGCGGTCCATTCGCGGCGGAACGGGGCCATTAGGACCGGCTCGACGATGGTCACGATGTCGTCGCGCCCGGTGTATTGCGCGCCCAGCGCGGCCCGCTGGTCGGGGTCCAGGCCGCGGGCGAAGAGCGTGCCCATGATGCTGGGTTCCACGAATTGCCAGTCCGCCTCGGAGGCTTCCGCAAGGGTGCGGCGCTCCTCGTCGTTCAACTCGAAGACGGTCGAATCCTCGAAGAGATGGCCGTTGAAGTGGCGAATCTTGTGGTGCCCGAACAGGCCGCCCCGGGCCATCGTGCGGAAGAGCGATTCGAGGGCTTCAGAGAACTGGTGCGGATCGTCGAGGGCAATCTTGGCCACGTCGGAGAAAAGGTTCTTCGGCAGCAGCCCGGTGTCTTCGGCGAAAAAGCAGAACACCAGGCGATTGAGGAAGCGGGCAATGCGCAGGTTCTTGCGCTGGACGACGGTGACTTCGGCGCGCGTCCGGGCGTCGGCCAGTTCCGCGCTTTCGCGCTTTTGCAGGGAGCGGGCTACTTGGGCGAACTTCTCCGCCAGCGTCTTGGTGACTTCGAGCGTCGTGCGCTGGGGCTTGAGGAAGTCGGGATTCTCAAACAGCGCGCGGAGCAGCCGCAAGTTCTCCGGGCGGTCGATTTGCTCATTGGTGAATTCGTGCGTCTCTTGAACCGTGCCGTTGAAGTTGGTGCGGACGATGTAGCGGTCAAAATCGCAGACGATGAGCAAAGGCGGATTCAGGAGCGATTCACGGTAGCGCAGCAACTGGCGGTAGGCTTCGTCGAGGTTCTTCTTCTTGCCCTTGTATTCCCAGGCGAAGCAACCCTTTTTCCAAACGTCGGCAAAGCCGCGTTCGCTCGGCTCTGCTTCTTCGCCGGTCTCAGGCAGTTCAAACAATTCGGCATCCTTGACGACGCGCTTTTGGAAGCAGAAGAAATCGCTGCCGCTGGGGTCGGCCTCGGCGGGTGTGGGCTGACCGAGCAAGCGGCAAAGGTCGTTGAAATGCTCCGAGTAGCCAGAGGTTTCCTTGCCTTGGAAGCGGTGCCACTTCTTTTTGAATTCGGCGGGTGTCATGCTCGGCCCAATCGCTGCCTTTGCTTATAGGGGATTGACTGAGGGAACACAAATAGGTTTATCGCTCCGGTATTGATGCTGGTTTCCCCACCGCCGCACTTGAACCGGCGGCTCCACGAGCACGGCAGACCAGAAGAAAGGTGAAAAAGTGTCATAGTTATCAGCCGGCGCAGATAGCCGAAGCTGCTCATCGCCGCCTTTTCGGCAATCCACGACGCCGACAGCATCGATTCGCCTGGCCGCACATGGATGAGAAACTTCGCCAACACCATCCCATTTCACTTTTCAATGCTGTCACCCGGGTCCCAAATCGTCGCCGCGAGGTAGCGGTCGCCTTTGGGCTGGTCGTGGAAATAATAAACCGTGACGATCTTGCCGTCCGGACGCTGGACGGTGCGTGGGTAGCCAAGGTCGCGGCCACCGCCGTCGTTGCGCAGGAGAGACTCGCGGCCCCACGTGCGCCCGCCGTCCTTGCTCAAACGGGCGCGAATTCCGTACGGCGCGGCGCGACAGCCGTAGGTCAGGCAAACGCGTCCGTCTTGCAGCCGGATCATGCTCGGCGGGTTGCCCTCGCCAAGGTCGGGCGCGGGCGTGGTGTCCAGTTTCCAGTGTTCACCGTTGTCGAGGGAACGATAGGTTTCGATCCAGGCCTTCGCTTCGTCGCGGCGTCGAATCGCGGTGAGCAGTTCGCGGTCATTCAATCGCACGGTGGAAGGCATGATGGCGTAACCTTTCGGATCCGCGATGATCCACGAGACGAACGCCCAGGTGCGCCCGCCGTCGGTGGTGCGCGCGCACAGCGGCCGGCCCTCGCGGCCGTCGGGCTTCGACGCGGTCAGGAACAATAGGCAATCATGCCGGCCATTGACGAGGTAGTCCGTGCGCGCGGCGATGCCGAGCTGGCCGAAGAGCGGCAGGCGAAACGGGCCTTCCCAGTGATGGCCTCGGTCGGTGGAGTAATAAAAGCGCGAAGGACCCGCGTTCACATCGGTCATGCGCAGGGTCATCGCGAAATCGGGATGCGTGAAATCGATCCCGCCGGGATGATCTTTCCACGGCTTCTCCTCCAGTCCCGGCGGCGCGATGCCGTGCAAAGCTTTGCCCGCAGGAATGAGCGCGCCTTGATCGGCGGGATTCTCGACGGTCCAGGTCTCCCCGCCGTCACGGCTGCGAGCGAGAAGGTGCTCCTCGGCTTTTTCGCGGTCAATGTTGTGACGTTCAGGTCCAAGGTCTTTGTAGTAGCCCGCACTGAAGCCAACCAATATCTCGTTGTCCCAAGACCAAAGCCCATGGTTGGCCGGCCAGCCGCCGAAGCGTCCCGGCTCGGCATAGACTTTCACGTGACGAGTGTGGACCGGGGCGCCGGAGGTGATGCCCGCTGGCAGCACTTCGGTGGCGTCTTCCTCGTGGAAGCCCCGCTTGGCGGCGTAAGCGAGTGTGCGTTGGCCGGAAAGAACCTCCGCGACGTCTTGGGGCCTCCGGGTGTTCCCCGCTTGGTCGGTGACTACGGGCGCGGCCCGGAGAGCCGAAAGCCAGGCAAGGACACAACCGCAAAAAAAGAGAGAGAGCAAGCTGGGGACGCGAAGAGAAGTCGTTCTCATGACCGCAGTGTGCCGCAATGGCCGAGGTGCTGGCAAGCCTGCCGCCCGGATCGGGCCTCTGACCAATCGATCACCGCCGCGCACCACGTCAGCCTGGGGCCGAAGACCGCGGGCAGGTCAAAAAGAGTCAGCCGTTGCGGCTCGACAAGCAGTGCAGAGAGGGCGAAAAGCGGAAAAGTTGAAGAAGTTGGAACTCACACCTGCGCCAAGCCAGACCAATCCCAAAAGACGAAGTGATGCGGACCTGGCCGTGCGCGTTCCGCTCCACGCCACGTGGCGGCTCAATCTTCGTCGAATTTGCGCTTGAGCAGCGCTTCCAGTTCGTTCAAGGCCTGAGTCGCGTCGCGGCCCGTGGCAAAGACCTGCAACTTGCTGCCGGGGCCGGCCGCCAGCATCATCAAGCCCATGATGCTCTTGCCGTTGACCTTTTCGCCGTCTTTTTCGACAAAGATGTCGCAATCAAAGCGGTTGGCGGTTTTGACAAACATGGCGGCGGGCCGGGCGTGGACCCCGAGCTTGTTGGCGACCACTAATTCCTTGGTCATCACCAGGTTGTTATCGTGTGCTTTTCGGGTTGCGCTCATCAATGTCGGCTAGATCATCGGTCAAACGGACCGTTTTTGCCAATGAATTTTAGATCGGGCCGACTTGGGCCATTTTGGCCAGCAACCGGTCATTCAATTCCTTGGCCGGGTTGTGGCCGGAAGCCTTGAGTTTGGTTTGGAAGGCCGCAACTTCAATCAACCGCGCCAAGTCCCGCCCCGGCCGCACGGGAATGACAATGGTCGGAATGTCCACGCCAAGGATTTTGACGTAGCGCTCCTCCATGCCGAGCCGATCGACATCCGGCACCTTCTGCCAATCCTCCAGGGAGACAACAAGATCGACTTTCTTTTCGTGGCGAATGCTCTTGACGCCGAACATGGCGGCGACATTGACAATGCCAATGCCCCGCACCTCCATGTGATCGCGGGTGATTTCGGCGCTGGTGCCGATCACATCCCGCCCGTCCACCAGGGTGACTTTGGTGACATCATCGGAAACCAGGCTGTAGCCCCGTTCAATCAGGGCCAAAACACTCTCGCTTTTGCCAATGCCGCTTTCGCCACGAATGATCACGCCCACCCCCAGGATATCCACCATGCTTCCCATCTCGCTGCCACGGGGGGCAAACATCATCTCCAAAGCCAAGGTGGCCAGGTTGATGAACTTCATCGTAATCTGCGGCGTGTTGAAGATCGGCACATTGGCCTGCTCGGCGGCTTTCAGAAACAGCCGGTCTGGCCGGAAACTCCGGCAGAAAACCACGCAGGGAATTTTGTGCGAAAACAACGTCGAATAGCGCGCCGTTCTCTCATCGTTGCCCAGCGATTTGAGAAAATGGCATTCGGCATTGCCGATCACCTGAATCCGCCTGTTGGCGAAATACTTGGTGAAACCCGCCAGCGCCAAGCCCGGCCGATTGACCGTCGGTTCGTGAATGACTTTTTTCAAGCCGGCCGCCCCGGCGATCAGCCTCAGTTCCAAGGAGCTGGCGTTTCCGGTGTAGAACCGTTCGACCGTTACGACATCGCGTTGCATAGGGCGTTAAAGGGTCAAATGGGTTAAATGGTTCAATGCGTTAGTTGGCTAAATGCGCCGGACGTCTAAATCGCCAGGAATGCGGGGAATGAACGCCGAGCGGACTGGCGATCGGATGATGCAACAGCTTAATCATGTAACCCATCTGGCTCAGCACTGTACTTCCAAGCGCGAGACGAAAGCCAGCGGTTTTTGGCGCGTTACAGGTTGAAGTCCGGGCCGAGATAGATTTCACGCGCTTTGGAATCATTGACCAGGAACTCCGCCGTTCCCTCCAGGAGCACCTCGCCATGATGGATCAAATAAGCGCGGTCCACGAGCTTCAACGTCTCGCGCACGTTGTGGTCTGTAATCAGAATCCCCAGGCCGCGGTCCTTCAGGCGGCGAACGATCTTCTGGACTTCGTAAACGGCGATGGGATCAATGCCGCTGAAGGGTTCGTCGAGCAAGAGCAATTTCGGGCTGGTCACCAGGGCGCGCGTAATCTCCAAACGCCTCTTTTCGCCGCCGCTCAAGGTATAGGCCTTGTTCCCGGCCAGCGGCGTCAGGTCGAGTTCGTCCAGCAAATACTTGAGCCGGATTTGGCGCTCTTGCTTGCCCATTTGGCACGTTTCCAGGATCGCCAGGATGTTTTGCGCGACGGTCAGCTTGCGGAAAACAGAAGGTTCCTGCGTCAGATAACCGATGCCCAGCCGGGCCCGCTCGTGCATGGCCAGACGCGCAATGCTCCGATCCTCGAAGTCCACTCTGCCGTCATCCGGCTTGATCAGGCCCACCACCATGTTGAAGGTCGTGGTTTTACCGGCGCCATTGGGGCCGAGAAGGCCAACGATTTCGCCCGCGGACACGTTGATCGAGACGCCGTTGACAACGCGCCGATGCCGGTAGGCTTTGACCAGATGATCAGTCTTCAGCAGGCTCATGCGGTTTGAGGAAACAAGATGTCATAACTACCTGGAGATGTGCAAATTCGATTGGTTGGTCTGGCCGGGCAGCTTCTTCCATTGGGACCTGAACTTGCCTTTGGCCAGGAACCGGTCGTTGGCCCGGTCCCAGACCAGGATGTCGGCCGCTGTGATCTCTCCCTCGGGCAAGCGGGCGGTTGGGTGCCCGGTCAATTCCACCCGGTTGTTCTCGCCGGTGTAAATCGCTTGAGCGCCGCGGGCGCTGCGTTCATCCTGAACGATCTCAACCCCGCCTTCTGCCACCATCCTTTCCACTTGGTTGGTTTCTTTAAAGAAGTGAGCGGTCAGCGTGTCCGATTTTAGCGAGGTCAGAACCGGTTTTGGCTTGCCGGGGCGGATTTCGTCTTGCTGCGCCAGAACCTCCTGTTCGGCGACAATCGTCTTGATCTGGCCGTTGGTCGAGAGGGCAACCGTCAGGCGTTCGCAGTGCAACTGCCTGCCCACGGTCTTGCCCGCCGAAGTCAGTCGTGGGACAGCCTCGACAGCCACCTTGCCTTTGGCCTCGATGCGTTCGACTTGATGGCTGGCTTTGACGGTCAAAAGACTGCACGTCAACGATCCGCCAACCTGTTCACCTTCAAGGTAAGTGGCCCTCACGTTTTCGCGGAAAGTGAGCAGGTCGGATTGGTAATCCAGATCGTTCGAGAAGACTTCGATAAACAGGTTGGTCGCCGCTGGCCGATGCTCCGGGGGAATTGCTGCCGGAGCCCGCCGCAGAGCTGCGTTTTGCGAAGCCGGCAAGGGAAACTTGAGATAGGCATTCCCCCGAGCGCGGAAAACCCGGTTGGTGCGGTCGAAAATCAGGGTCTGGCCCTTCACCAACCGCCGGTCGGACTGCCACTCGGGGTGGCCACTCAACTGGATAACGCCCGTGGCTTCGCTGTAAGCCGCTTGATCACCTGTGGCGCGGCTTTTCTTATCCTCACTCAGAATAACGACGTTGGTTTCGGCGAGAAAGCTTTTGGGCGGACCGTTGCTCAGGGTCAAGAAATCAGCCAAGATTTCAAAGAATTGATTGGTCGGGGCAGGCAGGGCTGCTGTGGGCGCTGGTGTCACTGACAAAAAGGCGGGCTGGCTCATGGCATCAAGGGGCAATTTCAGAGAGGCCCGGCCCACCGCGCGCAAGAGATCGTGCTTGCGGTCAAAAATGAACCGTGCGGCTTTGCTTTCTCTCACCCCATCCTGCCAGGCCGCATTTCCGGACAGTTCCAGCAGATCGCTTTGCTCATTCACCGTATAGACCGCCTGGTCGCAAGTGGCGCGGCTTTGGTCCTGCAGGTTATTCATGATCACGTTGCGATCGGCGACAATCCTCTCCAAGGTTCCGCTGGCGGAACGATGGATGGCCAGGGTTTCGCAGTTCAGATGCATCTGCGAGTCAGCAGCCCGGACGTGGCCGCGAAATACGGCTTGTTCGGAGTGAGAATCGAATTGGTCCGAAAAGATTTCGATCGAGTCCAGATTCGTTTGCAGAATGGGACGGCCCTGGCCAACGGCGGGCGGAGCGGCCACTTTCAAAGCCGGCGGGGGCGAGGCCAAAATCGCTTTGCGAATCACGGCGTGAACCTGGTTGGAGATCAGCAAATGGGAATCGGCCGGATTCCACCGGAATCCCTCTCCTTGAATGGAAAACTTCTCATCGGCCGTGCGGACCGAAATTTTCTGGGTCGAGGATGCGATCTTGGATTGGCTCTCGAAAAGGCACTGTGGCGCCTCGATAATCATGTCAAGCTGATCATCGCTGCGGTACATCTCCAGCCGCGGTTTGGTGACCTCGAAAATACCTTTGGCCACTTGCCTGGCGTCCTGGCCACGGAGGATGGACTTGCGTCCCTGAGGATCGGTCGCGGGAGCCTTGAAGTCTTTCACGCGTCCGCCGGCCGAAATCTGAGGCCGCAAGGGGAACGGGGCGGAAAGGAATCCAACCAAGACGAACATCCAGCCGGCCCGCCACCAAAGGAGCCTGCTCAAATTCCGTCTCAGGACCGCCAAGCTGAGCGCGCCGCTGGCAGCCGGCTGTACTTTGGGCTTAGTGGTCATCGGCAATGGCCGCGTGTATTTTGAGCAGACTGGACAGGATTTTAGGCATTTCCGCCAACGGTATCATATTGGGTCCGTCGCTCCAAGCCCGGCTCGGTTCCGGATGCGTCTCAATGAACAGACCGTCGGCCCCAGCCGCGACGGCGCACCGCGCCAAAAGCGGGGCGAACTCGCGCTGGCCTCCGGATTTGTCTCCGTCCGCGCCGGGCAACTGGACCGAATGAGTGGCATCAAAAATCACCGGAAAGCCAAACTGGCGCAGGATGGGAATCGACCGCATATCGGCCACCAGGTTATGGTAGCCAAACGTCGTGCCGCGCTCGGTGACCAGGATGTGTCTGCCGCCGGCCGCCTTCGCTTTCTGCACCACCTGGCCCATTTCCAGAGGGGAGAGAAATTGGCCCTTCTTTAAATTCACAATTCTTCCGGTCTGCACCGCCGCATGAATGAGATCCGTCTGGCGGCAAAGAAAAGCTGGGATTTGCAGCACATCCACGACTTCGGCGGCCGCCTTGGCCTGTTCTTCGGTATGCACGTCGGTCAGCACCGGCACGCCGAGTTTCGACCGCATTTTGGCGAGAGTCTCAAGGCCCGCCTCCAGTCCCGGTCCGCGGCAGGACCGGCCCGAGGAACGGTTGGCCTTGTCGTAGCTGGCTTTAAAGATGTAGTGGATGCCAAGTTTGCGGCAGGTTTTTTGCAGGAACGCGCCTGTGCGCAGGCAGAGTTGTTCGCTCTCAATCACGCAAGGCCCCGAGATCAGGCTCAGGCATCGCCGGTCCGTCAGAAGCTTCCAGAGTTTTGCCGTGTCGTTTGGCACAGACCCTTTCTATCCTTAGAACCAGCGCCAGAGCAAATTAAGAATTTCGCCCGGCGCAGACTATCTGTACCACGATCCATACAAAGGTCAGCGCAGCTTGCGCGGATTCTGCATCCATGCAGCTTCTTTAACCGTTTAACCATTTAACCATCTTGGCCGCGGCCCCGCCGCGCCAAGTCTTCCCGGCTGGACTTCCGTTTGACCAAGGTCAATTCAACTTGAGCTGCAATGGGTCCATGCTTTCATGCGTCCAAATCACATAGCTTAACATCATGAATACGGAGCAGCTTTACCAGGAACGCCTCAACCGCTACGTCACCGCCCTGCGCAACGAAAAGCCGGACTGCGTGCCCATCCGTCCGTTCGTCGCCGAGTTCACCGCCAAATACGCCGGTTACACCTGTCAGGAAGTGGCCCACGATTACACGAAGGCCTTCGAGGCCGCCGTGAAATGCGCCCACGACTTCGGCTGGGACGCCGTCGTTCCGAACATGGTCTATGTCTGGACCGGTCTCGCTCAAGCCGTCGGGCTGCGTTACTACGGCATCCCGGGCCTCGGCATCCCGCACGATGTGGGCTTCAATTACATCGAACCGCCGGAGGAAAAGGCCTGGATGCGCGCGGATGAGTATGACGCGCTTATCGACGACCCGACCGCCTTCCTCTACAACGTCTGGCTGCCGCGTGTCTCCACCGAGGTCAGCAAGATCGGCGAGCCGTCCACTTACCGCAATAACCTGTCGTGCGTCAAGGGCGCCATGGCCATGCTCTCCTATTTTTACGCCTTCGGCCCGCAGATTGCCCGGCTCCGCTCCGAGTGTGGCACCGTCTCGGCCATCGCCGGCATCTTCAAGGCGCCGTTCGACATCATCGCGGACAAATTGCGCGGTTACGTGGGCCTGACGATGGACATGCAGACGCAGCCCGACAAGGTGCTGAAAGCCTGCGAAGCGCTGTCGCCGCATCTGTGCCACGTCGGCTTGACCACGTCCGATCCGGCCCAGCGTGTGCCCATCGGCTTTTGGATGCACCGCGGCTGCGTGCCGTTCGTCAATCCGAAACAGTTCGAGTCGCATTACTGGCCGACGCTCAAGCCGATCATCGAGGAGTTCTGGAAAAACGGGCATCAAACGCTCTTTTACGCCGAAGGCAACTGGAACGTCCACCTGGACGCCTTTGCCGAACTGCCAGACCGAAGCATCGTTTATCACGTGGACCGCGACGACGTCTTCGATGTGCACCGAAAGATCGGCCACAAGTTCTGCCTCAGCGGCGGCATTCCGAACGTCATGCTCAGCTACGGCCAGGCGGAGGAAGTGCGCGGCTTCTGCAAGCGCGTCATTGACGAGGTGGCCAAAGACGGCGGCTACATCATGGACGCCAGCGCCATCATGCAGGACGACACCAGCATCGAGAACATGCGCGCCATGACGGATTTCACGCGCGAGTACGGCATTTATTCGTCCGGTTCATACAAGACTCCGATGGCGACGCCGCCCGCCGAGGTCCCGGCGTCCGTGGCTGATCGCGAGCAACTCCAGGGCATGTCCGGCCGCCCTCAAAACCGGGTGCGCCCCGGCGTCTGCTTCTCGTGGGAGGACAGGGCCAAGGACCTGCCTGAGATCACCGGCGACCCGGCGCTGGTGCGGAAGATATGGGAAGACATCGACGCGCTGGGCAACATGTATATCTGGCAACTGCTGCTGAGCTTCTAACCGGTTCCCGCCCTATTTGATCCATTGCGCGCGGTAGAATTGCCGGGGATCACGCGAAAGTGTTTCATCCGGCAACTGCCAGATGACATCCCCCCCCTCCACGTTTGTCCATCCTTGCCAACTCGATAAACCGGTCGAAGTCTCGATGGCATAGTAGCGGCCGGCTTCACCCAGAAGCTCCAACTGCAAACCGCCTTCGATCCGCCGCGCCTCCAGCCGAAAGGAACCGGGCAGATCGGTGGACTGAAACTCGCGCACGATTTCGCTGAACCGCTCCAGGTCGGTGAATCGACGCTGCCAAGTCGTGTACATCGCGCCCGCAATGCCGCGAAACTGTTTGGCGGTGTTCAGCCAATCGCGAATTTGCGCGGCGCTGCTGTCGTAATAGCCGGCAATGATCTGGCGATGGCCGCGCTCGGCAAAGAACCGCAAGCTCGCCTCGCGCTTGTTGAAGTACCACGTCACGATGATCACCTCCCGATCCAGCCCTTCCCACGAGCCGGCCAAGTCGCCGCGCACCAGGTAATAATCCTTATGCGCATTGTGATTCGGGTCGAACATGTCGCTCCAGACATAGATTCTGCCCTTGGGATTGACCTCACGCAGAATCTGAAGGCAAGTCCGCGCGTTGTCGGCCAGAATCGCCCCGGCATCCAACTGGCGCCGCTCGCAGGCCGCGCACCAATTCAGCACGCGGATTTCGTCATGCGACATCATGTAACCTTTGGCGCCCCAGGCAGCATGCATGCGCCTGGCTTGGTCGCGCAGCAACTCCACCGTTCTCGGTTCCGAAGGACAAACCATGGCCTGATCATCATACACCGTGACCGCATGATAATAGGAGGCGCTCAAGCGCGTTCCGTTGGGCAGAGCCGTCCGAAGCAAAGGCGGGGTATGATAGACATCGTAAGAACCCGGCCAGAGCCTCACGCCCATTAGCGGATCCTTGAGCGGGCTAAAGTCCTTCCCCTCCGCCAGCACGGCGCCGTCCTCGCCCTTGACCACCAACGGCGCGCCGTCCCGCCGGACCAGATTCAAGAAGGCCACCTCTTCGAGGACCGCGTCATCCCACCAGAGCGTTCCGGTGGTGCCGCCCCAGACGCCGAAGTAAATGTTGACCTGGCTTTGATCGAGCGAATTGAAAACAACATGGTGTATCTGCCAATCCTGCGTGGTTTTGACGCCGAGATAATTGTAATTGAACGCCCGATTCCCCGCCAGGACCTTGACCTCCGGCTGGACCAGGAAATTCTGCGTTTTGACGCGCACAGAAATGTGATACTGGCGAAAGGGCTGCACCGGCACTGTTTGCACGATGCGTGCATTAGCTCCGCGCGGGTCCGTCACGCGCGCGGTCCCATTCTCCGCGACCACATTGGCGTCTTTCCAACTCCACAAACCTAAACCGGAAAAATCGCCGCCTTTGAAGGCGGCGGGCGGATCGGGCGCCAACCGGGCCACGCTGTTGGTCACGACCAACAAGGCTTCCCGAACCGGCAGCGCTTCGATGAGGTTCGGGTCGTGAAAGAGCAGATCATTGGAGTAGCCGATGGAGAACAGCGCGGGGACCAATTCCAGCTTCAATTCCGCCGCCAACTGTTTGACCCGGTCCACGTTCCGAAAATAACGGGCGTCCATTGTGCCGAGTTTGGCGAACTTGGAATCCGCCAGCAGCACGTGGGTGTAACCCGCGCCGGCCGCGCGGCGGAACAGCACTTCCAGATCGTTGATGTTTTGATCCACCCACAAATTCTGAGAGCAATAAATCCAGCATTGCAGCGGCGCAGCCAGCCCCAGCGGCGGCGCCACACCGCCGCAGCCAAGAAAAAAAGCCAAACTGATTGATTTCCACCAGGTTTTCATGCGGCAACCTTGCCAAAGGAGTGGACGCTGTGCGGCCGGATTTATTCGCATTGAACCGTCGCTCAGCAACGTTCGGCGGAATGCCTGCCCGCAGTGTCCCCCAGCATTGAGCCGGGTCGCCGACCACCCAGCGCGCCGGCACACCCGCCTTTTGGATCGCGCTCTGAGCCGTATCCACGCCGTAGGAGCGCGGGCATCCACGCCTGCGCGTGCCGGAAGAGTTTGGCTGCAAGCCGAGTTAGTCGTGAGTATGCCGTTGAAAGAGGGGAGCGCGGTCGTCTCGGCTTCTGTCCCCGGCGCCTCGCCGAGGACCACTGCGCCGGATGTATTGCACGCATGCGGCTTGAGTCGCGCGCGGACGGCGACGTTTGACCTGAATCAGCGCCAAAAGCGTCCACCCGGAGAAATGCCAGCCCAGCCATGCAAAAGCTGAGACGCATTTTGTTTCTGTTGCACGCACGCCAGTCTGGCGCGGTGATATACGTCCTGCAATGGATAAAACCAATCGGGATATTCGGTGGTCGCGAATGAGATGCCGAATTACAGCCGCAGATGTTCAAGCTGCGCTCGACGGTTTTGTGCAAGCCGGCCTGGTGCGTGAGTTTTTGCCGAGTCCCTCGGAAGCACCAGTCGCCCGGAGGAAAAGGTTTGGGAAAAGAGAACGTGCACTCATCAAACAAATCATCAAGGAATTTTGTCCGCGCTTCGCACCGGGCGCGACGGTCGTTTACATCGGCGATGCGGAAAGCAAATTCCTGCATCTGGAAGCGGCCTACCTCAAAGGCTTGGGCGTCGTGATTGCGCCGTCGGCGAAGATGCCCGATGTCGTCGTGCATGACACGAAGCGCAACTGGCTGCTGCTGGCTGAAGCCGTCACGAGCGCGGGCTCGGTGGATTGGAAACGCCGGAACGAACTGAAGGACCTTTTCAAAGGCTGCAAGGCCGGGCTGCTGTTCGTAAAGGCGTTTGAGACGCGGCGCGCAATGCAGAGTTTCCTGCCGCAGATTTCTTGGGAAACAGAAGTGTGGGTCGCGGAAGACCCCGACCATTTGATTCACTTCGACGGCGAACGGTTTCTTGGACCGTATCCTGACGTGATGCCAGGAAGAAGTTACTGAAACTTCCAACCGCTCACGGTTCAGCCAACAGGTCGATTTCATCCCTGCGGTGCGACTTGCGTTCGTGCCAGACGTGTTGCAGCAGCCGCTCTTGGATGTCCATTACACGTTGGCGTTCGAGGCCGATTTCCTGATAGTTCTTCACGAGAACCACGCCGCCAAACTGCGTGGGAAACGAGCGTCCCCGAAATTCGCTTGGACGGCTTGATGCGTCAGAGAGCCGATGATACACTTTCGCGCTATGACGAAGCCGGCCTCCTTCCGCGTTGATCCCCGCCTCACTGCTATCCTCGGAGAAAGCTACGCTTCCAGCGAACGTACGCATCTGGAGTTGATCGACAACGCCTGGGACGCCGAAGCCACGGAGGTTCACATCACTTTGCCCGCCATCCTCTCCGATGCCCCAATCATCGTCATGGATAACGGCAGCGGCATGAAGGAACAGGAAGTTCGCACTGAGTACCTGAACATCGCCAGTCCCCGTCTCAGCCGCGAAGGCGAGCGCACGCCGAACCTTCTTCGCGTGGTCAAAGGCCGCCGAGGTATTGGCAAGTTCGCCGGCCTGATTCTTGCCGAAACGATGGAAGTGGACACAAAAGCTCACGGCGCGCAAACGCGGCTGACTATTTCCAAAGGCGCCCTCCTCAGTGCTGCCAAGGACCTGGAAAAAGTGCCTCTACCCATTGACGTGCAATTGTCGAAGACCGGCTCAACAAGCTCATCTCCCGCTCCTATCAGGAAGGCGAGAAGGAAGAGCGTATTACCGTCTTGGTCAGCCTCGTGCTCGACGCGCTGGAGCTTGTGACGAGTACTGGACCGTCTGCCGCGAAATCCAGGAAGCCGAGAAAGTGGACGTGTTCCACTTCGCTGACGCGCTGGAGAAATTCGGTCTCTGCGACCTGGCGTTCATCGCCCAGCAGGCCAAACGGCGCCTTGAATTCCTCGATTACCTCGACCGGTTGGCCGGCGATCCAAAGACAAGCGAGCAACAAATGCACGGTGCCCTCCAGCACAGCCTGTGGGTCTTTGGTCCCGAATACAGCTTGATGGCGCGACGACTTCACACCCGTTCGACATTCGTCATTCGTCATTCCCAATGGCCTGTTCCTCGCCGGGAACAACCTCAAACAGCATCTCTTGATCGAATTCAAACGACCGTCTGATGCCGTCGGGCGCGACGCGGAAGCGCAAGCGAAGAAATACGCCGACACACTCACGGGAAGACTGGGGATGAGTCTGCAAATCCTCATCATCGGCGGAGAGGTTGACCCGAAACTCCAAGACGAATACACGGGCAAGAAAACCTCCGTGCGAATCAATCTTCAACCTGTGCGAGCCGTGGCCTGGCGAATGAAAATCAAATCAAAGGTCTGTGCGCGACAGAGCCGGGCGCGGGCAAATCAAATCCGAGCGAGAGTGAGCGAGGGTCGGGACAGTTTCAGCGCGAGCCGGACGTGTGCGCGCCGTAGTCTTGGACGGTGCGAGTCGAAGCCGGGCGCGTGCAAGTCACGCTCAAGGTCATGGTAGAACCAGCCGGGGTCAAGGTGCGTGCGCGTCGAGGTCAAGGCCGGTGCGAGATGGGGTCAGGGTGCGTGCCAGTCGGTCTCTGGGCCGTTGAACCCCCTAAAAACTCAAGGTTTTTACGCGAAAAGCTCCTAAAACGGGGAAAATGGCAGAGGTGGCTGACTGGGACGATCTAAACACCCACTTTTTCAATCAAGCCGACCAAAGCCGAACCTGAAACCGCAGGCGTTTCCGACAACCGCGTGAGCGTTAGATTGTATTTCTTGAGGATTGCCGCGACCCGCTCCTCGGATAAACCGGTTTGGCGCGCGATGCCACCCATCGTGCGCCAAGTGTATTGCGGGCCATCGAGAGCCAAAAATACTTTCACCTCTTCCGCGTCAGTCACAGTGTCTTTCCAGTTCATGGTTATATCCTATTCAGTTTGGCGGATTTTTCAAGCACTCAGGCTTCACCTTCTCCGTGATGATTTCCTCAATCGCGTCTCGCAACGCCGACGGTTCGAGCGCCGGGTTCGAGTGTTCCTCTTTCCCAAAAAACAAATTCTTCGGAAACCAAATCACCAAGACTGTGACCACGAGGAACACCAGCAGAAAAAGCCCGGCCACCACGAAGAAGCCCCACCACACGTGGTCCTCGCTCAGTTTCGACGCCGTGAGCACCAGCCCGATGGTCGCCTCCACAATCAGCAATGACAAAACGTAGAACCCCAAGGGCGTGCTGATGGCGCGAATAATTCCAACACGAACGCCTGCGGACTTTGAGTTTTTGGCTGGCGGCATGAGCAAAAATGTAATGAAGCGGGCAGCGGTTGAAAAGCCAAGAATGGCATCCAGCAAATCGCCGAAACGTGGCAGGCACGACGCACCGCTGACGACGGCGCGCACGGAGTGACGCGCCCTGCACTTTGAGTCCGCCGAATTGCGCTTCGTCGTTGGCGTCGGCAATTGAGCCGGGACACAGGCCGTCGCCCATCCTGAAGCTCACGTCGTAAGCGGCCATGATGTCGCAATCCACCACCGGGCTACACACCAGCGAAAGCAATCCGGTCAACGATCGTGTCTTCGATCTCGTCGAAGGCGGAGGGGTGGTTTGCGAGAGATCGTTCTATGCCGGGCACGTCATCCGCCCGAACGGTTTCAGGATCGGGAAACGTGCCGAAAAAGCGCCGGTTCGTGGTCGATTGCAGCCATTCGTGGAATCGGGGCGCCGCCCTAGCGCGTTGGTCGCGGGAAGCTTCACGGTCAACTTTCTCCTCTGCGGCCCGGTGGGCGACGGTGTGGCGGAAGCTGCTAAAGGCGTTGGCGGCGGTTTCAAGGCGGACTGCTCCGTCAAGCAAAGCCAGAGCAGCGAGGCCTTTCTCCAAGTGGAAGGCCGGCATCAGTGCGGGATCGAGGTCGCGAAGACGGTTAGGAGCCTGGAGCAGGTCTGCCAACGCGGCCTCGCTGAGGCGGCGTTGTTCCTTGCGGGCAGCTTCACGATCGAGACGTGCTTTCAGGACCAACAACGGGGCGGCTGCGGGGTGGTTGCCGAGTTGGGTGAAGAGCGTCTGCGTCGCCTGCTCATGGTTTCCCTGAGACCATTCCAGAGCCGCTTTCTCAGCCGCAATCTGGGCGTCCTGCGGAGACAACGCATCCGCCTTGGCGAGCAGTGCCGCCGCCTTCTGTCGGTGAGCTAGAGCTGTGTTCTCAGGGCAGCGGGCCGCCCATGAACGATAGAAGTGGGCTTCAGCGATGAGGGCGCTCACTTCCAGCGAGTCAGACGCCGGTAGAGGCTTTGCAGGGGAGGCAACCTGCAAGGGACTCGCGGGCGCTTGGGTTGAGCCGAACGTCAATGGTTGGGCGGATTCGCGCGGCGGTTCATCGAACCGGAGATCGCCTAAGTCGATTTCTCCAGCGTCAGCGTCGTCCTCTTCTTCAACGGCATCAGGAGCCACAAATATTTCGTCCGCCACGGATTCCCACTCGTCGGCAATGGCGGCCACATCGGCAGATTGTGCGGGTAGGAGTTTCTGCTTAAGAGCGAGCGCATACGAATTCCGTCGGTCCAGTCTCAACGCCTCCTCCACCAGAGACAAAACTTCCTCGCGCCCGGCCTCGCCTTTTCGCAGCACCAGATAGGCAAAACACACAAAGGTCGCAGAATCAACGTATCCAGCAGCGATGCTCTCGCGGTAGGCGACTTCGGCATCCGTCCAGAGATGTGCCCGCCGCAGCGTGTCTGCCAAGCCGTTCCGGGCGACAATGTGGTTGTGTCGGTCAACCTCGAGGGAAACGAGATCGATGGTCTGGCGATAGACTTCTTCGGCTTCGGGATAGTGCCCCGCCGCCTTGAGCACTTCCGCCAAGCCGTTGCGGGCAACGAGGTGGTTGTGGCGGTCAACTTCGAGCGGAACTAGCTCAATGGTTTGGCGATAGACTTCCTCGGCTTCGGGATAGTGCCCCGCCGCCTTGAGCACTTCCGCCAAGCCGTTGCGGG
>CAYIIH010000013.1:0-7855 GCA_964363225.1 uncultured Verrucomicrobiota bacterium | reverse complement strand
TGTGGCGGTCAACTTCGAGCGGAACTAGCTCAATGGTTTGGCGATAGACTTCCTCAGCTTCAGGATAGCGCTCCGCCGCCTTGAGCACTTCCGCCAAGCCATTGCGGGCGACGACATCCTCGGGGAAGCGTTTCCATGCAACCCAAGCGAAGCGAAGAGCGTGCGGCACGTTCTTTTGCTTTAGGAGAACATTCTTGATGGTAGCCCAAGTAAAAGCGTTATGCGGTTCCCAGCCTCGGGCCTCCTCCGCCCAGCGGACGGCAATGTCAGGTTGATGGAGAACAATGCCTGGCGAAAAACTACAGAGTGACCGAACCAGCGAATACGTGTCGCCGGTGGCCTCGGCGTATCGCCTCTCTTCATCAACGAGCCGCTTCGCCTCCGGAAGCATGTCGAGATGGCCTGTCCGGAGAGCTTTCGCGAGACGTTGCCCTCGGGGTGCCCAATCCGGGTCGGCTTGAATGGATGGCCTTGGGCGTGCGTGCGGCCGGTTGGCTTTGGCCTGTTCCTGCTTCACGGCAATGGCCAGCGGTCCAATCGCATCCAGCACCCACCGTTGCGGTCGTTCAGGCAGTTTTAACGCGTGGGCCAGACCATGATCTTCCCATCCCGGAGAGCTGGGATAGGCCGCCGCGAGTTGAACCGCCACGCGGCGGAAGCTGGACTTGGCCACTTGCTCAGCCAGCCCTCGCTCGCGCACCAGTCGGTCGAAAGCGTTCGCTAGCCGTAGCATCCCTAGCACGACTTCGGCGCGCAGGCTTCCGTTTTCCCAAGCACTCGCGGCTTTGAGCCGGCGGAGGCCGAGGATCCCATACCGTGCATGATAGAAAGGAACGCCGTCCGGCAGGTCGCAAAGCCGCTGCCAGAATCCCGCGAGCGAACGGTCGTCCTGAAACTCCGCGACAGCAGCTAGGTAGAAACCAAGCGGGTCCGCCGCCGGAGCAGTGGAAAAACTCCCTAGGAATCGTTCCCGCAGCGGAAACCGGGCGCGTAAAGCCGCAGCGGCACTGGCAAGCCGGCTGGTTTGAGGAAGCCGGGCGCTAAACTCGATAACGCTGGCTAGGCAGGTCCACGCCGACACCATTGAGACGGCGGGCTGTTCGAAGCGCCCCCAGTTCTTTTCAATCCAAGCAGCAAACGCCGAGTCGAGGCGCGGCGCGAAGTTTTCAGAATCACCGAATGCTTCCAGCCAGTTGGCGAGAAGTTGGCCCCGCTCAGTCAGATTCAGCGGCCCGAAGTAGAACCGGTTCCACAACAGATCGGAAACGGCGTGCTCGGCATGGCTCTGAAACGCGGTCAGCCAGCCCGAGGCGTCGGCGCCGCCCAAACGGGAAAGCCATGATTCCGGCAGATGTGGTGATGAGCCGTTCACAGTGAGAAGAGGTCGCTGTCCGTCGCCGCCGCGTAGTCCTCGCGGCCTGACAGCAGGCGCAGCCAGAGGAGATGGTCGCGCCGCGCGGGGCCGAGATAGTCTGGCACTGGTTTTGTCACGGTGCCGACGCGGAACAGGTGTTTCGGTTCCAGAGGCATGAACAAATGTAGCACTTCACGGGCGGGTTGTTAAGTGACGTCAGCCTGAAGGTTCACGAGTTGCCCCTGCCGAAGTTCTCTCGGAGCCGGACAGAACGCCTCTGCCAGCCGATGGTCAAGAACCGCAGGGAGCGCGATGGGGCGGCGTTCGGCGTCGCCCTGCCGTCTCGGAATCTCCCGGACCGCGTAGCGGAAAAGGAAAACGCGGCGCGGGAACAGACTGGACCACTGATTGAGATGGTAGAGGCCGAGCCGGTCCCGGAGACAGTCGGGCCATGTGGTGTCCGCAGTGTCGCGCAACGCATCCAGAAAATCCTCGTAGAACGCGGCGAAAACCGGACGGTGTTCGCACTTTGGCCCGAGGAAGGCTTCCTCAAGAATCATCGCCAAGTCACCACTTGCCGCGCTTCGCGGATTTGGATCCCGCACGACCTGCTGACCCAGTGCGAAGACCTCGTCCTCATTGCGGCCTGCGCGCCATGCAATGTCGGCCACTGGCATTGCTCGAATGAAATCGGTGTCCAAGTCCGTTCCCTGAAATGCAGTCAGCGCAAGTGTAGACCGAAAGGTCTCGGGGCACACCGCTGGGTCATCCGTATCCACAGCATGATAGTCGTGCGTGGCAGGAGGTTTGCGAAATACATGGTGGTCGAGGTAGGCGTTGTGGGCCGCATTCCATTCGTCAAACGATGCTGGTCCGCCTGAGCGAATCGCCGCCGCATAATGGGCCGCCCGGCCAGCATCGATCCGTTCTTCAATCAGAAAGTTGCGGGGAATGAATCGCGTGTTTCGAGGATCGCCAGCCCTCCCTGGCGCCAAAGCAGGTGCATCCTTGGCGGTTGCCAAGAACGTTTCGAAACCCGGTGCTACTGTTGAAAACGCGGACACATTCAGGAGAATAGCTAAAGCCAGGCCATCAAACCAAGCTCAGTTTATTGCCTCGAAGATACATAAACCTCCGCGCCCTTTTCGACAAACTCTTTCGACTTTTCTTCCATGCCGCGCTTGAGGGCTTCTTCCTCGGCGATGCCCTGTTCGGCGGCGTATTTGCGGACGTCTTCGGTGATCTTCATGGAGCAGAAGTGCGCGGTCTTCGCGCCTTCTTGCGGAAGCGTCTCGTCGTGGAATTCGCGCGCAGTCACCGGTTCGAGGCTGAGGTTGAATTGGTCTTCCCATCGGAATTGGCGCGGCTGCGCCCGCAGCCTCGACCTGTCGGCCTTTCGCGCCGCGATAGCCTTCTCACTCGCCTCCCGGCGGCTCTAATCAAAGCGCGTCTTTCTCAACTCGTTGTCGCGGTATTGCGCGCCGGGATGGCCTTTGGCGAGGTCGGCGGCGAATAAGAAAGAAGATGACATGGCTTTCAATACTCCTCCGTCATTTGTTCCCCGCCGTGGGCCGGATTCGTGATGAGGCGCAGGCTTTTTGAGTCCACCACGAAGTCCAGCACTTCCAGCGGCACCTGGCCCAGCAGGTTGGGGACATTCTCCGGCACCTCGATCACGTCGAAGGTTTCGCGCCGCTCCATGAGTTCGAGCTCGACCGGTTCGTATTTGTACCGGATGGCGTCGCCGTTGGTGGTCCGCGAGCGCACGGTGTCGGTGCGCACCAACCCCAGCTTCTTGATGACCGAAGGCTTGAGGTAGAGCCGGGTGGCACCCGTGTCCACCAAAGCTTCCACTGCAACCGTGCGCGGCTTTCCCTTGGCCAGCTTGAGGCGACGCAGCACGAGATCGCTGTAATTGGTCAGCTTGATTTTAACGGTGACTTTGCCCATACGATGCCAGTTTCGCTTCTTACAGTAAGATCGTCAATAGGCGCTCCCGCTCGCCGCCTTCGCCATCGTTCTCATAGAAACGCCTTGTCCGGCGGCAGTTTGAATGCTGCCCGAATGCCGGCGTTTTCCTTCTTCCCGGCGGGCCAGAGGCCGTCCACGGCGAATTGGAGTTCGCGGCGCTGGTCGGTGAGGTCCTTGACCAGCTTTTCGAGTTGCTTGCGCGCGGTGGTGGCGCCGGATTGTTCATTGCTGACATCATGTGCTCCCGGTGTGGGAAGGAATAATTTGCAGTCTGGCCCAGTCCAGGACCTTCTCGGCCACAGCAATGGCTTGGTCCACTTCCTGGCGCCTCACTTCGGCAAAGCCACCCGGGTAGCGCGTGTGGATGGCATAGCTGGTCAACGGCTCGACTTCGTCCACGGCAAACGGCCAGGCGATGCCGTGGGCTTGGAGCAATTCAACGAGATCCTGCAAATCGTGGGTTTTGGGGAAAGGAACCGCGTGATGGACGAACACACCTTTCATCGCCTTCTCCACCGCCTGCTGGGCATGAAAGGCGGGTTGGTGGGGGAGGATGTCCAGATCCTGGCGCACCAGCCTGGCGACGCGCAGGTCGCTCTGGGCGTGGCGGAGCCAGTCTTCAGGCGCGCCCTGGCTGGCGGGATCAAGCAGCGGCGTCATAGACCACCTTGCCGTTTTGCATCGCTTCGCGGTAGATCAAGCCGATCTTGTCCTTCAGTTGATGGAACACGTTTTCCCGCACCGCCAGGATGTCCATCGGCATCAAAATGCCTCGCATGGCGCTGCGCAAGCGCACGCTCTCCTGCCGCGTGTCTTCCACGTCGTCGCCCGTCACGACCAGCACATCGAGGTCGCTGTCAAGGGTGATCTCGCCCCGGATGTAGGAGCCGAA
Organism: uncultured Verrucomicrobiota bacterium; assembly: GCA_964363225.1. Taxonomy (GTDB): domain Bacteria; phylum Verrucomicrobiota; class Verrucomicrobiia; order Limisphaerales; family CAYIIH01; genus CAYIIH01. Next base: position 3,638 of record CAYIIH010000013.1, on the reverse strand, counting down.
CAATATGATCTGGCGCGGGCGGCCCACCTCGATGAGACGCCGCACGACCGCATCCACCTTTTGCGGGGTGACCAGCCAGATCGGTTCGGGGGCGGCGGGCGTCATGGCGGAATCTATTTCATCCCTTGAACGCTTTGTCTGCCGGGAGACCGAACTCGCGTCGAATGGCTACATTCTCTTGTTTGCCGGCGGGCGCCACGCTTCGTTTGATGGCAGATGACGGATCACAGATTTGAAATTGATGCAGGCTCATATCGAATTGGGACAGCATCCATCGCGAATCAGAGTTCGCGGCGCTGGTGGGCGCCACGCGGCGCTGGATCTCAGATTGTCCATTGCAGATTCTAAACGCCCTGGAACGCCTCATCGGCCGACACGCCGAATTCGCGGCGGTTGTTGAATATCGGTCACGCATAGACCAAACGCCCGCGCGGGCGGGGGATTTCAAGGCCGTCGTCTTTGGCGGTTTTAAGCCAGAGGCGGATGGCGTCTTCGGCGTTGCGGGTGGCTTCCTGCCGGGTGCCGCCGTGCGCCATGCAGCCCGGCAACTCCGGCACTTCCACAACAAAGGCGCCATCCTCGTCGCTCCACCAGATAATCATCTCGTAATGTTCAGCGTTCATAACAATTTGTAGGCTGCCAGAATCTTGCGGACTTGTCGAACCTGATACGGCTTGGCGTGGGCGCCCTCCTTTTGAAGGTTGAGCCGCTCGCGGACGCCGGGCCGGGTGAATATGTGGTGGCTCCCCTCGCTCCGCATCCGGAAGCCTTTGGCCTGGAGCAGATGGCAGAGTTCCTCGAAACGGAGGTTGGCGTCCGATTGTCCGCGCAGCAGCTTTTCAATGGTTTTCTCAATGCTCATTTCCTCGCTTCAGGATCCGAGCGCCAGCATCCAACGGCGAACTATCGGTCCGTAACGCCGTAGTCATTTCGCGATGGGTTGGTTCGCGGGCAGCTTGAAAGCGCGGCGGAGAGGCGCGTTTGCTTTGTCCGTGTGCGGCCAGGCGGTGTCGGCGGCCAGTTGGATGTCGCGGCGGATGCCTGCGCCACAATTGGCTTGATGGCAGACACCAGATTGCAGGTCTGTAATGCGCAGAGTTCAAGGTTAAAGGTTCCAAGTCAAGAGTCCGCGGTCGTCAAGGATCAGGTATTCCTCACTCATTTGCGTGCCGCCGTGTTCAGGGTTGGGAATGAGCTTCTGCCTCTTGGGATCAACGACGAAGTCCAGATATTCCAGCGGAATCTGGCCCAAGAGATTGGGCACGTCGTCGTCCACCTCGACCACTTGGAAGGCCCCATCCCGCCCCATGAGTTCGAGGCGCGCGGCTTGATACACGGCCCGCTTGCGGGAACCGTTGGTCGTCCGCGACACCACCTCGCCCTCCTGGCGCAATCCGAGCGCGCGAATGACCTTGGATTGCAGGTAAAGGCGCGTGGCGCCCGTGTCCACCAGCGCCTCGGTTTCGACTGAATGGGGTTTGCCTCCCAGGCCCTGGAGCTTCTGCAACTGCTCTTCCACGTAGTTGGTCAGCTTGATTTTGACGATGACTTTGCCCATAAGCTGTAATCTATGGCCGCCGGCATGAATCCGTCAATCCGGCTTTCCCGATCATTTCGCCAACGGGCGGAGAGGCGATCCACGGACGCAACCATTGCCCCTCACGCTGCCCTCTCCGACGTGGGGGAAAGGGCGCCAGAGGGGGGCAGAGGGGAGCACTTACGAATCTGTGTTCATCAGCGTTCATCTGCGGTTCAATTCGCTTTTTCTCGTCGTTTCGCGATCGGTTGGTTCACTGGCGCGCAGGATGGACTCCTGCGCTCCAATGAGGCGCGGTTTTCTCATCATTTCGCGATGGGCTGGTTCGCGGGCAGTTTGAAGGCGCGGCGGACGGGCGTGTTTGCTTTGTCCGTGTGCGGCCAGGCGGTGTCGGCGGCCAGTTGGATGTCGCGGCGCTTGGCGTTCACGTCGGCGACCTTCGTCTCTAATTCGCCGAGCGCCTTGCCTTGGTCCTCGCCGGCTTTGCCTTGGGCTTTGTCGGCTTTCTTCCACGCGGTCAGGGCGGTGCCCGGCGGCGGCGAGTTTGTCTGGCTTGAGACCGGGCAAAGCATCGGCGGTGGCCAGCTTGATGATGTTCTCGGCGTCTTGTTCCAGGGTCTCCCGGTCGCGACCGAAGTTGGTCTTGCCAATGCAGTAGGCGGCGAGCTTGGGATCGCCTTTGTCGAACTTGCGTTTGGCGCGTTGCTGGAGGTCGCGCAGGGCGGTCATCAGGGTGTCCAAGGCCTCGGCCTCGGCCTGTGTGGCGGCCAGCTTGTCGTTCTTGGCGGTGACGACCCGGCCTACCAGGTCGCGCGCGGCTTTGGCGAGCGCCAGCAGATCGGTCGCGGCCGTGGCAGGGAGGTCCTCTTCTGCCAGCTTGGCGGCGTGGCCAGCATCTTGCGCGGCGGCGGCTACGTCCTCGGCGAGCTTGATGTCGGCGAGGATGCTTTGGTTAACGTCGCCACGGGTGGCTTTGGCTTTGGCGGCGTCTGCCGGTGGCGGGGTTTGGGTCGTGGCGGTGGTAGGGGTGGTTGGCGTGGTTTCAGGCATATTCTGAGTTGAGCGTTGAGGGTTTTCAGGTGTCAGGTGCGAAGTGTTAGGAACTCGAAAAGCGGAAAGGCAGTAGAGATGAACCACGAAATACGCCAAATACACGAAAACAGCGCCAGCACAGTGCGTCCACCGCGGACCTCGATCGCAATTTGGAGTGACTATTCCTCACAACATCTCTCCCTTTCGTGACTCACAGTCGTCCGCCTGAGAGGGAGTCTCGGCATTTGTTTTCGCGTATTTTGTGTATTTAGTGGTTCTCTCGATTGGATAGTCTCGTGGTTCCAACTGCTTTTCCGTGTCAATCGGCGTAAATTGTTGACTATAAGGTCGTACTGACGCGGATGTCGCCGAAAATGCTGCGAAACGGGGTCGTACTGGGTCGAAATCGCTTTGTACAGGGCGGAAATTGCTTCGTACAGGGTCGGAATTCGATTGTACGAGGCCGAAACTTCGTCGTACTCGGTCGAAACTTGGTCGTACTGGCAGAAACCTCGATTGTACTCGGTCCGGTCTGTGTTCTACCCGGGCCGGACATGATCGTACGCCGTGCGCACTTTGCCGAACTTGACAGCGATTTGGCGGGAACGATTCAATCAGGAATGGGGAGCGCGATCGTCCCGGTCGCAGCAGTCGGCGTCTCGCCGACTGCTTCCGGTGCGCCCGCACTGTGCCCAATGGCACTTCGGTCGGGCGTCCAAATGTTTTCGGCGGGACGCCGAAAACAGCGGGCGCGACGCCCGCGCTCCCCAAAAGCATGGCAGCGACCCGGTCTTTAAGAAGAGCAAAAGCGCAAGATAGGTGCACGTGCCGGGCGTCGGGGGTTTTTCGGGGACACCTTCTCCTTTGGCTCCGATTGTCCGATGCGCCGCGCGCGGGAGCCACAACACCGATTGATTGACCTCGAGTCACGTTCACAGCGTCCCTCTGGAACGGGCGCAATCCAATCAGAACCCTTCCTTGAACGCAAGTCCTCTTTTCAGCTCTCTTCTTCTGCCCAGCGCCAATGCATGAAGCGTTCCGGGGCCGACAAGCCAGCAGGGGAGGCACT
>CAYIIH010000012.1:24221-47841 GCA_964363225.1 uncultured Verrucomicrobiota bacterium | reverse complement strand
GGCCATGCCCCCAATAAAATAGTTCCACGCAGAATTGTCCAGTTTTTTCGACCCTTACACCCGCCAGACCTTACCCAAGCCGTTTTCTTGACTCCGCCGTATCGTTCAGCCGGTCCTGCGGTCGTGCAGATTACTTCCAATCAAAATCCTGCCAGGCGCGCAACCGATTTGCGTCTGGCACGACAGTAAAATATTAGCCAAACCGCATCCCATGAAAACCAAATCCCGATCGTCCTCCCTCCCCGTGGCCCAGCGCACCTTCGACGCCCGGCCCGACACCATTGACTTCCGCGACAAGATGTACGTGCCCACTCTCGTCGAAGTGCCGACGCGGATTCCGCTGGAGACTTACATCGGCCGCTACCCGCGCCGCAAGGTGCCGATTCTGAACCAGGGCCAGGAGGGCGCTTGCACCGGCTTTGGGCTGGCCGCCGTGGCGCATTTCCTCCTGCGCCGGCGCAAAGTCGTGCCCGACCCCACGCCGGTCAGCCCCCGCATGTTTTACGAGATGGCCAAACGTTACGATGAATGGGCGGGTGAAGCCTATTCCGGCTCCAGCGTGCGCGGCGCCATGAAGGGCTGGCACAAACACGGCGTCTGCGCGGAGGCGGCCTGGCCCTACCACGTGGACGACCCGGACAATCGCCTGACCGATGAGCGCGCGGTAGATGCCGCCGGGCGTCCGCTGGGCGCCTACTTCCGAGTCAATCATCTCGATCTCGTCGCCCTGCACAGCGCGATCTCGGAAGTGGGGATTCTTTACGTGACCGCCAATGTCCACGCGGGCTGGGGCCGGATCAGCGCCGAGGGCGTGATCCCGTTCACCGAGGAACAACTGGGCGGGCACGCTTTCGCCATTGTCGGCTACGACGAGCGCGGTTTCTGGATTCAGAATTCGTGGAGCGAAGCATGGGGCAAGGGCGGTTTTGCGCTGGTCACCTACGACGACTGGCTGGTCAACGGCACGGACGTCTGGGTCGCGCGCTTGGGCGCGCCGGTGCTGCGCGAAGCCGAGGGCGCGAAGGGCCGCGCGGTCGTCGGCGTCAGCGGCCAGGCGGGCTACGTGTTCTCCGAGTTGCGCCCGCACATCATCAGCCTTGGCAACGACGGCTGGCTTCGGTCCGGCGGCACGTTCGGCACCACGGAGGCGGACGTGCGCACAATCTTCCACGAGGATTTCCGGCGTGTCACGAAGGACTGGCCGAAGAAGCGCCTGCTGCTCTACGCCCACGGCGGCCTGGTGAGCGAGGCCGACGCCGTCCAGCCGCTGTTGGACGCGCAGGTTTATCCGCTGGCCTTCATCTGGAAGACCGATTACTGGACGACGCTCACCAACATGCTTCAAGACTTGCTCCGCCGCCGGCGCCCGGAAGGATTCCTCGACGCCGCGAAAGACTTCATGCTCGACCGTCTTGACGACACTCTGGAAGTGCTGGCCCGCCCGCTGTCCGGCAAGGCCGAGTGGAGCGAGATGAAAGAAAACGCTCTCCTGGCCACCACGAGCCAGAGCGGCGGCGCCCGCCTGGCGCTCGAACAAATCGCCGAACTCGCCGCGCAGGATCCGTCGGTGGAAATCCACGTGGCCGGCCACAGCGCCGGCAGCATTTTCATGGCGCCGCTCGTGCAAAAGCTGGCCGTGCGCGGAGCCATCAAGGCCGGATCGCTCAAAGGCGAACCAGGGCTGGGACTGAACGTGGCCACGCTCACGCTGTGGGCGCCGGCCTGCACGATGGCGCTCTTCCAGGAGGACTACCTGCCGGTCCTGCGCGCGGGCGGCGTGCGAAGCTTCGCGCTGTTCACCCTCAAGGACTCCGCCGAACAGGACGACCACTGTGGGCACATTTACCACAAGTCGTTGCTCTACCTCGTCTCGAACGCGTTTGAGAAGAAGTCCGGCCTGCTCTGGGCCAAGGGCGCGCCCTTGCTCGGCATGGAGAAATTCATTCTCGCCGACGCTGATTTCAAAGTGCGCGCCAAGGACATTCGCCACGACGACCCGGACGCGGTGCCGATCTTGGGCTTGCCCTCGGCCACCTGGGTCCGCTCGCCCAACACCGCGCCCGACGGCGCGCCCGACCACTCCGAGTCCCGCCGTCACGGCGACTTCGATGACGACCAGGCGACGACACGCGCCACGCTCGCCCGCATCCTGGGCGCGTCCTCGGTGCAAGCGCCGTTTGCATTCAAGTCACTGGCCGCCGCCCGGCGGGCCACACGCGCGCAATTGGCCGGTTGAATTGACCGGTCAAGAACCGACGCTCCGCCTTAGGTCCGGTCTGAGGGCCATTCGAAACTAACCTCGATGCCTGGAAAAATATTGTCGATCGCTTCGATCTTGCTCAGCCACGCTTCATCGAGGCGGGCGCAGGTGAGTTGCTCGTGGAGCGCGTTGAATCGCAGGAGATGGTCCGTGACACGCTTCCGGGCGTACTCCGGGCTGGTGCCGGTCCGCAGGATGAACGGCCAATCGCTGGCCTGAGCCAGCAACAGTTCGCGCGCGGCCTGCTGCAAAGCGCGGTGGGCCACACCGGTTGCCTGGGAAAATTGACGCGCCAGTTCCGTCATCCGCTCCTGGGCGATCTGCAGGTGGGGATATATCCAGTTATTGGTCTCATTCAACCAGACTTTCCAGTAGCCTTCCTCACCCCAACTGGATGCGCTGGGCCGGGCCACCTGGTTTGTCGGATGCAAGCGCAAATAATCCTCCGGCGTGATCAAGCGAAAAGTCTCCAGCCCAGACACAGCTTTGCGCACGAAGCAATCGAGGAATTCCGGCCCTTCATACCACCAATGCCCAAACAATTCGGCGTCGTACGGCGCCAGCACCAGGGGAGGACGATCCATCAGGCTGGCCAGATGTTGCATCTGCGCCAGGCGCGCATCCAAAAAATGCCCGGCATGATCCGCCGCCTTCTGCACCGCGGCCGGCCGGTCGTAAACCTGTTTATCCGTGCCGTGGCCGGCAATGCGGAAATACTTGATGCCGGTAAAACTGCGCTCGGGCGGCGCCGGGAGGTAGGACCGGACATAATCGTAATCCAAATCAAAACCGATATCGCGATAAAAATCCCGGTAGCAGCCATCCCCCGGATAACCCTCCTGCCGGCTCCAGACCTGTTTGGCAGACTCAAGGTCGCGTCCGAAGACAGCGAGGCCATTAGGCGTAAAGACCGGTGCGAAAACGCCGTAGCGCGGGCGAGGACGGGCGTGGAGCAGTCCGTGCGTGTCCGTGATGAACCAGCGGATGTTCGCCTCCTGCAAGACCGTTTCGATGCCATCGACGTAAGCGCATTCCGGCAGCCAGATGCCGCGCGGGTCGGCGCCAAAGCAACTGCGGTAATGATCGCGCGCCACCACGATTTGCGCCCGCAGGGACGGCGGATGATTTTCCAACAGCGGCAACAGCGCATGGGTGGCCGCGCTGGTAATGATCTCCACCCTGCCCAAATCCTGGAGAGCGCGAAATGCTGCCACCAGGTTGCGCCCCTGTGCCAGATAGGCTGCTCGGCTTTCGAGAAACCGACGGTGGTACAGGGCGGCCAGTGGTCTCAGTGCCGGGTCCCAATGGGTGCGGTAAGTTTCTTTTTCGGCCAGCTCGATGAGACCTTCCAGGTAGCGCACATACCGGTCTTGCAGCAGCGGGTCCAGCCACATCGAGCAGAGGGTGGGCGACAGCGTCAGAGTCAGGCGCGCTTCGATGCCGTCCCGTTGCCACCCCTGCAGCACTTGCAGCAGCGGGATGTAACATTCTGTGATCGCCTCGAACAGCCAGTTTTCCTCCAGAAACCGGTCATGTTCAGGATGGCGAACAAAGGGCAGGTGCGCGTGCAGGACGAGCGCAAGGTAACCGGCCATAGGGGTGAGCAGGCGAAAGAACGATCAACCTAAAACCGGGAGTTCAAACCACGAAATACACGAAAACAGAACCGCATTGGCAAAAGCCGGCTCTCACTCAAAGGGTAAATGGCCTCGCTCTTACAAGTATTTTTCATTTCGTGTTTTTCGTGTATTTCGCGGTTCCAACTGCTTTTTCGAGGATCAACCAAGCCGCCGCTTCAAACGTAAGTTCCGTCGGCCGGATAAGGAGCCTGAAGGCCGGGTTCCAGAGCCAGCGTTTCCACCGCGCCGCGATACTCGGTGCTGCGGCTGAACTTCAGTTCCGCGCTGCGACCGTCCGCTCCATCCGCCGCAATCGCAACCACGGGCAAGTCATATTGACCGTCCGGCAAGGCAAAGCGGTGGCTGAAGGTGCCATCTGAATTCAGCTTTATGGGACGGCCCCCAATGGTCACTTTGGCGCCGCGCTCTGTCGCTCCATAGATCACCAGTTCGGCGTTGATCTTGAGCCAGAATGATTCTGGCTGTTCCGGCCCGCCCACCGGGCTTGACACGCTGGAGACAGCTTCGCCGGCTGGCGGGGGGCGCGATATTTGAGCAGCCCCGGCCGAGGAGATTTCCTGTTCGTACTGGCGCCGCACCAATTCGGTGACTTCGAGGGAGCCGATCCAGACCCGGCGCTGGTGGTCCATGGTGACGACTTGAGCCAGGGCCCGAGCCTGGGCCGGGGTCCAGGGGGCCGGTGGAGGCGGGGGCGCGGCGGGCAATTCCGGATGGCCCGTGGCACGGAGCTGTTGAACGGCTTCGATCAAGGGCACATTCTCGCTGACCGCGATCTGCACGACGTCCAGCAACTTCTCAAGAGCGACCTCCGGCGGAATGGTGGCGAACTGAACGGAAGTGTCCTCCGCCAGCGTATCCGGGGGGGTCATCGCCGGCCTGGAAATCGAAATTCGGTTCCAATTCCCCTGCCGATCATAATAGCCCAGTTCGGCCACATAGCGCATCCCGCCGCGCCCGACCTGGAAAAACCAGTGGCGCGACTCGGGCTGCACCTTGATTTCCACCAGCGGTTGGCCGGTGGCTTCATTGATGTAACACCGCAAGACCAAATGTCCCTGAGAGGAAAGATCGGCGCAGCGGCGCAATTGCTCGCGAGTCAGGTCCCAAGCCGCATAAAGCCAGTGCGGGTCCCGGGCGGTGAGGAGCAATCGCTGGGTGCCGTAGGCTTCCGGCAATTCGCCCGGCGGTTCGGTGCCGGACAAATGCTCTTTCGGCGCAGCCGGCCCCAAGGCGTAGCGTTGTCCAGGCCCGCCAGGCGCCGGTGAAGGAGGGACGTCCTTTTCCAGCAGAATGGGTGGAATTTTGAGGCGGAAACTTTTTACGGCAAGGTCGGGCCCTCCCGGTTCTGCCGCCGGCGGCTGAGAGGATTTGACTGGCGCATTGGCCGCCTGAGGTGGGCGCCGGCGTTTCGGCTTCCCGGCAGGCGCAGGAGGCGGGCCGGAAGCCGTCACCGCCGCTTTTTTTACAGTTTTCTTCGGCGTCTTTTTTCTAGATTTCATAAGGCGCTTCGAGGTCGGACAATGCTAAGCAGACCCTTTCGCACCGGCAGCGTTACCCTAAGTGGAGCAGACGCGCAATCGAAAATCTCCGCGATGCGCGGGCAGTGAATCCCCAGCTTGTCGGTGCCCTTGGGTGCATTCCGCAATTTGCAGAGGGTGGAATGCGCCGCGCTTGTCGCGTCCTGTCCGCCCATGGAAACCGGCAGCGCAGCCCAATGGGCAGAACACACTTTTAAAAGTGTGCTCTGCCCGAAGGCAGGTCGCGGCACCGACAACTTGGTGACGCACCGCGCGCGTGTCCCTATGGAATCAACGCTTGACGGGCCTGCGCCCGGCCACTACGTTTAAAGCCAAGACCAGCCTATGCCCGACGCTCTTGCTTATGACCAAACCTAAACTGATTGTGCTCGGCGTTCTGTTGCTCGCGTGCATCGCGGCATCGATTTTTTGGCAACAGAGGACCCTCCGGCGTTTGGAGTCGGAAAACGCAGGGCTGCGCGAAAGAACCGCCGGATTGGAATCTTTGCGCGATGAGAACTTGCGCCTGGCCCAAGCGCAAGTCGATCCAGCCGAACTCGAACGCTTGCGCAGAGGCCAATCCGAACTCCTCCGGCTCAGGGGCGAGGTGTCGCAATTGCGGCAGCAGCTCAAGGAAGAACAGCGTGCTGCCGCCAAACGCGCCTTCCCCGTCCAGGAAGCGCCTCCTTCGACTGCTCCCGGCGATGAGCCCGTGGCCCCCGTCGAGACTTACACCGCTGACACCCGCGCCATTGTCGCGCCCCGGCAGACCCTCGTCACCGGCGGTTGGACCACGCCCTCCGGCAAACGCGCCTTGTTTTTCATCCAGCCCGAAATCGATGGCGCCGATGTTCAAGCCGGGCAGATCACGCTCCAGACCTGGATCGTCGAATTGCCGGAGACCGCTCTGACTCAGTTGGGATTGGACGGGCTAAAGTCGGCAGGCAAACAAAGCTCCACCCAGGCGATTCTGACCACCGAACAGGCTGAAGCGATCCTGAAAGCATTGGAGAACACGGCGGGTGTCGATCTCCTTTCGATGCCAAAGATAACCACCCTCCATGGCCGTCAGGCCCGGGTGCAAGTGAGCGATGTGAAGACGATTTCCGGAGAAACGTTCGAGGTCGGTCCCTCCGTCGATATCCTGCCGCACCTCTCCGCCGACCGCACCTCGGTCGATCTGACCGTCTCCGCGCAGTTACGGCTTCAGGCATCGCCTTCCCGCTGAGCACTTCAACTTGAAAACCGTCTCCAAGTCAGGGTCAACTCCCGCTACGCCGGCTTCCCGGCGCGGGCAGTGCCAGAAGCGCAGGAAATGCGTCCGAAGAGTTGATTCCACTCCATTGCAGAAAGCCACGGGGGGCATGGATGGCTTCCAGCGGTTCACACAGTTTGCAGGTCGAGCTCCAGATATAAAACACCCGCACATGGGTTGTGGTAATAGGCGCTGGTCGGTTTAAAACCAAGCGACTGGTAAAGAGTCCGAGCTTCGTTCATGGAGGGTAACGTGTCCAAACGCATCAACCGATAGCCCATCTGCCGCGCCTCTTGAATGATCGTTTCGGCCAAACGCCGGCCAATGGCCCAACCGCGAAATTCGGGCCGGACATAAAGCCGCTTCATTTCGCACACTCCTTCGCCGATTCTGCGCAAAGCCACACATCCGGCAAGCTGCCCATGGTCGTCGGCCAGCAACAGGCGCCCGGATGGCGGCGTATAAGGGCCGGGAAGCCCCGCCAACTCCTGCTCGAAATTCTGAAAGCACAGGCTGATGCCGAGAGAGGCCGCGTATTCCTGAAACAGCAGCCGCGCCTGGTCAATGTGCGCAGATGATTCTGCGGAGATTATGGTGAGGGCAGGCATGGCTGGATACTGGATACTGGATACTGGTAACTGGTAACTGGTTACTGATTACTGGCTACTGATTACTGGCTACTGATTACTGGCTACTCGAGGCTGTTAACTGATGAATCGCGAGCGGTCATTATTGCATCCGGATGCTGTTGACCTGTCTGGGACGACTCATTGGCTCGCGGCCGTGTCCAGAGGCTTTTCCGGATGCTCGCGATCGATGATTCTTTGCAGATAAAGGAGCTGCTTTTCTTGCGCATCGATCGCCAGACCCAGCGCCAGGGCATGGCGGGCGCTTCTCCAATCGTCATGGCGCAGCCGGGTCAAGGCCGCAAGAGCAGCAAAACGAACGGGCGACGAGCCCGGCGAGGCGTCGGCCTGCGGCCGGGAAGTTTGGAGGATGGCTTCAATCGCTTCGACCCCTTCACGCCAGCGGGCAGGATTGGCCTGGAGCAACGCCTCGGCTTGCAGCAATCGGGCGAGCTCTTCGCTCGCCTTGGATGGGATTTCCGCTTGCTGCGGATAGGAATCTGCGGATCGAAAGATGACGGGCAGGAACGGATTTTCCAGGTACAGTGGCCCGCTGTTGGTGCTGAGAGCAATTTGGGACCGCCAGTTCAAATACCTCATCAGTTCAGGATTGCCGGAAGGGAACTCCTTGAAAACGGAGCGCAAAATGGGATCGGGCAACGCCTTCAAGGCAGCCCGCTTCTCGGCCGGCGCCAGGGCCGATTGCAGAGTCCGCTCGTCAAACAAAAAAAGCTCTTTGGCCTGGGCACCGATGTAAAACGCTCGCGGCGCCGCGTATTCCAAAACAGGAAATTCGTCAGATTGGATCGGGCCATCACCCGCCAGGGCAAAACCGGAGCGTTGGGAGGCGATTTGCCGGGCGAAGACTGTCTCGGGCGTTTTCAGGCCGATTCGTTCCAGGTCCTGCCGCGGCAGCGCGCGGTCGTACACCCGCTGATAGACCTCCAGCGACGACTTCCAAGGCTTTTTTGAGCCAAGCAGGATGATGTCGCCGCTTTCGGAATCCCAGACTTCCAGGAAGGGAAAGACGGTGCCGAAGGTCCGCAACACCAGGTTCACAATGCCATCGTGCATTTCGTAAATATGAAACCATTGCGCCATGACACCGCCTTCCCGGAGGCGGCCGGCCGCCAATTCATAAAACTCCCGGCTGAAAACGCTGCCGATGCCGGCCATCCACGGATTGGAAGGTTCGCTGATGATGATGTCGTAAGTCTGCGGGCTCAGTTTCAGGATCGTCCGGGCATCTTCAACCCAAACCCGCGTGCGGCTGTTGGTTAAAACGCCGCGGTTCCACGGCTCAAACCATTTCGCCGCCTGCAACACCGGCTGGCAATTCTCGGCAATCGTCAACTGATCGATGGGATGGCCAAGCACCGCGCCGGCCGTAATGCCGCTGCCGAAGCCCAAAACAAAAACCTGCCTGCTGTCCGGCCGCGCCAGCAGGGGGAGGTGGCCCAAAAGATATTGCGTCGATAAATCGCCGCGGGTCGAGGCATCGGGTTTGCCGTTAATCCGCAGTACAATCTCGTTGTCCTCCTTTTCCTGGGCCGAGGTTTCGACGGACACCGTCGCGTCGGCGGCGTCCTCATAGAAAAGGATTTTGATATACTTTTTGCGCTCCTCCATCATGGCCACGGTGAGGTTGGCCGTGCGAAGCCGAAAAATGCCGGACCCGAGGACGTGGCGCCAGCCTTCGCCGCCGCCCAGAATGATCCAGAGCAAGACAAAGGCGACGCCTCCGGCTACCATCGGTCCGTTCTGCTGGCGTCTGGCCCAGGCCAGCAGCAGCGCGACGACACTCAGCATCACCGCCAGCAAGCCCAGCGAACCGCGCAGCCCAAGCTTGGGCATTAAAACGAAGCCGGTCAGCATGACGCCGGCGACGGCGCCGAGCGTGTTCCAAGTCAGCAATTGGCCGACGTGATTTCCCAAGGTGGAGGACGCCTGCGAAACCAGTCTCATGCAGAGCGGCAGGACCGCTCCCAGCAGCGCCGCCGGGACTCCGAGCACGATCAGGGAGATGATGGTAATCAAGGACTGATGATAAAAATAGCCGGTGGCATTGGCCGCCAAACCGCTCCTGGCTTGCGAGTAAATGACGGTCCATTCCTCGATTGTGGCCACAAAAAGCCCGATCCAGCAGGCCGCGCCGAGGATCAGGAAAAAGATGGCGCTTTCCTGCTGAATCCGCGCCGCTCGCGGAGAGGCGATGACGGCACTGCCGATTCCAATGCCGAAGATGAAAGCCATCAAAACAATGGCAAACGCCTGCAACGAGCCGCCGAAGATCAATGACAAGCAACGGGAAGAAAGCACTTCCAAGCCCATGGAAACTCCGCCCGTCACGGCGACCAATACGCAGGCCCATCCTAATTTGCTTAAAGAAACGGCGCGGTTTTCATTCGAGGCGAGGCTGGACGCCGCAGAAGGAGCGGGAGTGGGAGTGGTCGAGGCTTGCAGCCGCGCCAGGGCCACCGCCGTAATGCCGATCAACACGTTGGCCAAAGCCGTCATTTGCAGGCTCGAGACCATCCCCAGTTCGCGGACGAGAAAGAAGCCTGCCAGGCCGGCTCCACAGACCGCGCCCAGGCTGTTGACGGAATAAAAGCGCGCGGATCGCCGGCCGGCGTCGGTCGATTCCTTTTGCAGCCAAGCCACCAGCAGAGGCAAAGTTCCGCCCATCAAAACGGTGGGCGCCAGCAGCAACAGAACGCTCAAGCCGCCTTTGAGCAGGAGCAGCCCCGCACTTTGTTCCAGAACGCGCGATCCCAGCCTGACAAAAGCGTGATCGGCCAGAGCATAGAGACCATTGAAGAAAAACGCATAGAGTCCAATGGCAAACTCGACGTAACCGTACGAAGCCAGCGGTTGAGCCAGCAGATCGGATCGTCGGCCAAAAATGCGGTTGCCCAAGGCCAGCCCGCCCATGAACACGGCCAGCACGATGGTTTGGGCTTGCACCGTACTGCCAAACATGAGCGAGAGGTACTTCGACCAAACCACTTCGTAAATGAGCGCCGTCGCCCCCGAACAGAAAAACAATAAGAGAACGATCATGGGCCGTGAGTATCTGCTCTGAATCGTTCAAAGAGCAAGCGTGAAGGCTGGGGCCGATGCACGAGAAAACCTCTGGCAGCCGCCCTCCCGGCAAGAAGACCGCGGGGAGAATCGCACCCGCCACAGAGCGGATTATGCCCTGTGCATCGGGCGAAGACGCCTTCCACCGTGCGAGTAAAATCCAAGGGCGACATGGTTGTCGTCCCTCGCGCACGCCAGGATTATCCTCTCCATTCCGGAAGCGTGTCCAAATATTCGCTGCACACGCCATTGACCCAGACGTACTGTTTGTCGATGCGATGAGCGTAAACGATCCGGCAGCGCACAGCGCCATACATGAGCGCGCCCAGGAAAAGGAAGATCGCCGCCAGCAGAAGCAGCCAATACTCGGACATCAGGCTGACAATGATGACGCCGATGCCCGCCAGGCTGAGCAGCCAGCCAATAGCCATGTCCCGTTTTCTCCCGGCCTGATGTTTCTGGCAAAGGCCGACCGCAATCCGGGCTCGCTTCCGAATGATCAAGGCAACCAACACATAGACCAGCAGATTGATCAGGATCAGGAAATAAAAGACCGGCGAATGCCAATAGAGATTTCGAGCCAGCCGCCGGCCCTGAACCGGGGCGTTGCATTTGACGCAGCGATCCGGCAGCACAGCATCGTGGCCCATCACCAAGTGTTTCTTAAACCGCCAGACCATGGCGGCAGAAGTGCTCACGCCTTCCTTGACCTTTTGGAAGAAGACCGGTTTGCACGCGGCACAGACCCAGGAGCTCTCGTACTGGATCATTTCCTCCTTGGGCAACGGTGTGCCGCATTCAATACAGACGGTTTGATCGCCGGTCGGGGATGGCGGCGGCGTGGGACGAAGATCGGCATACGGACGCCAATCGGCCATTCCCTCCTGCCAGACCAAAGTCTCCGACGTGATTTCGCCCGCATCGACCAGGCGCTCGAAGTCAGGAATTGAAACCGGGCCGATCTGTTGGCCGTTCTTCGCGTAGTACCATGCCATATTCCGAGGCTATGACTCCGTCGGTCCCGATGCAAGATCGAAGAACCAGGCGGCGCTTCGCTGCTGGCATAGACGCCGGCGTTCCTATGGCAGCACTTGACGCCCACCCGTTTGAACTAAGCCAGCTCCAAAAAGCACCAAAAAACCTCCAACTTGACGCCACCCCGCAGAGAGAGCAGCCTCCGGATCATGAACTGTGCCGAGAACTCCAGCCAGTGCTTGAATCCAGCCATGACTCTGCTCGCGGCGTTTCTGAAGCGAAGGTTCGTGGTTGTGCCTGGCCTCGTCGGCCTGCTGCTGGCCTTTGCGCCCCTGACCTTCGCCGCGGCGGTTCCCAGGGTGTCACTGGTCGTTGGCGATGCCGCAGCCAAGCCCCTCCAGCACGCACTCAGCAAGCTCCGGCTCGCGCTCCAGCAAAGGGGCGTGTCGTTGGAGGAGGCGGCTTCGTTTCGAGCGGCGAACGGTGATACAGTGGTGGTGGCAGGCCTCACATCCGGTCCCGGCGAAGCGGCCAGACTCACTTCCGAGTTGCGACTCACGCCCAATACGGAGCCCGAGTCACTCCTCATCCGAAAGTTCAATCGCGAGGGCAAGACGGTCGTACTGACCGCCGGAAGCGACCCGCGCGGTGTGATGTATGCCTTGCTGGACGTGGCGGATCGCGTGGGCTGGGCGAAGTCGGCGGAGCAGCCGTTCAGCGAAGTCCGCGATACGGAAGAGAAGCCTTACACACCCGAGCGAGCGTTGTCCCTCTACACCTTCAACCGCGCCTACTGGGAAAGCCGGTTCTACGACGAGGCGTACTGGGCGAGGTATCTCGATGGGCTGGCGCAGAACCGCTTCAACTCGCTGGTCGTCATCTTCGGCTATGAGAACGGCGGCTTCCTGGCGCCCTGCTACCCCTATTTCTTCGACGTGAAGGGATTTCCTGGCGTGCGCATGGTGGGCATCACTCCGGAACAGCAGCAACGCAACCTCGCGGCGCTGAACCGGCTCATCCAGATGGCGCACGAGCGCGGGGTGAAGTTCACCGTCGGCATCTGGGACCACATCTACCGCGGCGGCGTGCAGGGCGGCGGCATTCCCGGGGCCGACGACGCGACGAAGAAACCTGTTCCCGGCCTGGTGTGGGGCGTGACCGGGGAGAATCTCGCGCCTTACACCAAGGCAGCCCTGGCCGAGTTCGTCCGGCAGGTGCCGGCCCTGGATGCCATTCAATTCCGCATGCACGACGAATCGGGCCTGAAGAACAGCGAGCAGGAAGGTTTTTGGCGAGACGTGTTCCAGATGATGAAGAAATCAGCCCCGAACCTGCGCCTGGATCTGCGGGCCAAGGGGCTGCCCGATTCGGTCATCCAAAGCGCGTCGGAGGTGGGGGTGCCGTTTCGGATCACCACCAAATATTGGATGGAGCAGATGGGGCTGCCGTTTCATTCCACGCACATCAACAAGCAAAACCAGTTCGATCGCCGCCATTCCTATGCGGATATGCTCCGCTATCCGCAGTGCTACAAAATGCACTGGCGGCTCTGGAACGGCGGGACCGCGCGCGTGCTGCTCTGGGCGGACCCCGATTACGCGCGGCGCTTCGCGGAAAGCACGCGCCTCTACGACGGCGACGGCTTTGAGGTCAATGAGCCGCTTTGCACGAAGATGGAGGCGCAACCGCATGACGCCAAGCCGTTCGACCTGCTGGCAGCGTCCCGTCGTTACTACGACTACGAGTTCGAGCGCTACTGGCATTTCTTCCAGGTCTTCGGCCGGCTGGGCTACAATCCCGGCACTGCACCGGAAGTCTGGCAGCGCGAGTTTGAACGGCGCTTCGGGAAGGAGGCGGCGCCGTTTGTCGAGCAGGGATTGCACCGGGCGAGCGGGGTCCTGCCCCGCATTGTTGCGTCGTGCTACCCGTACGGCGCCTTTCCGATGACGCGCGGTTGGGCGGAGAAGCAGCGGCTCGGGGACTTGCCTGCTTACGCCCGGGCCGAGGGCAGTGACATCCAGCAGTTCTCCAATTTCGACGAGGAAGCGCAGATGCTGATCGAAGGCGGTGAAACAGCGAAGCTGCGGCCGGCCGAGAACAGCCGCTGGTTCGCGCAGACGGCGGCGGACATCAACGCGCAAATCGCCGAGGCTGAGAAGCGCATCGGCAGCCACCGGAACAAGGAATACGACTCAACGATTGCCGACCTCAGAATTCTGGCGAACCTGGCGCTCTTCCATTCCCGGCGAATTCCCGCGGCCGTGAGCTACCGCTTGTTTGACCGGACCAAGGATCCCCTGGCCCTCGCCGCGGCCATCACGTATGAGCAAAGCGCCATCGACGCCTGGCGGCAACTCGTGACCGCTGCCGGCGATTTCTACACAGACGACCTGATGATGGGCGTGCGCGGGGCGAACCTGTGCGGCCATTGGAAGGATGAACTGGCGGCACTGGAAAAAGGTCTTGCTGCGTTGGATCGCCAGCGCGGGGAATACAAGGCGAGCGGTGAACCCAAGGCTGCGCCTCGATTCCGCCCAGCCGCCACCACTGGCGATGGTGAGGCGCCGCTAGTGATCCACCAACCGGTGACCACTGCGCCAGCAGACAAGCCTCTGATCATCACCGCCGAGGTGCGCGATCCATCCGGCCTCAAGTGGGTCCGGCTGCGCTACCGGAGCGTGAACCAACACCAAGACTATCGTACCCTGCCGATGCTGGCCACCGGAGAAAAAGACCAATACCACGCCGTGATCCCGACGGAGCACATCATTCCCACCTGGGATTTGATGTATTTCATCGAGGCGATGGACCAGCAGGGGAACGGCAGGATCCATCCGAATCTGGACGAAGAGACGCCCTATGTGGTCGTGAAACTGCAACGCTGAGCCGGCCGTGAGCCGCGAGCTATTGGGAGGTAGCCGCCGACGTCAGTCGGCGCTAATCTCCTGGCCAGAAAAAGCGCGCGGACTGACGTCCACGGCTACGAGGGCTGTGGACAGATCTCCGAAGCCAAACTCGACGCATCCAAACATGTTATGAAACGACGTGACTTCCTGAAGACCCTATCGGCCGCCTGTGCGGTTGCCAGCCAAAGCTTCGCCTGCGCTGCGGATGACTCGCCGTCTTCCAACGCCAAGGCCAACTTGAAACTCCCCCGGCGTCTGTTGGGCAAAACCGGCGTGGAGGTGAGCGCGCTGGCGTTGGGCGGTGTCATCGGAATGCAACTCCCGCCTTCAGCCGACCATGATCCGGTGGCACTGGCCGAAACAGCGCTCGAACTGGGCATCACTTACTTCGACACCGCGCCGTCCTACAGCAATGGCCAATCAGAGACCAATTATGGCCGGGTGCTGGGCCGCCGCCGTCAGGAGGTCTTCCTGGCCACCAAGACCGGGGACCGCACACACGACGGCACGCTGCGGAGCATCGAAGCGAGCCTGAAGCGGCTGCAGACCGACCGCGTGGATCTCATCCAAATCCACGGCATCTCCCCGACGGAGGATCTGGATGCGTGGGAGAAACCGACCGGGGTGCTGACCGCGCTCCGCAAGCTCCGCGACCAGAAAGTGACCCGCTTCATTGGGCTGACGGGGCATGACAGCGCGGCCAAACTCCGCGAGGCCATCGAGCGCTACGAATTCGACACGATTCTCACCACGCTCAATCCTGTGTCGCGGAGGCAGGCCTATCGTGAGGACTTGCTGCCGGCGACCAAACGCAGGCAGATGGGGGTGATCGCCATGAAAGTCATGGGCGGCGGCAACGGCTGCCTGGTGACCGGCAACCCGCTGAAAAAAGTGCTGCGGCCCTACCACGATGAAACGGCCCACCAGGTCAATGCCGTGTCGTTGATCCGCTACACCCTCAGCCTGCCCATCTCCGCGGCCGTGATCGGCGTGGCGTCGGTGGAGCAACTGAAGGCCAACATCCGCATCGTTCGCGAAGCGACCCCCATGACGCTCGCCGAACGCCGTGATCTCGAAACCGTGATGGGTTGACGTCTCCATCAAGCACTTTTTCCTTATGGATCCGGAATTCGAAGCTCGAGTCTCCACCAAACGGCGAACTGGCTTCAGCACCGTTCTTGGCGCAGCCATCGCCTCCTTCCGAAACGTGCGTAGCCGCGGACGTCAGTCCGCGCTGATCCAAGAGAGCTTGCGCCGACGACCGTCGGCGGCTACTTCGGTTTTCGGGATGAATGTAGTTCACCCTGCACACTCCCCGCTGGCCACCCCAGCGTGGCTGGACCGACACAGCCGAGCCGCATTCCTGTCTCGGACCACTCTCGGCCTGTTGGGAACCATCGCGACGATTGGACAGGTTTCGAGCGCCGAGCCCGCTGCGAGCGCCGTCCCATCCACGCGATGGAAAGGCAAAAGGAACTCGAAAGTGAAACGATGGGACATCATCACCCTCGGCAACCTGTCGCGCAACCGTTACTGGGGCGAGAGCGATGCCCAGGGCCTTCGCTCCGCGATTTGCACCTGCACGGTGATCCAGGGCGAGGGCTTTCGTCTGATCGTGGACCCATCGCTGGCCAAGGCCGAACAGATGACCGCTGAACTCGACCGGCGTACCGGCCTGAAACTGCGCGACATCGACACTGTCTTTGTCACGCACGAGCACGGCGACCATTGGTTTGGCCTGGCCCACTTCTCCGAAGCCAAATGGCTCGCCGCTCCGGACGTCGCGGCGGCCCTAAACAAGACGAACAAGCTGCCCAAGCCGGTTGAAGCAGCGACCGGCCGGCTGTTTGACGCCATCGATATTGTCCCAACGCCTGGCCACACGCTGAGCCATCACAGCCTGCGTTTCGATTGTGAAGGCCTGTCGGTCGTCATTGCCGGCGATGCGGTGGCGACACGGGATTTCTGGCGCGAACGCCGCGGTTACTACAACTGCGTGGACTTCGATCTCTCGGCCAGGAGCATGGACCAGATCGCCGGCGTGGCCGACCTCGTGGTGCCCGGCCCCGACAACTTCTTTCTGAACCTCGGCACCGCCTGAGCCACAGAATCGCAAACGCCTCTGCCAACCAAGTCTTCACCGACACCCTTATGAAAATCCAACGACGTGAATTCCTGAAAAGCACCGCCGCCCTGGCAGCCATGACCAGCCTGCCGGCCGGTCTGGCCCGCGCGGCGGCCAGCGCTACCGCCTATCCCTACCTGGGACGAACCGAGGACTACGCTGAATTCCGGATCATCGAACCAGGACTGACCATTACCAAGGTCGAGTCATGGACCCAGGGCCAATACGGCATCGTCCGGGTCACGACCAACGACGGGCGCGAAGGCTACGGACAGCTTTCCTCATTCGAGCCGGACATCACCGCCACCGTGTTGCACCGGCAGGTGGCCCGCCATGTCCTCGGCAGCGATCCGGCGCAGATCGACGCCCTTGTGGACCGCGTCATCGACGCCAACATGAAGTTCCCTTGGACGTACGTCTGCCGGGCGCTGGCCGGCGTGGACACGGCCATTTGGGACCTCTACGGCAAGATCAAAGGCAAGCCGGTGTGCGAGCTGGTCGGCGGGAAGACCGATCCCTTCCCGGTCTATGGCTCCAGCATGCGGCGCGACATCTCGCCCGAGGACGAGGCCGCGCGGCTGGTCAAGCTGCGTGACGAACGCGGTTTCAAAGCCTTCAAGGTGCGCCTCGGCGTGCCCACCGGCCATGACCGCGATGCCTCGCCCGGACGCACCGAGAAGTTGATCCCCGCCATCCGCAAGGCCGTGGGCGATGACATCCGGTTGCTGGCCGACGGGAATAGTTGTTACACGCCGCCCAAAGCCATCGAGGTGGGCCGCCGCATGGAGGACAACCGGTATTTCTTCTTCGAGGAGCCCTGTCCCTACTGGGAGCTGGAATGGACCGCGGAAGTCACGGCGGCGCTCACCCTGAACGTATCGGGCGGCGAGCAGGACAACGACCTCGCCCAGTGGCGGCGCATGATCCGGATGAATGCGGTGGACATCCTGCAGCCGGACCTGTGCTACATCGGTGGTTTCACTCGCGCCTGGCGCGTGGCAAAGATGGGACAGAAAGCCGGCAAGCTCGTCGTGCCGCACTCGTCCCACCTGTCGCTAATCACGTTGTTCTCCCTGCACTTCATGGCCGCGATTCCGAATGCGGGGCCGTTCGTCGAGTTCACCATCGAAGGCGATGGCAACAAGGACGAGGCGTTCTACAGCCCGTCGCTCGAGGTCAAAGACGGCAAGGTCAAAATCCCGGATGGCCCCGGCTGGGGCGTGAAGATCAATCCCGCCTGGATCGAGAAGGCCGCCTACCTGAAGAGCGAACGGTCGGCGAAGTCATGAACACCTGATGTAGGAAGGCACTTCATGGTCTCGATCCGTTTCCGAGGTCGGCGATCCGCCAGGAACCGCACGATTGTCCGCGAGGTTCTGGACTGCGGCAGCCCTCTGCCGCTTTGGGACACGTGGACGCCAAACCGAAAGCGGCAGAGGGCTGCCGCAGTCCAAGACGCTGCCGCGGCAGGAAAAGCCCCTCTTCTCGTTTCGCGGCCAGCCTGGCGCTCCATATCCGCGATCACATGAGATCAAAGATCAAGAAAGTAAACCCGGCCGCTTGGCTGCTGGCGTTCATTGCCCTCCTGACGAACGTTGCCGCAGGTGCGGCCGCAGGCACCGACTCTCGCGAGCCAGCCCGCCGCCAAATCCCGCTGCGCGACGGCTGGTTCGTGAAACAACTGGAGACCGACAAGCCCGATGTCACATCGCTCGCGCGCGAATCCGCCTCGCCGGACAAGACGTGGCTGACGGCGCGGATGCCGGCGCAAGTTCACGATGTTTTGCTGGCGCACGGTCTGATTCCCGATCCCCACGTCGGCACCAACGCCGCCGTCTCGGCCTGGGTGGGGGAGAAGGATTGGGCATACGTCGGCCGTTTCCCAACTCCGGCGGACAGACCTGGCCCGGCGATTCTCCGCTTGGAGGGACTCGACACGCTGGCGAATGTCTGGCTGAACGGGACGCCGTTGGGTCATTTCGAGAACATGTTCCGCGAGTATGCGGTCGAGGTGAAGAATCATCTCGCGCCGGCGGGCCAGACCAATGTGCTGGTCATCGTGTTCTCCTCGCCGCTGCGATACCTGCGTGCAACGAAGCTGCCGCCCGGCGATCCAAACGCGGCGCCACACAAGAGCCTGCGCAAGTGCCACAGCGATTTCAGCTCCTACCTCGGCGCCCGACCGCACGCGGTAAAGGTGGGTGTCTACCGCGACGTGGTGCTCGACTTGCCGGAGCAGTCCTGGCTTGAAGACGTGTCGGTGCGCTCGACGCTCTCGCGGAATCGCCGTGCGGCGGCCGTGCAGGTCAGCGTGGAAACCGGCGGCGGTCCGGCCGCGCTTCGCTGGGTCCTCACTGATCCCACGGGCCGCGAAGTTCGCCGTGGTGAATCCCGCGCGCCCGGCCCGGGGAGCGAATTCGCGACCTCCGTCCGCGAGCCGCAGTTGTGGTGGCCGCGCATGTCCGGTCCGCGGAATCTCTACACACTGGACGTGAGCGTGATGGCGGACGAACGCGTGCTGGATCGGCGGCGCATCCGGTTTGGCATTCGGGAGGTGAAACCCGTATTGAAGGATCCCGCCACGGGCGAGAAGCGATTTCGCTTCGACGTGAATGGCCAGCCGATCTTCCTGCGCGGCGGCAACTGGGTGCCGCTGGAAGGCGCCACGCACGTCTGGCAACCGGCACGCGCCCGGCAACTCCTCGATCTTGCCGAGCACGGCAACATGAACATGCTCCGCATCTGGGGTGAAGGTGTGTTGCCGCCCCAGTCATTCTACGAGGAGTGCGATCGCCGCGGCGTCTGCCTTTGGCAGGATTTCATGTTCGGCTACTACGACCACGCAAAAGGCGACGCCGTGTTCCTGGAAAACTGCCGCGCCGAGATCGAAGGCACGATTCGCCGGCTGCGGAATCATCCGTCCATCCTGCTGTGGTGCGGCGGGAATGAACAATACCTGTGGGCTTCGACCACCAACGTGCCGGAAGCCAAACGTGCGATCTTCGAGCAACTGATGCCCGAGGCGTGCCGGCGGCTGGATGCCACGCGCCTCTACCACGTCAGCTCGCCCTACGGTGGTGCGACCGGGAACTGGCCCCTCGAAGGCGACTGGCACGATTACACCACCATCAACTTCGCACCGGAAGCCTCGGTGCCGCTGTTTGGCTCGGAAGTCCTGCGGGCCAGCGTGCCGTCATTCACCAGCATGAAGCGCTTCCTGGGCGCAGAAGAGCTGTGGCCGCAAGGATTCGATCCCGCCATCCGCAAGCCCGGCCAGCCCGCCTGGCCTCCGGCGTGGTCCTGCCACTCCACAGGCATCGCGACCTGGGACCGCGTTGGCCCGGTCCACGAGTATAGCGACCCGGCAACCGCCGGGGATCTCATCCGGACCATCGGCACCGCCCACGGCGAATACCTGCGCGACCGCGTGGAGCGGGAGCGCCGCGGTGTTCCGGACGGCAGCCCTACGGACGGTAGTGGCGCTGCCAACCGCCGTTGCTGGGGCAACCTGGTCTGGCGGCTCAACGACTCCTGGCCGATGATCTACGGCAGCGTGGTGGACTGCTATCTCGAACCGAAAATCGCCCACTACTTTCTCCGCCGCGCCTACGAGCCGGTCCTCGTGTCGTTCGAGATAACGCCCGACCACATCAGCGTCTGGGTCATCAACGACTCCACGCAGACCGTGGCCGGAACGCTGGTGGTGCAGCGGTTGGACTTCGCCGGCAAGAATTACGGTCGACTCGGTTCGGAGGTCTCGGTCAAGCCCGGTGAGGCCAAACGCTGCCTAGCCACCACCGAACTGGGCGAGATCAGTCTGCGGACGCAGTTCCTGCGCGCATGTTTCGCCGGCCACGACGCGACGCTGCTCCTGATCGGGGAACGGTACCTGCACCTGCCGGAAGCGCATTTGCAGGTGCGCCAGGAAAACCACCGCCTGGAAATCGCCACCGATGTGTTTGCCCGCCAAGTCACGCTGCTGTTCGAAGGTGCCAGCGGAGCAATCTTCGAAGACAACTTCTTCAATCTGATTCCCGGCCAAAAACGGATCATCGACATAGTGAACACCGCTGGCGGACGCCAACTTGCCATCCGCGCCTTGAACGCTGAACCAATCACCATTCCCTGGAATCCATGAAGCGCACTTTGGCGTACAGCCAATCTGCGATGAGCTATCATAGCCACGCATATCACTGATTATGAGGGTTATGGGCTTTACTGAATTCATAGCAACAAATTTGTTGCTTTATCATCTATAGCAAGCAACAATATTGTTGCTATGTGCGACAACGCTCAAAATATCAAACGATCCCGATGTCTGGTTGGGCAAATCCCAGAGCCGGATGAATTGTACGGTCGGGACGATTTCATCGAACATCTCTGGCGGATGCTCGAAGGAAACAACATCCTGCTTCTGGCGCCACGGCGATTTGGGAAAAGTGGCATCATGCGACATGTGCTCTTGCGGCCACAGGCAGGGCACCTCCCGCTCTCATTCGAACTGGAGGACGTGGACTCACCCGAGGAGTTCGTTTGGCGCGTGACCAGGGAGCTGTTGCTTCAAGACAAGACGCGCGCGCTCTTGACGGCGACCAAGAAGCTGCCCGCCGCCATCACGAATTGGTTCAAAGACACGTTCGATGAGGCGGAGTTTGAGGGTGCGAAAATCAAGTTCAAAGCGGCCATTCGCGAGGACTGGCATGAAGCAGCCAAACGAATGCTGATCGAACTGGAGAAAGCAGACCAGACGATCATCTTTCTTTTCGACGAGCTGCCCGCAATGCTGGACCGGCTTATCGAGAAACAGGGCGACGCAACAGCGCGGGATTTCCTGGCTTGGTTCCGCACAATCCGGCTGGCTCAGAAGGATGTTCTCCGGCGTCACCGGTTCATTGTGGCGGGCAGCGTTGGGATCGATCAGATCCTTAAGAAACTGGGGGCGACAGACCGGCTGGTCGATTTCACCCGGCTCACCGTCGAACCGCTCGATGGGCCGACGGCCAGTAGGCTGGCCACCAGCCTCGCGGCAACTTTTGCGCTTGCTTGGAACGAGGACCTTGCCAACAAGCTTTTCGAGCTCATCGGCGCCCCGGTTCCCTACTTCATCCACGTCTTTTTCTCACAGTTGGGCCAACTCCCGCCCGCGGATCGCTCGAAGTTGACGACGCAAGCCCTCGAACAGGTTTATCGGGAGCGAGTGCTCGGTCCGACCTGCCGCCACTATTTCGACCACTACAGCACTCGCCTCAAGCGCTACGGCCCCGCGCGTGAAAGGGCGGCGCTGGCGATCCTCCGTGCCGTGGCCAGTCAGTGCAGAATTTCCCGGCCCGCGCTCTACGACGTCTATGCCAAGGCCCATGGAAGGGGCGCAAACGACCAGTCTTTCGATGAGGTGATTGCCGACCTCGAATACGATTGGTATCTGCGGCTGGATCCAGACACCAACGAGTTCTACTTCCGCTTGAAGGTGATGCAGGATTGGTGGCGGCGCTGGTATCCCGCAGCCGGCGCCAGGAAGAAAGCCACGAGGAGGAAGGCGTCATGAGCCTGGTCACGCACAAGTACATGCCGTCCGAGATGTCCGAGGCCGAACTGGAAGCCACGTTCGCCGCGCGCGGTCACACGGTGGATTACCTGGTCAAGATGCTGCGCGACCAGATTCAATCGGGCACGCTGTCCAGTTTTGTCATTACTGGGCCTCGGGGGGCCGGGAAATCCACCGTCCTTCGCATGGTGGCGTTGCGCCTCAAGCAGGACGCCGCCTTGAGCGCCGCCTGGCTGCCGGTTCTTTTTCCTGAGGAGCAGTTCAACATCACTTCGCTGCGTGACCTTCTGGCCGCGACTTTGAGGGTGCTTTCAAACCAAGATGTCCCGTCCGCCAGGCTTTTGCTCGACCAGGTGGAAGCCGAGCCGAACGACGAACAAAGCCAGCAATTGGCCGTCACCGGCCTGGGCAAGATCACACAGGCGCTCAAACGACGGTTGGTCCTTTTCATTGAGAACTTCAACCTGCTCTTCGAGAAAGGCCTCACCGATCAAGAGAAAGGCGCTTTCCGCCGGCTGCTGATGACGGACCCCTGCATGATGGTCGTTGGCAGCGCGGTCCACGTCTTTGAATCGCTCCGGAGTTACGACGAGGCATTCTTCAACTACTTCGGCGAAGTGCGGCTGGACCGCCTGAGCGCGGAACAAGTGTTCGAACTGCTCACCTTGCGGGCGAAATACGACGGCAACGAACGATTCCTCCGCGAGTTTCGCCAAAACCAGCCGAAGATCCGTGCCATCGTCCACCTCTCTGGCGGCAATCCACGGCTCATCCTGATGCTGTACGAAATGCTCAGCCAGAAGCAGGTTACCAGCGTGGTCCAGCAACTGCGTCGGTTGGTGGACGAGTTGACCCCTCTCCTGAAGCACGAGATGGAAAGCCTGCCTCCCCAGCAGCGCAAGATTGTCCACGCCCTGATGGAGAGGGGCGGCACCGCGCAACCTGCGGACCTGGTCGCTCCGACCCGGCTGAAGCTGAACACCATCACCGAAC
Source organism: uncultured Verrucomicrobiota bacterium (assembly GCA_964363225.1). GTDB lineage: Bacteria > Verrucomicrobiota > Verrucomicrobiia > Limisphaerales > CAYIIH01 > CAYIIH01. Next base: position 24,918 of record CAYIIH010000012.1, on the reverse strand, counting down.
AACTGCGCCGCCTGAAGCAGGCTCAGATCTTGGTGATGCTGGGCGGGGGCAAGGGACATCCGGCCTTCTACACCGTGCCGGACCAACTCTTCGGCATCTGGTACCAGATGCGCTGCCTGCGGCAGAACCGCCGGCGGATTGAACTGTTCGTCGAGGTGCTGCGCATCTGGTTCGAGGCCGAGGAACGTTTTGAGACCCTCCGCCGGTTCCAAGCCGGACCGGCGGGCGCAAGTCCCGCCGCGTTGCGTGAAGCCGCGACCACAGCCGAGTACTTCGCGGCGACCTTGGAGGGAACCTCGTATGAGGAACCGGCGCGCGAGATGTCGCTTCGACACTGGATTCACACGGGTGACCTGCACGAGACGGCCCTCGCCCATGCAGAATTCCTCCGGATGAAGGCCGGCGGCGCACAGTTTAACGACGCTCAAGCGTACGCCTCCCTCGGCCATTGGTCGCTTGAACACGGGGACCCTCAGACAGCCCTTGCGGCCTTGGCGGAGGCGGCGAAGTCGAATCCGCCCCCTGAAACCATCTTCGACTATGCAATCGCTCTTGGCACCGCTGGCTTCCACGCAAAGGCGCTTGAACAGTTCGACGCTGTGGTCGCTGCGGCGTCCGGCAATATCGCTCTGCTGACGTCGGGCTTAACAAATCGCGGCGTGGCCAAGGGAGTGGCCGGGGATCTGCCGGGCGCACT
>CAYIIH010000012.1:0-24121 GCA_964363225.1 uncultured Verrucomicrobiota bacterium | reverse complement strand
GGCCGACTGCACGGCGGTGGTGGAGTTGGCGGGGGCGCCGAAGGAGCAGGTGGCGAAGGCGCTGCTCAATCGCGGCGTGGCCAAGGGAATGGCCGGGGATCTGCCGGGCGCACTGGCCGACTGCACGGCGGTGGTGGAGTTGGCGGGGGCGCCGAAGGAGCAGGTGGCGCAGGCGCTGTTCAATCGCGGCGTGACCAAGGGGAATACAGGCGACCACGCGGGGGCGAGGGCCGATTTTACCGCAGTGGTCGAAATGGACGGAGCACCCGCAGAGCAGGTCGCCCATGCGCTGGCCAACCGCGGCGTCGCCGCAACTAAATTGGAGAATGGCACCGCTGCACAGGCTGATTGGGAGCGCGTTTTAAGGATGGACAAGGCCGACGCCACTGCCGGGATCACCGCAGCAGGCGGGCTCTTTGAGCTTCACTGGCTGGCAGGTCGCAGAGAGGACGCGGGACAGGTGCTCGAACTGTTCAAGCATCGGCTCTGGGCACGATCCGACAGTGGCAAGGCCGAAGACATTGTGCGTCTCTTGTCCAGGCTGGCAATGCCGGCGCTAAGAGAAGCATGGCCTCAGGCTTGGCGGCGGCTGGCGAATGGGCAGCCGCCTGGTGTCGGAGAGGCGCTGGAGTTTCTCAAGCCCGTCACAGAGGTCTTGGAGGGCGCTGACGCCAGCATCCTGAACGGTCTGTCTCCGGAGCAACGGGAGTTCGCCCAGCGGATTCTGGCCCGATTCAATGCCGATTCCCGCAATCGCGGCGAATCGCCGCCGCCGGATTCATCCTCATCGTCCGAGCAGACGAAACTTGTCTCTTGATGAGCGCAGGCTTCTGCCGCAACTCTATGCCGCAACAAACACAACATGAATAAAAGAACCTCCCGCCGCGAATTCTTGTCCGCCACGGGCACCCTGATGGCCGGTGGCGCCGCCTTTACCGCCAGCGCGGCTCCGGCGTCCGGGCAAGGCCCTTCGTCCCTTCCGGTCCATGCGCAACGCCCCACGCTTGCCGAAGTGGACGTGCTCGTGGTCGGCGGCGGTCCGGCCGGGATTGGCGCGGCGCTCGGCGCCGCGCGCCAAGGAGCGAAGACGCTCTTGATCGAGAACCACTCGTTCTTCGGCGGCGTGGCTGCCTGGTCCATGGGCATGCAGATGAACCAAATGCGGCCCGGCGGCAGTCCGCGCTCTCAGATCCACGAATTGCTGATTGAGAAACTCAAGGCCTACGGCGACCAAGCCATCCGCCTGGGTCAGCACGAAATCTGGTCCAACGTGGAGTATCTGAAGGTGGCCGTCCTCGACGCGCTGGACGCGGTCGGCTGCCACTACCTGGTCCACCTCCGTGCCGCGGACGCTGTTGTCGAGAACAACCGCGTGGCGGGCGTGGTCGTGGCGACGAAGCAGGGCATGAAGACGATTCGCGCCAAAGCCGTGGTGGATTGCAGCGGTGACGCCGATGTGGCCTTCTACGCCGGCGCCGAGACGATGATCGAAGCTGAGGCCTTGATGCCCATGACGCTGGGTCTGACGCTGACGAACATCGACAAGGCCCAGGTGCGTCCGGCCGACGTGGAAAAGGCCATGCGCCTGGGCCGGGCGCAACATCCCTTGATTACGTCGGGGTTCCTGGAAATCAAACCGGTGGCCCACAGCGTCAGTTGGTGGATCAACCATGCGGGCACGGCGGACCTCGGCCGCGTGGATCCCACCGATGTGGAGCAGCGCACCCGGGCGGAGTGTTTCAGCCGCCGCCAGGCGCTCCAGATGGTCCAGGCCCTGCGCGACTCAGACAACCCGGCACTCCAGCAGATCGAGTGGAGCGGCGCGGGACCGCAGGTCAGCGTGCGCGAAAGCCGGCGCGTCAAGGGCGTGTACGTGGTGACCGAAGAGGACGCCATGGCGGGCCGCACGTTCGAGGACGCCATCGCTTGGCGCAGTGGCTTCCTGGATCTGGGCGGTCAAAAGGGCGGCAAGTACGTCAAGATGCAGATCCACGACGTGCCCTATCGCGCCATCGTGCCGGAGAAACTCGACGGGCTTCTGATGGCCGGGCGCTGCATTTCGGCCACGCACGCTGGGGCCGCCGCCGGCAAGAGCATGGGCAACTGCATGGCGACCGGTCACGCGGCGGGCGTGGCGGGAGCGATGTGCGCCAGAAAGAAATGCCAACCGCGCGAGTTGAAGGCGATGGAACTTCAAAAGGCCCTGCGCGCCGACGGTGTGGACCTGGCCGCGAAGGACCGGGAGCAAACCTGGTTGAAGTAGCCAGGCCCCGGCTGCCTCAAACCCGATCAGCGCGTGCGGCGCCGAGGTGACTATTTCGCCGGTTTGCCGATGCAATAGAGGTTCTTGAAGCTGCGCAGGAACATCTGGCCCCCGCTCAAGGCCGGCGAGGCGTAGGTCTTTTCACCGAGTTCGTTCCGCGCCACCAACTCGAACTTCGGGCCGGCCTTGACCACGTGCATCACGCCGTCGTCGTTCAGGAAATAGACTAGGCCCTTGGCGGCGACCGGCGAGGCGTGGTGCAGGCCCGTCGGTTCCTTCCAGAGAATCCTGCCGGTGGCGGCTTCATAGCAGTGCGCAGCCCTGCCGCCATAGGACGAGGTGAAGAACCAATCTTCCACCGCGAGGGGGGAAGGAACATACGGCGCGCCTTCGGAGGTCTTCCAAACCACCTTGCTGGACGTGACGTTTCCCAGGCCCGTCCGGCTTGATGGCCACAAGCACCTTGCTGGGCCAACTGGTGCAGCTCAGCACCAGGTCTGCCTTCTCATGGTACACCGGCGTGATCACCGAGTCGTCTGCCAGTCCGTCCACCATCCAGAGCACTTTTCCGGTTTGCGGATCGTAGCTCGTCACCGCCTTGTTGCCAGGTGTGATCATCTGAATGCGGCCGGCCATCTTCCGAATGAGCGGCGGGCTGTAGCTTTGGGTGGGGTTCTCGCCGGCCGTCTTCCAGACGGTGTGGCCGTCGGCTCGGTTCACGGCGACGACGAAGTTCCCGCCTTTGCTGTAACAGACGACGACCACCTTGTCCTCAAATAGCACCGGCGTATGACTGAAGCCCCACTGGCTCTTGAATCGTCCGGGGCGGACCAGCCAGAGCTGTTTTCCATTGAAGTCGCAGGCCGCCACGACGACCTCGTCGCGATCAAGGAACGTGAGATAGACCTTCTCGCCATCGGTGGCGGGCGTGGCGGAGGCGTAGCTGTTCTCATTGTTCTTGGCTTCAAGCGGCGTGCGCACCACCGCTTGTTGCCAAAGCACGGCGCCAGTCTTGCGGTCGAACGAGAGGAGGACGCGCTCCTGAGTCTCCTTCAAGGCGGAGGTCAGAAAGATCCGGTTGTCCCAAATGATCGGGGAGGAATGGCCCTCGCCGGGAACCACGGTTTTCCACACGATGTTCTCGGTGCCGCTCCATTGCGTTGGGGGATCTTTCTCCAGGCTGGTGCCGTCGCCCCGCGGCCCACGCCAACACGGCCAGTTCTCGGCGCAAGCAAGGCTTGCCGCAAGAGTCAGCCAGCAAAGAAGGCCGGCACGCTTGATGGAACGATTACTGTTTGTCAGTTTCACAGGAAGAGTATGATGTGCCTTAGTTCGCAGGTTCAAGCTCAAGTTGATTTTGACGAAACGCATGGTTGCTCAGAGTTGGGGCGCAGAGAGGGTCGTGGCACCCTTGCCGCCGTGCCCCGGCCCGACTTCCAGAGCTTGGACGAATGCCTCACAGTCCGCGGCGCGCCAGGCCGTAAAACGAATTTCAATGACACCGTTGGTGGGTGCGATGTCATTGAACACGAGGTCCACGGCACGATTCGGCCCGCCCGCCGTGGCGGCAACATCCAGGCGCTCCACGACGCGCCGGCCGTTGATGCTGATGTCGAAGCAATTCTTCCGCGTGTCGAGTCCGCGCGTCGCGGCGAACTTCAATCGCGCATGATAGCGGCCCGGCCCGACGGTGACGTTCACCCAGAAATCGCGGCCATGTGCGCCGTAGCGATAAAGCTCCGGGTCCGGTGTGCCGGCAATCGGCTCGACTGCGGGCGCGGTCCACCAAGATTCCGCCACGGAATCCTTGCCCTCGCCGATGCGCGTGACGAATTCAGTCGCTGGCCGCCAGGCGTGACCGCGTGAGTCACGCAGGTCCTTGCGGCCGGTATAGCCGAAGACCATGCGCTGCGTTTCGCGCGGGCCGGTGCCCGAGGGGAAGTTCGCCGCGCCCCTCGCCGCGGAATACTGGACGCTCTGCAGGCCAATGCTTGAACCTTTCGAATAGGGATTGCCCATGCCCCGCGCCACGAGCCGGAGCGCGTGCGAACCCTCCGCCAAGCCATTGCGATAGTAAAGCACTTGCCCGCTTCGCGCTGTCGGATTCCAAGTGTCCACGTGAACGAGCTGTTTCTCACCGTCCAGATACACGTCTGCCATGCCGCCGGCGGGACTGACACAGCCAATGAGCCGGACTTGATTGCCTTCGAATCGCGCGGTGACCGCAGCGCCGGCTGTGTCCGCCACGTAGCATTCACCGACCGCGATGTCCGCCTGTGCGTGCCATGCCCCTTCACGAACCAGCTCCTTTGCCGACAGGATCCGCTGCGGGTCATCGCCGCTGACGACGACTTGCTGCGCGCCGTCGTGGCGGATCGTGACGATGGCATCTCCGTTGGGAAGTGTTTTTGTGGTGTAGCCGTTGGCCTTGAGTTCGCGCCGCCGTGATAGACGTTTGCCATCGGCGCTGATTTCTTTGGGCACAAAAGCCAGCCGCAGGACACCCACTGTCTTGTCCGGCGCGTCAAACGTCCTGTATTCGATTCGGCCGCGGCCATAGATTACCGAACTTACAGCCGCGCTGGAGCGGACGATGTGATTCTCGCGGTTTGCGCCCAGTTCTTCCGGCAACCACGCCAAGGCAGCCAGCATCCACCGCAGCGGCAACGGATGTGCAATGTTGAGCCAATCGCCGTTGACGATGACACCGCCATCAATGTTGTCCTCGGTGACGCCGGTTTCGTGAGCGTCGTAGGTCTGGAGCACCATCATCCGGTACGCCAGTTCGCGACACCACGGATCGTTTGCCTGGACGGCGTACGCCGCGAACGCCGGGGCGACGCAGAACGGCGCATACCAGAGTGAGCGCCCGCAGCATTGGCTCGCCTCCGGAAAGGCCCACGCACCGCTGTAAACATCCCCGCACGACTTCGGGGACACGCTGCTATGATTGAGAAAGAGTGTCAGGATGTTGCGCGCGTCATGTCGCCAGTTGTCAAAGTCGTCTGGGTGTTCGAGCACGTAACGCGCGGCGTCGGGGGTGGTGAGGCAATTCTGCACCGGGTTGGCCCAATCCCAAAAATATCGGCCCCAGGTGTCGTTCGCCACCCATGCTGGCAGCAATCGGTCGCGCAAATAGCGCCGACCCGCATCGCGCGCAGCCACGATGCGATTGTCCTGGCCTGTGTAGCCAAGGCGGATCAGGTCGTCCAGAAAAGCCAGGATCATCGTCACCCCGCCCGTTTGTTTATTGTCTTTCCACGGGACGGTTTCCGGATTAGCGTAGCGCGGCCACGGGTCCGCTTGCGGATCGAAATTGCAATGCGCGGCAAGCAAGTCACCCCAGTGCTGGGCGGTTTCGAGCCAGCGGGTGTTGCCGGCCAGTTGATAAGCGCGCAGCAGGCCCTGGCCGGTGGAGGCGCAGAGATCGAGTTGAATCATGCCTCGCGGGTCGCACTTCCAGAAGGCTTTGCCCTTCACCGGCACACTGACAAACATGCCGGGCCACGGATGATCCGGCGGCGTCACGCAATGATCCACGAGGTAATCGGCCATGTAGGTCACTTGCGCCACCGCAGCCGCGTCGCCGGTGTAACGGTAGTAATCGACGAACCCGTTCAAAAGGCTGGTCGCGCGCTGGCTCAAATCGCCGTTGCCCCAGTCGCCGGGATCGCGCGGCGTAATGACGCCGTTGGATGAGATTTGCCAGAAGCCGCTGAAGACATAGCCTGGGTAACTGGCGATGGAATTCGTGCCGGTCGTCCACGGATAACGCTTGAGAGTTTCGGCGGCGATGCGAACACGGTAGTCACACTGGCCGTTCAGCCCCTGATACCAAGGGGCGATAACACCGTGCTTGTCATGCACGGCCGTGTGCGCGTAGTAGCGAGGTTGATTCGTCGCGCCAAACGCCCTCGGTGCGACCAGCGTCAGGATCAACAGAGCCACGTTGCCGACTGCACAACAATTTGCGGATGGGTTCATTTTCATTCGCCGTCCTCTCGTATGGTTATCACGGTAACGATGCGGGATCGTTCATCGCGCGCTCAACAGTTTGACTCCAATCACGTGCGGTTTCGGATTCAGTCACAAGCAACAGGCTGAACACCTGATCCGGCATGATGTTGATGACCAAACCGGAATCGGATAGGCGAACCGGTGCGGTCTCATAGTTCCACCACCTTCCGTCGCGGACTTCGCCGGTGTGCAGGGCTGCGTTTCGCCACTGCCGTTCCGTGGCCAGGCGAATCGTTCCTGCTCGAAGCGGCATCAGCAACAGCGCTTGTGACCGCCGGAGGTCTTGAGCGTCCAAGGACATGGCGATGCCGCCCGTCTCGTCTTTGATGAGCAACTTACCGCCCACGCTGCCGTCGCCTTGTGTCTCGACCGCCCGCAGCGCGCCTTGGCCGTCGAACCAAAGCAACGCGGGTCGCTGGCGCGCCACGGTCAACGTTACCGGTGGCCGGAAGTCGGTGAGAATGACGGTGCGCGCAGGCTGAGATTCGTCGGTATTGAACAGCACGTAAACCTGACCGCCATCCTGCAGCGGTTGTCGGAACAAGTGTATGCGTGGGTCATTCGGCTCCAGCCCAAGCGGCTTGATGCCACCGGCTTCGAGAACTCGGCGGTACAGCGCAAGGTCTTTGTCGTGTCGCGCCGCAACGGAATGCAGTTCGACCGGGTCGGTTGTGAAAATGACTTTGCCTTGGCCGACGGAGTTCTCGAGCAACATCGGCGCACCATCCTTCGCAAGCTCCAGAACTCGTGCCGTGGAAGCTTCAACGCGGATGCATGGTTCGGCGGCGGCGTTCGTCGCTCCCACGCGAATATTGGGGAAGTTCTCCGCGACGAATCGCACTCCACAGAGTTCCTCCAACCGATTCGTGCGAGTTCGTTGGCGCAGCTCGTCGTAGGAAATGTCGCCGGACAAATACAGGACGCCACCTTGACGAACCCAAGCAAGAACCTTGGCATAAGTCTCGTCCGTAGGACAGAAAGGCAATGGCCAGAAAATCACCTGCGCCGATTTCGGGATTTGCAGTCCTTGCTCGTTCAGCGTGCCGAGGTTTTCGACGTGTGTGGCGAGCGCAAGATCGAAACCTGCAAGGATTCCTTCGATGACCTGCCACTTGCCGCCGCCCAGACGATGCCCGTCCGCCGTCAGCAGATAGACCTTTGGCTCGCGATAGACCGGCGCAAAGTGGCGGAACAACAAACTCTGGTTGCGATGCAGGTAGGCGATGTCCTTCGGCACGCCGTCGCCAGGATAGATCATGCCCCACGGAAAGACGTGGTGGGCGCTGTCCTTCCAGCACCAGTTGTGAATGCGCGAGCCACCCAGGCCAAGCGTGTAGTGGGCGATGCCGAGGAACAACTCAATCGCCTGCTCGCGCGTGCGCGTGATGTGGTAGCCGTAGTCCTTGCCGTCGCCCCAGGCGGGGTGCGTCTTCACGCCGTATTCGCCGGGGCCAAACGATTTGCCGCGCGCGCGCTGATCGTTGTACTTGCAGATCGCCGGAAAACGCGCGAGGTCCGCGCCGGGCTTGTCGAAGTAACCGAAGTTGCACAAGTCCAACTCGCCGATGGCCGCGGGAATGTCCACGCCCGAGTGCGGCAATTGGTAGAACTCCGAACTCGTCGGGTGCGTTTTGTCGAACTCACGAACACCGGCGATCAAATTGGTATGCCAGTGGCGGATGAGCCAGGCGCGGAAATCGTTCAGATCATGAACCTTCACATCATCCCACGCCTGGCCCCAGTCGTTGAAATCCTCCGCGCGGATCTTGCCGAGTTCCTCGTTGGGCGACCGCTTTCCCCAGGCGGCGCGGAGCTTCTCCGTGGCGCCGTAACGCTCACGCAAGAATTCGTTCCATTGGGGTGTGACGCCCTCGGTGATCTGACAACGCAGATCGCCGTTGAAATAATGAATCAAACCCGGCACTCCGGCGTAGCGCTTCGCGAAATCGGCGCACCAGGCGGTCTGGGCAACCAGTTCGCGCTCGCTGGCGGCCGTGTTCTGGCCAACCAGCAGCCCGGCGAAATAGACTTGCCCGTACTTTTGCGAAAGCTGGACCAGACCGTCCACCTTGCGAAGCGTCTGCTCCCGCCGGGGAGAGGCGTTCGTCGCGGTGAATGGCGGTAGCGCGCCAAACTGCAGGTTTTCGTAAATCTGCACGCCGAGGTCGCGCCGCAACCGCATGTCGCGGAGCCACTGGAGCGGCGTCTCGCGCTTCGTATTGAAAACGTAGGCCCAATCGTCCGTGCCAAACAGGAACATCGGACGTTTCCCCAGGCGGAGATAGTTGTCGCGGAAACTCAGTTTGGGCCCGGCGGCCATCGTTTCTTCATTCCACACCAGAAATCCACCCTGGATGCGATCAATCTCTTCCTCGCCTTCCCAGAGCTGGCCGAGCAGATAATAAAAGTCGCTGCGAAACTGGCCCGGCTTCCACTCCATCGCGATGGACGCAGACTGGCCGGCCGCCACTGTGAAATTTGTTTTCAACTCAGCGAGCAGCCTCTCGATCGGCGGCTCGTCCAGTCCGAGTGGCTCGCGCTCGTAAATCCGGACCGTTAGCCTCAAGCTGCGCCCGGTGCGCCCGCCATTGAAGACCGGCACGCTCAGCTTCACGCTTTCGCCCTGCCGATAACAAGCGAGGTCGCTGGTCAGGGATTCGACATAAGTGTCGCGCACCAGCGAACGCACGACGCGAACAAGTGCGCCGTCCATGCCAGGCTGGGATGCGGCGAACAGGTTGCGATTCGTCACGCCGAAGAACGCCCAACTCGAACCGGCGTACGGCCCGGCATAATGCCTGAGCAGCGCGCCCGCTGCGCCGCGCAAACGCCCGTAACGGTCGTAGGCATTGAGCAGCGGAATCCAGCGCGCGTGCTCGAAGCCCGCCACGCCGCAAGCCGCGTAACCGGCGAGATCGCCCTCCACGCGCAAATCGGGAGGCACGACACTTTGCTCGGACGCGGCGCGAGCGGAGCGCGCGCGTTCGAGCAGATAGTCGGCATCGAAGACCCCAAGCTGCGTTGGCTCGACCGTCAGTCCGTCTTCCGGAAGGCCGTGGCGGGTGTTGAGCCGTTCCTCGGGCGGGAGCGCATAATGCAGCGTCGTCATCAACGCCCGCTGTCCCGAGTGGCGAACCCTGTCTTGCAGTTCGCACAGGGTCTTGTCCGAGGGCTGCCACTGCTTTCCGGCCTGCTTGTCGGGATCGAATTCAGCTTCCATGTCAGAGTTCAGGATTTTGTCTCCGTTCCCATCCGTCAGCGCCAGGTCATCAAACCACGCGACGCCGCGGCATTGGAAAAGTCCCGCGTGCAGCTCGACCGTCTTCGATTGCGCCTGCACCTGAAAGCTGTGTTGAAACTCCTTCCAATCCTGCGAGCCGCGCACTTTGCAGATGTCCTGCCAATCCGTGATGCGGCCATCCGCGGCGTACTGATAAACGGCAAAATAAGCCATGCCCGAACCGCGAATGTTCTGCGCCTTGAGAAATCCTGAAAATGTCAGCTTGCCTCGGCCGCGAATCTCCTCTGCGGGAATCCGATAACGCCACAGCACCTGGCTGACGTCCGGCAACGCCGGCGGTTTCGGCTGCTGCCAGCCATTCGTGGTTCGTTCGAGGAGATGGTCGAACGCATAGCCGCCCGTGGAAAAGAACTTGCCGCCTTCGCGGAGGAACTGGCGGAAGTTGTCCGCGGCCTTCAGCGGGAAACTGGGTCCGTAAGGCAGGATGACCACATCGAACCTGTCGTGATTGAAGGTGTTCGAATTGCCAAACTCGCTGCAGTTCATGAGGGTGGTTTCCATTCCTGCCCTTTGGAGAATTTGCGAAAGATCATCAGGCGAAGCCGTGGCCGGCGACGAGGGGAGATCATCGCGGAGAATCGCCACGCGGCCGGCCGGCTTTGCTCCCGAGGTCGTCCCGTCTTCGGCTCGCGGGGCTTCCGCAAACAGAAGCAGCATGGCGAGCACAAGCAACCGATTTTTCCAGGGCATGCGATGGAAGTTTCCGCGTCACTCGTTGAAAGCCAAGCGAAAAGTGATCAGCGAAAAGTGATCCGTGAATGCCGGCGGACGAGTTTTTTGACTCCACGGGCTTCTTGTGAGGAGGCGTCGGCCCTGGCCATGCATGTGGAAGCAGCCATTGCAGAGTTCCGTTTGAGCGTCTGCGTACTCCAGCCACTGGCACGCCTTTTCACATCATCCATTTCTCGTGTTCGACGTTGCCCTGCCTCGCGGTAGGATAGAGCCCGTCGGGGCCGGGCTTGACCGGCGGTTCAACGTCCCATCCGTAGCGCGGCAGGGCCAAGGAGCGTTTGGAGTTCATCACGTCTTCCCACGTCAGGATGGCGCCCGTATAGCAGGCGATTTGCGCCGCAATGGCCAGCGCGCTGCTCAGGCACATGTAAGGGCCGTTGTTGATCGGCTGGCCGGCGCGGACGGACGCGAAGAGCTCCGCGTGCTCGAGATCGTACATGTTCTCGCGCGGCTTCCCGTAGCGCCAGTTGGTTTCGCCCTCGAGGCGGTAGTTGAGCAGATTGCACCGGCCCTTGGTCCCGAGAATGTAGTCGTTGGTGTCGCGGTAACAATCAGCCTGGTCGCGCGTGAAGCCAAAGACGCGCACGCCGTTCGCATACTCGAAGACGACCGCCTGATGGTCGAACTGGTCGCCGAACTTCGGGTCGAGCGCGGTCTGTCGTCCCCCCAGGCCGTACACTTTGCGGGGCGGCTGGTCTCGCATCGCCCACGAAGACTTGTCGAGGCTGTGGATGAGTTGCTGCGCGCTCTGGTCGCCGGAAAGCCAGTTGAAGTGGTACCAGTTCCACATCTGGAATTCCATTTCGCTCTGACCGGGATGCCGCTCGCGCACAATGTAGGGACTGGAGAGGTAATTCTCCTGGATGGCCACGATGTCCCCGATGGCGCCATCGTGGACGCGCTTCATCGTCTCGCGCACGCCGGGATCGTAACGCCAGCGCAAGCCGGACACGATGCTGAGGCCCTTCTGTTTCGCTTGCGCCGCCGCCGCCATCGACATCTTCAAGCCGGGAATGTCGATGCCGTGGGGTTTCTCGCAAAAGACATGTTTGCCCGCCTCAATCGCGGCTTTGAGCATGGGCGGATGGAAATGCGAAGCGGCTGCAATCAACACTACGTCCACCCCGCTGGCGAGAAGTTGCCGGTAAGCGTCGAAGCCGATGAAGCAATGGTCGTCCTTCACTTCGACCTGGTCCGGCTTGGCTTTCATAAGTTGCTCGCGGCTGGCCTTGAGGCGCTCGTCGAAGATGTCCGCCAGCGCGACCAGGCGGACGTCCTTGCCCGCGTTCAGGGCGTTCAGGGCTGCCTCAGTGCCGCGACCGCCGCAACCGATGAGCCCGATGCGGATGGCGTCGCTGCCGGCGGCATGGGCGTTGCGCTCGAGAGCGAGTGGCGCCAGGGCGGCGGTGCCGGCCAAGGCGGCGGAGGTGCGGAGGAAATCGCGGCGTGTCGTGGGCTGCGAAGAGGAGGTGGTGTTCGTCTTCATATTGAGTGTGGGCTTAAGGTGAGGGGGAACATTCATGCGCTATTCGTGCAACTCCGCCAGCAGCTTGACGGCAGCTTCGACGAGCTTCTCGCCTGAGCCGGCGGCGCGACGGGCGCTCTCGGGGTGGTAGTTGCTTTCATAGCATGGGCGAGTCGAGTTGAATGGCTTTTGCCGTCTTCGCAGATGCGTAGCAGGCGGCCAGCACGCGCTGGCTTTGCCGGCCTAGCGCCGCGCTGTTCGAGGGCTCGCGGCCTTCGAGGATGGCCTGGCTGAACTCCTCGATTTCGGCGCGGTAGGTGTTGACCGGCGGCGGGGCAATCGCCACGCCGCCGCGGCCAGAGCGCGCCTGCTGGGCATCGTAAGCGCCGGCACCCTGCTTGAGGAAGGCGATCATCTCGCCGTGATCGCCTTGGCCGATGGTGCCCTGGGCCAGAATGCTGCCGAGCGAGCCGTAAAGTTCGAGGCGGTTCCGGCTTGCTTCGTCTGGCATGCAGAAGAAAGCGTCCACCACACCCAGCGCGCCGTTGGCGAACCGGAGCGACACGACCGCGCTGTCTTCCGAAGGATAGCTGTGGACGGTGCGGTTGGTAAAGCAGTTCACACTGCACACCAGGCCAAAGAACATCTCCAGCAAATCAATACAATGGCCGCCCATGTCCATGAGCGATCCACCGCCGCCCAGGGCCGGGTCTTGACGCCAAGCGCCCGGCACCGGCGGATACCAGCAGGAAAGCTGGGCGCGCGCGAAGACAGGTTGGCCGAGTTGGCCGCCGCGGATGAGTTGCAGGGCTGCCTGGTGCTGGGCGAGGAAGCGCATCATGAAGGCGGTGCCCAACCGAACGCCGGCCTTTCGGCAAGCGGCGATCAGGGCTTCGGCGTCGGCCACGGTCAGGCCGAGCGGCTTTTCGCAAAGGACATGCTTGCCGGCTTGCGCGCAGGCGAGTGTCTGCTCGCGATGCACATTGGGCGGCGTGGCGATATAGACCGCGTCAAGGTCGCAGCGCAGGAGTTCTTCGACGCCGGCGACCGGCTTCGCGTCGAACTGGCGCGCGACTTCGGCGTTGGCGGTGGTGTTGACATCAAAGACCGCAACGAGTTTGGCATGGGCGGCCGGGGTGATGCCTTCCGGGATGGTCCGGCGGCGGGCGATGCCGCCCGAGCCGAGGACGCCCCACCTCACTTTGCGGGACATTTGAGATTTGAGATTTGAGATTTCAGATTCAGCATGCATACGCATACGCGCGGATGAGCCTCTTCAGCTCAGGGATTGATGGATTCGTGGATTGCTGATGTGGTGAGCGTCCTTTTCATTGATCCAAGAATCCACCAATCCATTCATCCAACTCTCATTTCATTGATCCAATGTTTACTTCGCATAGGCCCGGATGACTTTCTTGAGCGCCGCGCCGATCTGTTCGCAGTGGTGCGGCTCGTAGGTCGGATAGGCGAAGCAGGTGAAGGTGTGCGTCTGGTGCCAGAGAGCGTTGGGCACTTCGACCTTCGAGTAATCCACGCTGGCCGGGCAGGCGTATTCCTTCGACTTGAAAGGAAAGCCCGAGCGGCCGAACGCGTTGCCGTCGCGGAAAGCCCGCTCGGTGTGGCATTGCGGCCAGAAGACCTTCCAGCACGGCGCACCCTCGGCTCCGGCGGCCTTGACGAATTCGCCGATGTCGCAGCGCATGTTCTCGATGTCGAGGGAGAAGGCCATTACGTACCAACCGTTCCGCCGGTCGGGCGTGTCGATGGGCCGGGTCTTGATCAGCGGTTCGTCCTTGAGCGCGTCGAGAATGATCTGCGCGTTGCGGCGGCGGCGCGGCATGTTCCAGGTGTCCATGCGGTCGAGCTCAGCCAGGCCGATGGCGGACTGCATCTCGGTCAGGCGGTAGTTCCAGCCGACCCTGTTGTGGATGTAGGAGAGCTTCTGCTCCATCTCGAGCAGGTTGAGGCGGTCCTTCACGTCGTAGCCGTGGTCGCGGAAACTGCGCGCGGCCCAGGCCAGGTCCTCGTGGTCGGTGGTGACCATGCCGCCTTCGCCGCCGGTGGTGAAGGTCTTGTTCTGGCAGAAGCTGCAACCGGCGATGTCGCCCAGCGTGCCGGTCTTCTTGCCTTTGTAGGAGCCGCCCAAGGCCTCGGCGTTGTCCTCGATGACGAACAGCCGGTGCTTCTTGGCGAACGCGCGCACCCCGTCCATGTCGCAAACGTTGCCATAGAGGTGCACCGGCATGATGGCCTTGGTCCGGTCGGTGACGAGCTTCTCCGCAGACTCGACACTGAGGCAATGGTCGTCAAGGTTTGCGTCGGCAAAGCGCGGGATGGCGCCGGCCTGCACGATGGAGAAGCTCGAGGCAATGAAGGTGTAGCTCGGCACGATGACCTCGTCGCCCGGCCCGAGGCCCAGCGCGGTGAGGCCCACATGCAACGCGGCGGTGCCGGTGGCGACGCTGATGGCGTGACCGCTGCCTTGCCACGCGGCGAAGCGTTTCTCGAATTCCATGCCCTTCTTGCCGGTCCAGTAATTCACCTTGCCGGAGCGGAGGGTTTCTTCGACCGATCGGATCGCGTGCTCGTCGAAGCTGGGCCAGTGGGGGAGTTTGTCTTTGACGGCGGGCGTGCCGCCGTGGAGGGCGAGGGATGGAGTGGTCATGGGATTGTGGATTTGAAATTTGAAATTTGAGATTTGAAACTCTTAGCCAGCGCGGATTTCCGCGAGCTTGACCGGGCGGCCCAGTTGCAGCGACCGGTCCGCCGCGAAAATGACTTCATGCGTGAGCACGGCTTCCTTCAATCCCGTCAGCGGCATGTCTTCGCCCCGCTCGATGGCTTCGAAGAAGGCGTCGAACTGGGTTCGGTACGGGTGGTCGGACACATCGCCGGAATCAACGGGTTTGAACGGGAGTTCTTTCCAATGGTGCCGGCCGTCGCCGTGCAGCTTGTTCGAGTGAAGCCGATGGTCGAGCAGGCTGCCTTCGCTGCCCACGAGGTGGGTGTGGAAGTAGTAAGGCTGCCAGCAGTCGATGACCGACGCGCATTTGCCCACCGTGCCGTCCTTGAACTTCAGCAGCGTGGTGGTGGTGGACGGATACTCGTAAGCCGCGAACGTCGGGTGGGCCGATTTGGCGCCGTAACTGAAGACCTCCTCCACGTTGCCGCCCAGGCAGAGCAGCAGCGCGTCCATCGCGTGGCAGCCGGCTTCGAGCAGACTGCTCCCGCCACCGGCCCTGGTGGTGCACCACTCGAACTCGCGATACCACGGGCCGAGGCCGTGGTAGTAGTCGATTTCGCCGTAGTGCAACCGGCCCAGGCTGCCGGCCTCGAGGAGGGATTTGATCGTGCGGAACTGAGTGGAGAACCGCAACTCGAAGCAGAGGCAAAACCTGACGCCGGCCGCCCGGACCGCCTGCTCGATCTCGCGCATGTCCGCGAGCGACAACGCGAGCGGCTTTTCGACGATGAGGTGTTTGCCGGCGCGCGCCGCGGCGATGGCCTGTTCCTTGTGCTGGTGGTGATAGCTGCAAATGGAAACGACGTGGATGTCCGGGTCCGCGAGCAAGGCGGTGTAGTCCGTGCCCGTCTGGAGCGCACAGCCGTGCTTGGCGGAAAGCTCCCGCGCGTCGAGCGAACGCACCGAGCAAATCCGCGTCACCTGTCCGAGCGCGCCGTCGTTGATGGCAGGCAGATGCGCCGTGGCCGCCCAACCGTAACCCACGATTCCGACGTTGAATTTCTTCATGGTGGCAGCGTGTCCCGCAGATTGGACCTTGGCGGCCCGCTTTTGGCTACACCTTTTGCCACGAGTTTTGATACTTTCCTGACCCGACGCCACGATGCGCCATGAAACTCATTTTTGAAAAGCTGATGTCCGGCTCGGAGGAAGGATTCACCTTCAAGGAGATTCGCAGCCACCGGTTTTCGTGTCCCTGGCATTTCCACACCGAGAACGAGTTGATCCTCACCTTGCACTGCCCCGGCTACCGGATGGTGGGCGACGACATCACCGAACTGGAAGCGGGCGACCTCGTGCTGGTCGGCTCGAACCTCCCGCACATCTGGCAACGCGATGAAGGCAAACCGCGCCCACGCCGGCCGGTCCACATCTTGATTGTGCAGTTCGAGGAGAGTTTCCTCGGCCACGACTTCTGGAAGCTCCCGGCCACGCACGCGCTGCGGCAATTGCTCAGGCACGCGTCGGCCGGCCTGCAATTCACCGGCAAGACCCGTCACCGCGTGGCGCGGCTGATGTCCGACATGCGCGCCGCGAGCGGACTGCGACGCCTGGCGCTGTTCCTCACCGCCCTGGAGGCGTTGGCGTCCAGTTCCGAGTGCCGCGCCATCGCCAGTCCCGGCTACACGGCGGAACTCAGTCCCTTCAACCAGGAGCGCATGGAGCGGGTGCTGCGATTCATCAACGAACGCCTCGACCAACCGATCCGGCTGCGGGAAGTCGCGCGCCTGGCGGGCTTGAGCGAAGGCGCGTTCAGCCGGTTCTTCCGCCTGCACTCGGGCCGGACCTCCCCCACGTTCGTCAACCAGTTGCGCATTGGCCGCGCCTGCCGCCTGCTGGCCGAGAGCGAAAACAAAATCACGGACATCGCGTTCGCCTGTGGTTTCACCAACCTGTCCAATTTCAACCGGCAGTTCCAACGGATGAAGCGGATGACGCCGCGGGAATTTGGCCGGCAGCTCGGCAGTCCGTCGCCTCCGCCGCAGGGCGCTTGAGCCAAAAAACGCTGCCCTCGCGAGGTTAAGAAACTTGACCAGGTCAAGCGTCCGCAAACTGCGGCTCACGCTCGCAGTTCCCTTCCCAGGTGCGGTGGAGGTCGCAGGCGAAGTGCCTTGGCAGCGGAAGGCAGCCGAATTCTCAAGGCGCAGTTCGCCGGTCAATCATCTGCTTGGCTTCAGGAGCGAGCGAGGCCTTCAGGCCGGAGAGACGCGCTCCGGCTTGTCCGGGCTTCACGTCCGGTCCGATCTCCACCGCCGCCGTCGTGCCGGGGCGCGGGTCCGACACCGTGTTGTTCAGCACGGCTACGCCGGAACTGCGCTCGATCCGGATCGCGGCGCCCTTCCCCCGCAGTTCGGCTCCCGATGCGGCCGTGATGCGATTGTCCCGGAGGGTGACGTTCCTCGCCCCGCCCACAAACACGGCCGCCCCTCCTTGATCCTGAAAATCGTTGTTGTCAATGACCACGTCGCGGATGGCCTCAGCTTCCGCCAGACCGTGACCGAGTCGCGTCGAGCGCACGGCCAAGGCCGCGCCGTGCGAGGAGCCGGCATAGCCCAGGCAAGTGCCGCCGCGGAGAAACCGGTTGCGGCGAATCGTGATGCCCCACGGCACCGGGCCTTCCGGCCAGTCGGGCTCGTTGGTGAGCACGACCCCAGCCCCCGTCGTGTCCTCGAAAGTGTTGTCTTCGACCACGCCACCGCCCGCGCGCAACAGACAGCCGTACCGGCGATGGCCGTTCATGTGGTTTCGCCGAATCTGAAAGCCGGCTCCGCAGGCCTCGAGGTTGTAGAGCGTGTCGGCCGTGCGATGATCCGCGCCCGGCCCGGCGCCCTCGAGAGGCTGGTCGAGGGTGAGCAGGAATGCGCGTTGTTCCACTTTGACGTCCACCACCTTCACTTCGCCGCGCAGGCGACCGGTCTTGGGATCGAGCACCTGCAACCGGTCGCCCGGCAGGACCAGGGCGCCCGGCGAAACCAGCCATTGCGTGGGCGAGCGCACTTCGCGCAGGACGTTGGGAGGCGCGTAAATGTTCACGGCATCGTCCGCCATGCCCTCGAAGTAACAGTTCTCGATAACGGGTCCGCTGCGGTTCTGTTGGCAATGCACGCCGTCGGCATTGGCGGTGAGCAAGCGCGTCGTGCCGGGCGCGAAGCGCACTTCGAGGCCGCGCACCACGATCTCACCCCGGTTTCCGACCAGGCCGACCGCCAGTCCGGGCGAGGCATGGACCGTTACGTTCTCGATGCGGATGCCGTCGCAGCCCTGCGCCAGCACGGCGCCGCCATAGCCGCGCGCCAGATGCACGTAGGCGTCGCCGACGCGCATGTGGGCCAGGTTACGGCGATGGTGTTCGTCCGCCGCAAAGAACCGCCACACGCGGTCCTCGCGGCGTTCCCAGCGCGGCGTCATGTAGTGGTCCGGCGTGCCCGAGCGGATCCGGCGCGTGGCGGGGTCCATGATCATGCCCCACTTGCCGTAGGGCTCCGTGGCCTTGAGGAAACTCTCCGCGTCCGGCGTGGGGTACCCGGCCTCGACCTCCAGGTCGAAGGAACCGGCCTTGACGTCCACGGCTCGAACCGTGCCCTGCAAGAATGGAACCGGGTCATAGTCCACCGCCAAGTTGTGGAGGCTGACTTGGCGACAGAGGCCGAAAGAGAAGGCGCCCGCCGCTGGATTCGTGATCACGATCTTGGTAGCCTTGCCCGCACCGCGCATGACCAGGTTGGTGGCCTGATGGATGGGAAAACAATAGCCGCGCGGGTCCTCGGCCCGCACGCGATAGGTGCCCGCGTCCAGCACGACTTCCGCAGGCGGAACCGACGTCCTGGCCGCGGCAATCGCCGCCCGGATGGCCGCGCCGGAGTCGGTGATACCGTCGGCCTTTGCGCCGAAGTCGCGGACGTGAAACACACGAGGCGGGACAGCGGCTGAAAGCGACACGGCAGAAACGAAGGTGGCGGCGAGGGCGATGGAAAGGACGAGGCGAGTCATCATGGACAGGGTGGGTATGAGGAGAAATGCGTTTCGCTTAGCGGTCGGGTCTGCTCGAAGGTGCCGGGGCGAGCGACCGGTCCGGGCGACGTGCCGGCCCAGGTCCACCCTCCAGTCCCGGACGCCGTTGCTGGGGCGGCAAGGCCGGGGCGCGCGGCGTGTCGGGATAGAGCACCGCATCGAGATTCGCGGACCAGTTGCCAGCTTGGGCGCGGTCCGCGAGTTCACAGACGGCGGCTTGCATGAAGAGGCCGAGCGGGAACGCGGATGGCTCCAGGCCCTCGGCGATGTTCGCGCGAGTCCAGGTCTTGCCCGCAGGGTTGTCGGCGAAGGACAGGTCGCGTTCAAAACGCGGACCGGCCGGCACGACGCGCTCGACGTAGGCGCGGTCAGGATTCAGCCGAACGAAGCGCGCGCCCGCCTTTCGAAAGCCTTCCACCTGCTCCAGGATGTGCGTGTGCGCGGGATCAGCCTGCACGTGGTCGTGCTCGTTTGCATAGACGATGACCGCGACGTTTGTGCAACGGCGCACCGCGTCCGGAATGCTCGGTGCGGCATCGCGCCACGACCAGAAGTCGCGCGCCTCCGCCAGCGTGGGGATGTGCGCCGGTCGGTCGCTGCGCACGAGCTGCCGCTTCTCCGCCTCAGCCAGGATGCGCGGCGAATACCACGCCTTCACGCCGCCGCCCGCGTCTCCAACAAAGCAATTGGCCGGGAAGTCGTCCTCACGCGAAAACCGTCCGTCGCTACTCAGGTCGAAAAAGAACGCGCCCTTCAGTTCGCGCGTCGAGACCAGCATCGGCTTGCGGAACAGCCCAGGCGACAGGTCGCCGGACCAGGCGAGGCGCGAAAGATCGAGCGCGCCCGTCACGGGATCGCAGGCCGGATTCACACCACTCTCGTGGCCGCCCAGTTCCACGTTCGCGGCGCCTTCACCGTAGGGCGACTCCATCGAGGCATACCAGGCAAGGTTGGGAAACTCATCTCCATACTTCGCCATCGCGAGGCCGCAGGCGTTGCCGCCGTGGCTGGAGCCGACGAGGCCGGCATTGTTGGTCAGCACCTTCAGGCGGGTGACCACCTCGCCGATCCGGCGGCCCTGTTTGTCCGCAATGCGGCCCGTGGCGAAGCGAATCACGTCGGCCAGCGCGCGAATGCACTCCGGTCCGCGGAAGTCGTACGTGCCGCCGCTGCGCTCGTCTCCGGCTCCGCCACCCGGGAAGGCGAAGTGAATCTCCACGAACCCGTGCCCGACATACTCCGGTCGTCCGCGCGCAGAGCCGGCTTGAACACCGCCGGTGACGTTGATGACCACCGGCGCGCCGTTAGCGAAGCGTGGTTGCCGCGGGATCAAGACACTCGCCGCAACTCCCTCGTCACCGGCAGCACGTGAAGGGATGCGTAAAAAAACTCCGTCAAAACGCGGCCCCAACGGTGGCTCGTCAGCGCCGGGGCGCGGCGCCGGCCTCGCATTGACCGCGGGCGGCGGCTGGACTCCCGCGTCTCGCGCTCCGCGTTCACGGCCGGGAGGTTCCTCCTGCCCTGTGGCCGCTGGCTCCAGCCTGTCGCCGGGAGGCTCGTCTGGCGTCGGGCGGCGTTGCAGGGCGCCCGCGGTGCCGGGCCGTGGCGGTCCAGTCACGACCACGAGCCACGAGCCATCGCGCAATTTCACCGCCCCGGGGTCGGCGCCGGGCACTCGCACTGGGTTCACCTCGCGCTCCCAGGCAACTCCGTCCGCGCTCGTGACCGGCCACGGGCCGGGGCCTGTGCCGAAGAAGACCAGTCGTCCGCCGTCGCTCTGCATGTTGCCGAGCCAGCGGTCGCGCGAGACAAGGGTCACGTCCGCGACGCGCTCGAACTTCAAGCCGTCCCGGCTGACCGCGTGGTAGCCGGTGCCGCTGCGCGGCGGTTGGCCGCGCTGAGGCCGGGTCATGAAGTCCTCCGCGCCGCCGTTCTCGGGCACGATCAGATGAAACACGCCATTGTGCAGCGCGGCGGCACAATCAATCACGATGCGGCCCTCGACGGCGAAGCGGACTCCCGGCTCGAACACGTAGCTGATGCCGTTGGAGGAAATCGCCGAGTAAATGGCCGGCGTGCTGCGGCGGAAATCCGGGCTGCGATTCGAGGTGAAGTAGAGCCGGATGCGCCCGTCGGGCAGCGGCACAAGCGTGGGATCGAACGGCCGCGCCAAACCAGACTCCAGTCCCTCCACCGCGATCGGCTCGGGCTTGCTCCAGGTGCGGCCCTCGTCTTCGGAGAACCGCACGGCCACGCGGTCGAAGTTGCGGTCGTCGCCGGCCGGGAAGTGCTGGAAGGCCGCGATGAACCGCCCGTCTTTCAGGCGGGCGACGGTCGGCACCCCGGCGCGTTCAAAGGTGGCCAGCTTCTCCGGGCCTCCATCGGCGGCCAGGCGATAGACCAGAACATCATTGTCCCACGGGCCGGGGCGGTTGCGGTTGGGGCGGCCCTGGGGGTTGAAGGGCGGCGCTTCTGGCGCGGCTGCTGGAAAAGCCAGGGCAGCCAGGGCAAGCAGGTGCAGGGTTTTCATAAGAGGATTCTGCCTCTTTCTCACAGGTGTTGCCAGAAGGTTTTCAGGCGAAGGAAGAGACGATTCGAGCTCGTTGTCCGTGTCGAGACCCTCAGCACGTCATCGTTACCGCTGAGCGGCGTTCCGAAGTCGAGTTCGAGAGAGAATCGTCGTGCGCATCTTCAATCAGGGCACCGCGCGCCGGGCGAGCGTTACCGAGGATGCCAGCAACAGCTCCATCCCACGGCCACTGCGACTGGATCGTAAAGGAAGACCCGTTCACGGCCGGAAAATGAACGTGAGCGGCGACGCCACGAAGGATTACTTTTGTCCCATGACGGTAATTGAAGCACCGAAACCAGTCCTCCGCGGCCCGGCAGTCTGGCCGCTCGGCGTCAAAGCCTATCATGCGCTGGGCGACCTCGGCCTCATCCCGGAGAAAACCGAACTGCTCTACGGCCAAATTTTCCACAAAATGTCCCAATCACCGTTGCACTCCTTCCTCTCGGAATTCCTTGAAGACATTCTGCGCGGGGCCGTGCCCTCCGGATGTCACGTGCGCGGGGAGGAGCCACTGACCCTCGGGGATTCGGAACCTGAACCGGATCTGGCCGTGGTGCGGGGACGGCGTGAAGATTTTCGCCAAGCCCACCCGACTACAGCCGAACTCGTCATTGAAGTCTGTGTGACCAGTCACGACTTCGACCGCTCCAAACTCCGCGCCTACGCCAGCGCCGGCGTGAAGGAATGTTGGCTGGTGCTGGGACCGGAAAAACCGATCGAAGTCCACCGCCAGCCGCAGGGCGAGGACTTTGCCGAGCACGCTGTCCACGGGCCGGGCGGGCGGTTGGCGAGCACCGCGGTTCCGACCTTCACCGTGGAGTTGGACAGCCTCTTTGCGGCATGAGTATGAGTAACGCCATCGGAAAACCCGCCCGGCGAGCCCCCAAGCCGAAACTCTCCCTCCGTGCCCTCCAGGAAGAGTTGGCCGCCCTCAACGAACGGGTCGAGGACTTGGAGGATTTGCGCGAACTCAATCAAGCGATTGCGCGCCAGGCAAACAAGCCTCGCGTCCCGTGGGCCAAGGCGAAAAAGGACCTCGGTCTGGCCTGAGCCATGAACTGTGTCTTTGCCCACGAAGCCGTGCCCGCCGAGGACCGGATGCACGCCTTCCTGTGGCGCCACCTCGTTCCCGCCCGCGACCTGAAAGTCCTGGTCTTCGACCCCACCTGCGAACCTCCGCCCAAACGCATCGCCCCCGCCCGCGTGGCGGCCTTTCGAGGCTGCCGGTTCGGGCGACTTTCCAGTCGCTCGTTTCTGTAGGCTTGGAACTCGGATTGACTGCTCGTTCGCCGCATTGGAAAGTCCGCCTCACCGGCAGGCTGGAAAGCCTGCCCAACGTCAGCTCGACATGCGCAGGTCTTTTCAGTAGAGGGCCGCCGCCCCGGCGTGCTTTACCACGCGATGAATGGTCTGTGGCCTCGTTGAAGAGTTAATTCCCCTTGTCTTGGTCCAGCGGAGCCGGCATCCGCAGGCGGTTCCAGTTCGGCGTGATCCTGGCCAACGCGTCAGACACCGGATCGTCATGGCCCTGGAGGATTCCCTGCCGCAGTCCTTTGGCATCACACCACAGAGCCAAGTAAGTGTAGGGCAGCCTTTCGAGGCTGCCGGTTTGGGCGACTTTCCAGTCGCCTGTTCGTGGTGAACGGGTCAGTTCTGCCCTTTGACACTGACCGCACTCCCAAACAATTCCCTGACGGGGATTTTGAAGCCCTTGAGCAGGTGCGACGCGGCCTGTCCATCCGGCTGCCAGCGGCCCACGAGGTGGTATTCCCCGCGTTCGCGGAACAGCACCTCCACCGTCCGGGCTTCGGGGTCGATCAGCCAGTATTCCTTCACGCCGTGTTGTTCGTAGAGGTCGCGTTTGTCGAGGCGGTCCCGGCGGCGGGTTCCGGGCGAGAGCACTTCGGCCACCAAGTCCGCCGTCCCCTCCACGCACTCGCCGATGATGCCCAGCCGTTCGTTGGCAATGAAGATCACGTCGGGTTGCACGGAGCGGTGCGGCGCGAGCACCATGTCCAGCGGGGCGAGGGCAGTCTTGCCCAGGCGATGTTGCTCTACCCAGGCATCAAGCAGCTTGTAGAACCGGGCGACGATTTCCTGGTGGAAGAAGGAAGGGGCTGGGGACATGACGAGTTCTCCGTCCCACAGTTCGGTGGGCAAGTTGGTTTCCGGCAGCTCGGCGGCCATTTCGGCGAACGTCCACCGGCGCGGCTCCGCACGGCGGGCTGGGACTCTGGGTCTGGTCGCGATCACGGGGGAAATGAAACGCTTCCCGTCCGCCGCGTCAAGTCTGGCTTTGTGTGCCCTGCGGGCGAAGTTCGCCGGATGGGGCAAGCGGTCAGTTGAGTTTCCCGGCGCGATTTACGACGCGATGAATGGGCTTGGGCCACGTTGAAACGTTGAGTTGTTGAAGAACTATTTCCCCTTGTCTTGGTCCAGCGGAGCCGGCATCCGCAGGCGGTTCCAGTTCCGCGTGACTCTGGCCAGCGCCTCAGGCACCGGATCGTCATGGCCCTGGAGGATTCCCTGCCACTATTCTTTGGCATCGCGCCAGAGAGCCACGTCCATCGGCTCCAACAGTTTGATCCTCACTGACCGCGCCGCCCCGGCGGGTTTGTGAGGCTTGACGCCCCGGCCAAGGGGAATAGGCTCGACTCCATGAACGCGTGCCAAGAGCAACTGACGGTTCGCTGCGAAGTGGCGGGGTGCATTTGCTTGTTGGACGCTGGGCACAACGACGCCAACGGGGAAGGCAAAAGCACGACACTATTGATCCCTTCACAACACTAACCCTCCACGTCCATCATCACATGTCAACCATCACAAAAGCCATGCTCCGCTCCACCCTTATCCTCTTGTTCGCGGCCAACTGTCTTATCGCCGCCGATCAAACCTTCGACCTCACCAGCCCGGACGGCTCCGTGCGCCTTCGCCTGGCCACTGCCCCCGACGGACATCTGGTTTACTCCATCTCCTCGCACGGCCAGTCGCGCCTCGAATCCGCTCCTGCCGGCGTG
>CAYIIH010000011.1:1894-50095 GCA_964363225.1 uncultured Verrucomicrobiota bacterium | reverse complement strand
GCGCTCGCGCCCGAGTCCTTGCAGGCGCTCCTGAGCGCGGCGGTGCCGTGGTCCCTGGCCGGCGGGACGCGCGTGCTCTGCACCACGCGCCGCCCGGAGTTCGGCCATGCGGATTACAAGGTGGAGGGCACCCACCTCCACCGGCGCATCCCGCTCGATGGACTGGGCAGCAAGCAGGCGCCCGACGATGCGCTGGAATGGTGCGCCGCCCTGATGAAGCTCCCGCCCGCGCCCGCCGTGCCGGCCCCGCAGCGCGAGGCGCTCATCGAACTCTTCGACCGGGTGAAGTTCCACCCGCTCTCCATCCGCGTGCTGGCCCAGCAGCTCAAGACCCGCCGCCCCGCCGAACTGGGCGAACGGCTGGAGCAGTTGCTCTCGTCAAGTAGCAGCGGACGTGAGTCCGCTCACTCTTCAACGCACGAAAAGGATCAGAGCCGACTCACGTCGGCTGCTACGAGGATTGAGGAAGACACCCCCGCGGGCCTGCTCGCCTCGCTGGAACTCTCGCTTGACAAGCTGGACGCCGCCGCCCGCAAGGTGCTCCCAAGGCTGGGAGTGTTTCAAGGTGGGGCAATGGAGGACGACTTGGTGGCCATCACTGGCCTTGGTGATGAAGCCGGCTCCAGGGCAAGAATCCAAATCATGCTCGCGGCGCTGGAGAGCGGCGATCCTCGCCAGATCCTCCGCGTGGCGGGACTGAACTTGCCGGACGGCGTCGAGATTCCGCCGGAAGCCTTGGCCCGAATCCAGCCCGGCCAGCTTCGTCAGCAAGCCGCCCAGTTGCGCGAGATGCTGGAGCGAACGCCAGCCTCCACCGGGGCCAATCTCTGGCCCGCGCTGCGCCGGCAGTTGGAGGCAGCGGCGCTCATCGAGGCGGAGGACATTCCGGGAGTGGCCGTGCCGTTTTTCCGGTTTCACCCCACGCTGGCCCCGATGCTTTGGGCGCAACTCGACGCCGCGGAGCGGACCCAGTGGAGCGCCGCCCACCGCCAGCGGTATTACGCCCTCTCCGGCTATCTCTACAAAGAAGACATCCGCAATCCGCACCAGGCGCGGGCCATCGCGTGGCGGGAACTGCCCAACCTGCTCCACGCCGTCCGCGCCGCCCTCGACGCCGGCGACCCGGACGCGGTGGACTTCGCCGACAACGTGAACAAGTTCCTCGGCAATTTCGGCCTCAAGCAGGA
This sequence comes from uncultured Verrucomicrobiota bacterium, assembly GCA_964363225.1. Lineage (GTDB taxonomy): Bacteria > Verrucomicrobiota > Verrucomicrobiia > Limisphaerales > CAYIIH01 > CAYIIH01. Next base: position 48,908 of record CAYIIH010000011.1, on the reverse strand, counting down.
GGCGACGCGCCTCGCCGCCAAGGCCCAAGCGGCGGCGGGCGAGGCCGGGTCGCAGGCGTGGTTTCTGGCGCAATCCAACCGGGGCGAGCAATTGCTCGAAGCGGGCCAAGTGGCCGAGGCGGCGCAGATCTTCCAAGCCATCCTGGCCCAACTGGGCGACGCGCCCCGCTACGAGCGGGCGCTGACTCTGGGCCGTCTGGGCCGGTGCCTCAGCGCGGGCGGACGGCCGGATTTGGCAGCCCAGGCGGCCGACGACGCCATCGCCGTCTGTGATCAGTTGGAGCCGAGCGACAGTGTCAAGCGGCATCGGGGTGCGCTGCTGACGGACAAGGCTACTGCGCTCCGGCACCAAGGCAAGTATGCCGAGGCGCGGAGGGCGTATGAAGACTCGCTGGCGGTGAAGCGAGAAATCGGCGGTGACCAACGGGGTGAGGGCGTGGTGCTTGGCCAACTCGGCACGCTGGCGATGCAGGAGGGCGATTTGCCAGAAGCCGCCGAGCGCTACCGCACCGCCCTCGCGCTGTTCCAGCGATTGCGCGAACCGGCGATGGAAGCCGTGGCCTGGCATCAACTTGGCATGGTCTTCGAGAAAGCGCAGCAGTGGGACGAAGCCGAGCAGCACTACCGCGAGGCGGCACGCATCAAGGAGGAGCGCGGCAACCTGGCGGGTGCAGCCCGGACTTGGAACCAGTTGGCCAGCGTCAACCAGAACGCTGGCAAGCCGGACGCGGCGGAGATGTGGTATCGAAAGGCGATCGAGGTTGACCGGGCGATGGGAAATCCGAAAGAGCTGGCCCCAGACCTAAACAACCTCGCCAACCTTCTGCGAACCCAGCCCGGTCGGCTGGCCGAGGCGCGGCAACTGGCGGAGGAGGCGCTGGCCATCAAGCAGACGCTCGACCCCGGCGCGGCGGAGATTTGGAAGACCTACGGACTTCTCGCCGAGATCGCGGACCAGGAGGCGCAAGCCGCGACCGAAGACCGCCTAAAGGCGGAACTCCAAACGAAGGCCCGCGAATACCGCCGCCTCGCCCGCGACGCCAAGCGCAACTTCGCCGGCACCCGGCACGAACTGCGGCGATTCGCCCCCCTCATCCTCGCCACCGTCGCCGCCTGTGCCGGACAACACGAGGCCCGCGAGGCCGTGACGCAGCATCAGCAGGCGATGTCCCAAGCCGGTCTCGAAGGGCAGGCCCTTTCCCGAGTCCTCGACCGCCTCCTCGCCGGCGAACGGGACGAGACCGCCCTGTGCGAGGGGCTTCATCCCAATCTCGCGCTGATCATCGAAACCATCCTCCAAGGCCTCGCCGACCCCTCCACGCTGGCCGACCTGCTCCCGACCGAGCCGCCTGGGTCTTCCTGAACCCTCGGTGCAACGCGCCGTTGGAGTGACGAGGCGATTGCAGAACTGTAGGAGACGACGTAAGGAGGCTCTGGTTTCCTTGGTGTTTGAGCCTCGTTACCTCGGCTCCTACAGGGTTTTGAAGTTGGCTGCGACGAATGACGAACTTCGATTGTCGAACTGACTGAACTTCGGAATTCGCACTTCCCCGGTCGGCTCGCTTACGGCGGATTGGGAGCGGTTCTCACCTTGCTTCATTGCCTTTCGACCGAAGGGATTGGCGACCAGCAGCCTAAAAAGAGCAATTCAACCGCAGATAAACGCCGATGAACGCAGATACGAACGAGTTGAATACCGGCAAGAATTCACCTCCTGGGTGAGCACTGCTTTTCCCGTTTTATCTGCGTCCATCTGCGGTTTTCTCGTTCCACAACTGCCGGATTTAGGATCAGGCCGTAATCGCGGTTTTGGAACCAGCTTGGGCGGAGACTCGCCGGGTCCGGCATGAGGGTCGCCCCCACGCGCTCGTTTCCGATCAGGCCCAAATAGCCGCACCAGTCGAACGCATTGCCCCAGGCAGCCTGGGCACCCTTCACGCCTGTGTTGCAGAGAACCACGCCGCCGCTCCGCGAACAAGGACAAAGACTTTTCGGGACGGCAGCGCATTGATTCTGGACCTGCACGGCTCCGCCATTGGCCTGGTCGAAGCCCGACCGCGCTATCGGGTGCGGAGGCGTCCGCCGCAGATGGGGCGGTTGTCTAATCCGTTGACTTACGGTTGTCTCACGGCCACGATGTCCCGCGTGAGTTACCAGCCGCAATTCACTATCACGCCGGCCTTGCTGGCGCGGGTGGAACAAATTGCCGCCGTGCGCGAGCGGATACTCGCCGCCACGATTGAAGTGCCTTGGATTCCCGCGCTGCAAAAGGACACGCGGACGCGCAACACCCATTCCTCGAAGGCAATCCGCTGACGCTGGAACAGGTGCGCGCCGTGGAGGAAGGCCGGGAAGTCCCCGCCGTGGCCGCCCGCGCCAAGCGCGAAGTGTTGAACTACTTCGCCGGACTGCGGTTCGTGGAAAAGAACGCGGCCAAGGGCGAAATCACGCACGAGGAAATCCTGCGCCTCCACCAGATCATCGCGGGCGACGTGATGGACCAGGGCACGGCCGGGCGTTACCGCACTATCGCGGTGCGCGTGGGCCGCTATCTGCCGCCGGCGCCCGAAGACGTGTCCGGTCTCATGTTCGAGTTGCTGGCCTGGTGGAACAACGAGTCCGACAGACTGTCGCCCGTGTTGAGTTCGGCCATCGTGCATTACCGTTTCGAGGCCATTCATCCGTTTGCGGACGGCAACGGGCGCACAGGCCGCGCGCTGGCTTTGTGGGAACTCTATCGGCGCGGGTTCGATACTCATCACCTCTTCTCGGTGGACGAATTCTATTGGGAGAACCGTCCGCGCTATTACGCGGCGCTGGACGCCGTGCGCCGCGAAGGCGAGGACCTGACCGGCTGGCTGGAATACTGCGCCGAGGGATTGCTCAGCACCTTGGAGCGGGTCTGGACGCGCGTGCAGAAGCTCTCCGCACAATCGGGAAAGAAGAAACTCGTGTTGCGCCCCAAGCAGGAGCAACTGCTGCAACTGCTTCGGGATCGCAAGAGCCTGACGCCGCAGGAAGTCTGGGACGGGCTGGGCGTGACCCGCCAGGGCGCGATGAAGTTGCTTCAACCCCTGTTGGACGCTGGATTGGTCAGGCGCGTCGGCACGAGAAAATCAGGACGCTACCTTTTGAAGTGAAGCGGCGGCGATTCGCGATGAACAAACTCCCGGTGATCGGTAAGGCTCGCGCGACGACTTGAGAATAGGGAGAGAATGATTCGATGGGTTGAGCCGGGCGGAAATTTCCCCCAAAAGGCCCCCTGGCAACGGCCCCCCGACCGTCGGCACGGCGAGTTTCCTTCATTTCGGAACGCGGTTGCGCGACGCCGCGCTTTCCGTCCGGCTTGCTCGCGGACGCGCGGACGAGCGTTTGCTCGCCGTGGCTTATCGGCGGCGAATAAAATGTTCCTTGACCCGCCAATGCCTGACCGGAGGCTCACGCAGATAACGCCAACCAGCGCGGAGATATGAATAAGAGGCAAGACTCCACAAATGACCGTACTCAAAACGATCACAGGCGTTCGCCTTCCTACGCCTGCCGTCGCGCAACGCGAACGCCGTTTCGGTCGCTCTGGCTCGGAATCATTGTCCAGTGTCCAACTGCGGTTCTACTGGTCTCGGCGGGTGAACCACCCGATGTCACACTTCACCCACGAAGCTTGGCGTTGATAGCTTCCGAAGACGCGCTGTTTTCAGTAGTCGCAACCGGCACCGAACCGCTGCGTATCAATGACGCTTCAACGGTGAGAACATCGAAAACCTCTCGACGCTCCAATTCTCGGTAGCGACGGCAGATTACACCGACGGCGAGGCGGGGTCACTGCCGCACCGGTTTTATCGCACGGTTAGCGTGGCGCCACCAGCCCCATGACACACGCTCGTGCAAAGCGCATTGCCGCGAGAAAACGTTCAACCCATGATTCGGAACAAAGCCACAAAGCCACGGGGGGAAACTCCCGCGCGGAGTGGCGATCACGATTCGACTGAGCCAAAACCGTCAGGCGCGGACAAGAATATCGCCGTCACGCCACCTCCGTTCTCTGAACCCCTGTAAACATTGAGTGGAATTGAGTTTGGCGGAGAGAGAGGGATTCGAACCCCCGTTACCTTTCGGGTAATCACGCTCTCCAGGCGCGCGCCTTAAACCACTCAGCCATCTCTCCGGCCAATCCTGTGCTTAAAATGCTGAAGTCAGCCCGTTCGTGCAATGTTTTTTGCAGACCCGCCTTTGGGGCAAAGGCAGCGGCAGCGGGCGCAGCCTCCCACGCTCGGTGGGCGCTCATCAGCTCGCGCCCTGTTATCCCCCAAATTCCTGCCTGTTTGAAAAAGACCTTGCAGCGTGCCACCCGGACAGAGAATCCCCGCGAATTCAGGGCGGACCACGAAAAGGAGTCGGCTGGGGTCCTTTCGAGCCGGGGTCCGCCCTGGGTTTGCGGGGACAATCCTGACACCGTTCGGTTGCGGTGCTGATGCGCTGCGAAAACCAGGGCAGGGAGGACGGCAGCTTGAATACTGGCCCGCAGGATTTCGTCTATCAGGCAGATTGAATAATAAGATAAGCAGTCTCTTGAAAGCGAACTTGAGCCTGTAATGACAGCAGCAAAACGAAACGCAACGACGGACAGTGCAGCGGCCCTTTGAGCGGCTCTTTGCCAGGAGCATCGGGTGCAGCCCAAGGAAGCTGTGGAACCGAATAACAATTTGACGATCCTTTTGACACTGGCGCTAAACGACCTGCCTTTTTGGGAATTCCTATGAAACCTCTCATCGTAACAATCTTCAGGCTGGTGGCGGTCCTGGCGGCTGCGACTCTCTTCTTGGGATGCGAAGCTGAGAATGAGGTCAGCAACCAGTCAGCCCCAACCAACAATACATCTGCGGCCACGAATTTAGCGGCCTACGCCCAGCCGGCCGGCGCGACCAATGGGACCAACGCAACGATCACCATCACTCCGCCACTCAACATTCACTTTTCCGACGACGCGGCCGAAATCATTAAACTGGCCCAGTCGGGGGTGGGCGATGCGGTGGTCCTGGCCTTCATCGAAGGCTCGGCCAAGCGCTATGAATTGGGTGCTGAGGAAATTGTCTATTTGAACGATATCGGCATTTCCCCAGCCGTCATAGCGGCCATGCTGAATCACGACAAATCGGCCGCTGGCTTGGCACAGGCTCTCCAAACCCCCACCGCAACCATTGCCGTCATCGCTGCTCAACCCGCTCAGGCACAACCTGAAAGCGTTCTTCCTCCTATCGGGCCGGATGGCGTCGCTGCGCCCGCGCCCGCTCCTTCTCCGTATGCCAATCCGCCGGTCGCTGAGACGCCTCCGCCTGCCAGTGTCGCTGAAGCTCCGCCCGCCCAAGTCGTCTATGCCACAGCACCGGCGCAGGTCGTCTATGTCACGCCCCCGGCCCAAGTGAGTTACAATTATTTTTACAGCTCTTTGGAGCCGTACGGGTCCTGGGTTGAAGTGGCTGATTATGGCCGGTGCTGGCAACCGACCATCGCCGTGCTGCAACCGGCCTGGCGGCCCTACGGTCATGGGGGACGCTGGCTTTATACGGATAGCGGCTGGTACTGGCAATCGGATTATTCCTGGGGTTGGGCTCCTTTTCATTATGGGCGCTGGCAGCGCCATGCGCATCACGGCTGGCTATGGACGCCGGACTTGGTCTGGGGTCCCTCCTGGGTTTCCTGGCGCAACGCCGGCTCCTATTGCGGTTGGGCGCCCTTGCCGCCCTCGGCTCGTTACACGCACGGTATTGGTTTCAGTTATTTCAACAACCGGGTGGGAATCAGCTTTGATTTCGGCTTGGCCAGCGATTGCTACACCTTCATGCCGATCCAGCGCTTTTGCGACCGCGATCCGTGGCATTATTACGTGCCGCATTCGCAGGTGGTGAACATCTACCAGAACAGCACCGTGGTGAACAATTACATCCAAGGTGACAAAAACACCGTGGTCAACGAAGGCCTTGGCCGGGAGCTCGTCGCCGGCGCCACCCGGTCTGAAATCCGCAAGGTCGCCATTCGCGATTTGCCGGCGGCGGGTGGAACGCTCATCAAGCCTGACCGCCTGGAAAAGGCCGGGAATGATCTGGTGCTGTATCGCCCCAAACCGGTGGTGAACTCCGCTGAAACCGCTGCCGCAACCCGCGCGCAGCAGGAATCACCGCAAGCCGCCTTTGCGTCTGGCCGTGCGAATGCGCCGGCGGCGATCTCATCGCGAATGGCTGGCGGCCCTGGTCCAGCTCTCACCCGGCCGCAACCTGTTCCTTCCGATCAACCTTCCAGGCAATCGGCGGGCAGTCCGTCGGCAAGCCGAGTTGCGCAGGAACAGCGAAAACAGAGCCCGCCTGCCCAAGCCGGCGCCGCGGCGGGCGGGACTTCGCTTTTTAAGCCGCAAATTGGCAGCCGGTCCGAATCCGCACCCTCGACTCCCGGCAATTTCAAAGTGATTCGACCGTCACAAGAGGTCCGAAAAGAGCCTTTAAACAAATCGCCTGAAAACTCAGGCCGCATGGTGAGTTCGGAACCCAGCATCCTCCGTTCACCGCTGGTCACGCAGCGGAACACAATTCCGAGCAGGCCGGAGACGGCTGCCCCGAGTGTGTCAACACCTCCCAAGCCGATCAGCGCGCCTTTGGTTTCGGCGCAAAGTGGTTCGGCTGCGTCTGTCCGCCGGATCGAACCGATCAGCCGTCCGGCTCCCATTACGCCATCCGCCCCAATTCAAACGACACCGCTCCGCCAGGAAAGCACAGCCAGTCGTCTGACCGCAACGCCACCCTTGCGAACCTACGAAAACCGATCCACGCCGCAGACCGTGGCGCCGCGGTTTGCTCCGACGCAGCCCAGGCTTGAACCGGCTCGGCCATCAACCTTCGAGCGGCCGGCGACGACCATTCAGCCATCCATCAGCCAGCCGCGCGTGACAACTATCGAACAACGGCCTGCTCCCGTTATTCAGCAAAGACAATTTGTGAGACCCGAACCGGCGAGGCCGGCGGCGCCGATCACCCGGCAGGAAGTCTATAAGCCGCCGACCGGCGTAACGATGGAACGGCAGAGCTTGCCCACTCCCACTTTCAGGCCGCAAGTGATCGCGCCGGCTCCTGGTCTATCCAGGCCGACTTGGGCCCAGCCACAACATTCTGCGCCGCAAACATTTGCTCCGTCGGTGACCCGGTCCGCCCCGGTGGTTTCCATGCCGTCACCCGCGCCCACCAGCCCGTCTCGTTCCGTAACGATTCAGCCGAGCGAGTCCAGTGGTCCTCGGGGGATCAGCCAGCCGGCTCAAGGTCAATCCTCCTCACCTCAGCGACCCACCTCCTTGCGGCAAGAGTTGCGAAGGTAAGAAAGAGAGTACAGCGTCACGAGAACGCAGGAGAACCGTCGCAACAAAATCCCAACCCAATCGGTCATCCGTCAAATCGTTCCATGGTTAAGTCGTCAGGCAGGCAAACTCGGCTGCGTATCAGTTCACGGTCCGCCAGACTTCGGTGCTGCCTTCTTCCCGCTTTCCTGTTGGCGTGGCTTCTTGGAACAGGCTTGGTCAGCGGGCAAGGTGCCTCCCCGGGCGCCAGCGTCATTTATTCGACAGGATTTGAGGCTTCAGAAGGATTTAATGCTCAGTTTGAACTTGCGGGCCAGAATGGCTGGGCGGGTGAAGGCTCCGGCGGCAATGGACTCGCCGAGTCATTCCCGGGTCACGGCCAGCAAGCTTTTATAGGGTTTTTCCCTCCCACTGACACCAACGAGTTCACGAGTGTTTGGCGGCCCGTCAATGCGGCTCCGGTTCCGGCGGGCCTTTCGGTCGTGAAATTCTCGGTCTTGATGCAGATCGTGGACTCGACGAATGCTCGCGCGGATGATTTCCGTTGGAGCGTTTACAGCACCAATGGACACCGGTTCTTCACGGTGGATTTTGCTGATTCCTCCAAAGACATCTCTTATCTCCTCGATGACGGGAAAGGTTTTGCCGCCACCAATTTCAAATTCGACAATAACGGAGTTTACGACCTGGTCATCTGGATGAACTTGGCGCGTAATCTGTGGACGGCCTCGCTCAATGAAGTCATCATTGCCAATTCCAAACCGATCACCACCACCGGCGCCAGCCTGAACCTGGGCGACGTCGATGCCGTCTGGTTCATCCGCGATCCCAAGTCGCCGGGTAATAATTATATGTTGTTCGACGACTACAAAATCACCGCCGAGCCTTTTATTTCAATTCCGCCCGTTCTGGAAGCGCTGCAATACCCGTCCAGCGGCAACTTCCTTTTTCGTATCTATGGCGAAGAAGGCCTCAATTATGTCATCGAAGTTACGGATGATTTGAAGGGCTGGGTTTCTTTGGGGACTTTTGGCGCTCCGGCCGGCGGATCATTTGATTTTGAGGACACGACCGCGCCCGGTTTCAGCCGAGGTTTCTACCGGGTGTTCCAAGGGCCTTGAGGCAGCAAATGATCAAGGACCGGTCACTTAACACTGATCGCCGCGTTGATTTTGGCCGCGAGTTCCCGGGCTTGCTCCTCAGTGAATGAGCCGGAAATCCGGACCTTGCCACCCGTAATCTCCTCCCTGACCACCGGCGCAGAATATGACCGGCCATCAATGGCGATGGCGATGCGCTTGTTGAGGTTCTCTTTCGTAATTTTGGCAAATTGCTCGCGTCCCTGATCCGTCAAAAGGATTTCAATCTGCGGGGCGCCCGATGATGGGTCGGTCAAAACGTTGGCTGAGCTGATGGCCGTGTAATCCATCAAGGGAGCCTTCTGCACGTAGAGCGTTTCCGGCGCGGTGTTCCCGTCGGCTGCCTTGACATTGTTGGTCATCGGTTCGGCATTTTCATTGGCCTCATCCAGGACGAGGCGGAGCTGGAAGGGCGCCGCGCCGGACGCCGGTGCTGCCGCTGGCAACGGTGACTCGGCACCCGGCAAATTGGCGTGGCCTGCCAGTTGGGTGCGAAGCTGCCGGTTTTCGCCCCGCAACTTGCCGACTTCGTTTGTCTGCTGGCGAAGCATTCCCACCGCCCCGCGAAGCTTGAGCAATTCGCTGAGTTGTTCTTTGGAGATGCGTTGAGCACTGTTGGCCTGGGCGGTTTGATTGGACAGGCTTTCAAGATCGGACTGGAGTTGCGCGATTTGCTGGCGCAAAGACTCGTTTTCTTCGCGCAAGCCGACTTGCGACTGACGCTGTATCACCAGGGTTGTTGCCGCCCCGGCAATGACCAGGGCGGTGAAGCCGAGTTTGAGATGGTTTGTAGCCATAAGGTGCATAGTAATGCCTGTGGAAGTGAAAACCGCACAAGAAAATTCAGGCCGAAAGTGGATGCCGAGCTGGAATAGGGCTTGAAAGCGCCTTTTGCCGGGAGCAGAATGCAACTCGAACGGCCAGCCTTCTGGCGAAGCCGAAGCGCCGTTGCTGAACCGCAGATCAGGAGATTGATGTTATGAGAAATTCAAATTCAGTTTTGGAATTCTTCCCCAAGTTAATCGTTGTCGCTGTTCTTTCCCTCTGGGCTGGCGCCGGGCCTGATGGAGTCGGGTGGCATAGCGTTTTTTCCGAGGCGTTGGCGGCGGACGATGCCCGCCCGCCCGTGACCGGGAAAAAGCCGGCCGATCCTTTGCTGCGGCAAATCGGGGTCACGAAGGGCCTCTGCGTGGTGCTGGACGAGGCCAACTGCGAGCTGGCCTTGAAGCTGGCGCGGGAGACCGAGTTGCTCATCTACGTTCAGTTGCCAAGAGCTGAAGACGTGGAATCAGCACGGCGCACGGTGGAGAGCGCGGGACTTTATGGAACGCGCATTTACGTCGAGAAAGGCCCGCTGGCGAAATTGTACTTGGCGGATAACCTGGCTGACGCCCTCGTGGCCGTGGGCGAGGCCGCGCAACTGCCGGAAGCGGAGGCGCTGCGCGTGCTGCGTCCGCAGGCGAAAGCCCTTTTAGGACCAAAGGAACTCATCAAACCGTACCCCGCCGGAGTGGATGATTGGAGCCATCCGTATCATGGCCCGGACAACAACCCCGTTTCCAAAGACCAACTGGCCCAGGGACCGTACCTGACACAATTCCTGGCGGACCCACGCTATGCGCCGTTGCCTCAGGTGGCCGTGGCCTCGGGAGGCAGGGTCTTCAAAGCATTCGGGCATATTGCATTCAAGGTCCGCGAAGAGCCGTGGCTCAACACGCTGGCGGCGTTCAGCGGCTACAACGGCGCCTTGCTTTGGAGGCGTGAAATCCCGGAAAGCCTGATGGTCCACCGCAACACCTTCATCGCCACACCCACGACTCTTTATTTCGGCGATGACAAATCGTGCAAAGTCATTGACGCCGCCACCGGTGAACTGCGCGATGAGATTGCGCCGCCGGAATCCATCGCCGGCGGGACCTTCTGGAAATGGATGGCCCTGGAAAATGGCGTTCTCTATGCCATGGTTGGGGAGCAGGAGCAGAGAGACCCCGTCATCCGGCTCCGCAGCGACAGGCACGGCTGGCCGTGGAATCCGTTATCGCCGGGCTTCAATCAGCCTGAACATACCTGGGGCTTCGGGCGCACCGTGCTGGCCATTGATCCGAAAACCAAGCAAGTCCTCTGGCGGCACCAGGAAACCGAACCGATTGACAGCCGGGCTGTCTGCATGAAGGAAGGCCGGCTTTTTGTCTTCCGTTTCGGTTCCTACCTGGCCTGTCTCGACGCGAAAACCGGCGCTCAGCTTTGGCGGAAGACCAAGGAGAATGCCTCCAACCTGTTCGAGGCGCTCGGCTCCTACCTCAATCGCCAGGATTGGCGGACGAATTGGCGCACCACCGCCTACGCCAAGTGCAGCGACAAGGCCCTCTACTTTTCCGGGCCGCAAATCGGAAAGCTGCTCGCTGTATCTGCCGAGGACGGCAGAATTCTCTGGCAGCATCCCTACAGCAACTACCAGTTGATCCTGCAAGAGGATGGACTCTACGGACTGAGCGGGCAGATCGACACGGACCCCAGCCGAAAGTTCGATCCGCTCACCGGCAAAATCCTGGAGGAAATCAAGCTGGGCCGCCGGGCTTGCACACGGCCCACGGGCGCCATCGACGCCATCTTTTGCCGGGCCAATGGCGGCTCAACGCGGCTGGACCTGGCCAGCGATCGCGCGCAGTTGGTTTCTCCCATGCGCGCGCAATGCCAGGACGGCGTGACCATTGGCAATGGCCTGCTTTACTGGTGGCCATCGACCTGCGACTGCAATCTGACCCTTTACGGCATCACTTGCCTGGGACCGGCGGGCCACTTCGACTTCGAGCAAAAGGCCGTTGAATCGGAGCGGCTCGAACGGAGCGCGAAGCATGACGCCTCCATCGCCGGCGTGCCGGAGTCGCCGGCCGATTGGCCAACCTTCCGCGCCAACAATACCGGCACCGTCACCACCGAGGCAGTCCTGCCTGCCAGCAGCCGCCAACTGTGGCGGTCCTCTTTGCCAAAAGAGATCACCCCCACCGCTCCGACCACCGTCGGCGGACAAGTTTTTCTCAGCGGCTCTGACGGGATTGTCCGCGCGCTGGACATGGCCACCGGCACGCCTTTGTGGACAGCCTTCACCGGCGGCGCAGTGCGGTTGCCGCCGACCCTGTGGAAGGGACGCGCATTGGTGGGTTCAGGCGATGGTTGGGTCTATGCCTTCGCGGCCAAGACGGGCCAGCAACTGTGGCGGTTCCGCGCGGCGCCGGTGGAACGTCGGATTCCAGTTTACGGGCAACTGCTCTCGACGTGGCCGGCAGCCAGTGGCGTGCTGGTCGAGGATGGAGTTGCTTATGTCGCAGCCGGCATCGTCAATTACGACGGCACACATGTCTATGCCCTCGATGCCGCCACCGGCCAAATCAAATGGCAGAACAATGTGTCCGGCCATCTGGACGATACGGCTCTTAGCGGAGTCAGCGTCCAGGGTCATATTCTTCTTCACCAGGGGAAATTGTTCCTGGCGGGTGGCAACGCGGTGTCCCCAGCCATCTACGATGCGGCCAGCGGCAAATGCCTGAACGATCCGGGCCAGGTCCTCAAGATGGTGAACAACAACGTGCCGGTCTCCGAAAGCCCGCGCGGCTGGGAGTTGTACCAAATTGCGAACAACGTCATGGTCAGCGGCAAGCCGTACTACTCGCACCCGAAATATCCGGTGTACGATGCGACCGTGTTCAACAAGACCTTGCTCGCCTCCGTGGGAGACCGCGATGTCACCTGGGTGAACAATGCCAAAGTGATGTGCTTCCCGCGCGTCGAAGAGAACCGGGGCCAGCGGTTCCTTCGCGCCTGGGGAAAACCTGAGATTCCCGGCCTCAAACCAGTGTGGGAACGCCATTGCCAGGACAGCGTCGCCCTGGCGCTCTGCCGCAATGCGGTCCTCATCGCCACCGCTTCCGAGTTGGTCGCCCTCGATCTTAAGGACGGCAAAAAGCTGTGGGCGCAACCGTTGCCGGCCTCCCCCGTGCTCTTTGGGCTGGCCGTGGACCGCGAGGGACGGGTCATCGTCACACTGGAGAATGGGGAAGTGCTCTGTTTTGGCTAACCCGTGTCCGTGCAACCGGAGCGCGGGCATCCATGCCTGCGCATCGGTGAATGACGAGTCTTTGTGGCCTGCGCGAGCTAATTCCCAATTGGCAGGATGACGTGCTAATCGAGTGGGGCACCTCAAGCGGGAGGTCATCGCAAGACTCGGCTGCGGCCAATTCGTTGCGGCACGCGCAGGCAAGGACGCCTGCGCTCCAATTGCAGGAATGCGGTGCTGGGCGCTCGAAAGTGTGGACACTGCGGGAAAGTCCAGCCATCCTGCCGCCTGCAGGCGGGGCTCCAAACGCCCTGCCGGCCACACAAACACTTTAAAACTTTAACCACAGACGATAGAGAATCGTCCGACTGCCTTGATGAGACTGAACTATTTGGCCATGCTGATTTGCCTATGGGGTCTTCTCCAACCCACCCTTGTCTTCGCTTGCCGCTACAACGTCCGCGACATCGGCTTCGTTGACCTGGGGAATGATCCTTACATGCTTTACGGTTACTTTCGCGACGATTCGATGACGAACATCGCTTCCCGTTTTGCCGAAATATCCCTTGCCGCGCTTCGTGACAGCAACATTCAGGTTGAGACTATTAGTGCCGACTCGCAAAAAGACCATCCGGCCATGAAACATCTTGCCTCGTTGGCGCCGGCCTCTTTCCCCGCCGCGGTCCTCGTTTCACCCGACGGCCAGTCGCTGCCGGTTACCCTTTCCAAACCTGGCCAGCCCTTTTCACAATGCCTGTCCTCGGCGCTGGAGAACATCGTCGTCTCTCCCTTGCGCGAAGAAATCGTGCGGACAGTCAGCCGGGCCTTCGGCGCGGTGTTGCTGATCGAAGGATCGAAGGCCGGCGAGAACGACCGTGCTCGCAAAGCCATCACCGGCGCCATTGAGCAAATCCGCTCGCAAATGCAGTGGCTGCCAAAACGGATTGCTCAGCCGCCTGAGATGATCGTGCTCAGCACGGAATTCCTGGACCGGGAAAAAGTAATGCTCTGGAGCCTGGGACTGGATACCGAGAAGGCCGGTTCGCCCCGCGCCGCCGTGCTTTACGGCAAGGCCCGTTGGATCGGACCCCTGATGAAAGGCGAAGAAATCACCGAGTCCAACCTCACCGGCATTCTGTCCATCATTGGCGCCGATTGCGAATGCGGCCTTGATATTTCGTGGACTCAGGGCACACGGCTTCCGGCCAGGTGGGATGAGACATTGCACGCCCAACTGGCCAAAGCGTTGGGATTCGATCCCGAAAGCCCCATGGTGAAAATCGAGGCCGGCCGGATCGTGGGCAGACGCGGCTCCTCCTCCACTCCCGCAGCCCTTGGCTACCAGGAGATATCGGTGGATGCCCAAATCAAGGCAACGGCCGCCGAGACGCTTGGTGAACACGTTTCTGCTCCGACTCCAACAGCCGCGCCACGCGGGGGGGAAATTCCGGCAAACCCCATCTTGGCAGAGAGTGCGCCGGTGCTCCGCACCTCGTTGTTCGTAGTGGCCGGGCTGGCTGCAGTCATCATCGCAACGGGCGGGCTAATCGTCTTTCGGGCAGTCAGAAAGAGGAACATGAAATGAGGGAGCAGAAGGTTCACTGTCAACGGCCAAGCCGCTTGCCAGGCTTGATCAAGACCGCTCGCTTGTTTTTGTTGCTCTGGGCCGCCGCGACCGCTTGGGTCCAGGGCGAAGACTGGCCCACTTTTCAACACGACAATCATCGCAGCGCCCGATCCAGCGAGAACCTGCCGGCGGCCCGGCTCAGCCAGCAGTGGGTTTATCAATCTCCGCAACCGCCACAACCCGCCTGGGGTGGCGCCGCCAAATGGGATGCCTACGCCGGGATTCGCGGGCTGAAATCGATGCGCAATTATGATCCCGTCTTTCATGTCATCGTTGTAGGTCAATCGCTCTTCTTCGGCTCCAGCGTTGATGACGCGGTGCATTGTTTGGACACGCGCACCGGCCAGGAGAAGTGGACCTTCACGACCGACGGCGCTGTCCGCATCGCGCCCGCGTACTGGAACGGGCGCCTTTTCTTTGGCTCCGACGATAGCCAGGCCTATTGCCTGAATGCCGACGACGGCGCTTTGCTCTGGAAATTCAGGCCCGTGCCCGCAGACCGTTTGATCCTGCACAATGGCCGGTTCATCCCATTCTGGCCTTGTCGCACCGGCGTGATGGTGGAGGGTGGCAACGCTTACTTCGCGACCGGAATGCTGCCATGGAAGGAATCCTACCTTTGCGCTGTCGATGCCATGACAGGCCATGTTGCACCTGTTAAATCCGGGCAATTCATCAAGAAACTTGAATCGGTGACCTTGGAGGGCGCGCTGCTGGCCTCGGGCACAAAGCTGATTTCCCCTCAAGGCCGTGTGGCGCCGTTGCTGTTCAACCGCAAGGATGGCACTCCGCTGGGCGGTTTGGAAGGCGGCGGCGGTTGTTTTGTGCTGCTGACCGAGGATGCCCGAGTGCTGCACGGTCCCGGCAACAAGTCGGGATGGATTCAGGAAAGCAGCGAGAAGGACCGCTCCAAAATCGCCACGTTCAACGGCGGCAATGCTCTCGTCGTTCAAAGCAATACCGCCTACCTCCTGACCGACAGCGCTCTGCTGGCGCTGAATCGCACCAGCCGCAAAGAGATTTGGCAGCAGCCTTCTGACTGCCCCGATGCGCTCATCATGGCGGGTGACGTTCTTTATACAGGCGGCACCGATAAAGTGACCGCGTTCAACGCTGCCGATGGCAAGCCGCTCTGGAGAAGCGCGGTGGCCGGCAGAGCTTACGGCTTGGCCGTGGCGAACGGCGCGCTTTTCGCCAGCACTGACCAGGGGGCGATCCACTGCTTCCGCGCTTCGGAAGGCACTCCGCCACCAGCTTTGGCTGACAGCAAGTCACCTGCTGCTCTCGCCGAAAAAACCGTTCCGCTGCAATTGGCCACCGGTCCTTGCCTGAAATTCGGCGGCCCCGACCGCGCGGTCGTTTGGTGGCAAACCGCTCAACCGATGCCGACCATGCTCGAATGGGGCCTCCAGGATGACCTGCTTCAAAGATTCGAAGACGCCGCCCCGAAAACAGATCATACCGCGACTCTGACCGGACTTAGACATGACCGCACTTATTATTACGCCATCAAAGGCGCCAGTGGCGGCAAGCCCGCCACCACTGAGAAATTTGAATGCGACACAGTTTTCAATTACAGCCTGCCCGCCGTCCCGGAAGAGACCTCTCTCTACGCTTCTGACGGCGCAGCTTCACTTTACCGCGAGGCAGCAAAGGAGATTCTGGCCCAGTCGGGCGTGACGCAAGGTATTTGCCTGGTCCTGGGGTGCGGCAACGGGCAAATGGCTTACGAACTGGCCAAGCACAGCAGCTTGCGCATTGTGGGCGTTGATACCGACCCTGGCAAAGTCCGGGCGGCACGCCAGGCCTTGAAGCCCACCGGCATTTATGGCGCGCGCATTGCCATTCACCATGTGGCCTCGCTTTCCAAGCTGCCGTTTACGGGCCTGTTCGCCAACTTGATCGTCTCGGATCGGATGCTTGCGGCCGCCGAGTTCCCGGCGAGTGCCGCGGCGATAGCAGAGTATCTGCGGCCAAATGGCGGCGTGGCTCTTCTGGGCCAGCCCTCCGACGCGCCACAGCGCTTGGACGAAAGCCAAATGAAAGCCTGGCTCGACGGTGTTTCGACAATGGCTGGACTGACCGGCCAGGTCCGCGGCCATTGGGCCAAAATCGTCCGCGGCGGCGCTCTGCCCGGCGCGGGTGAGTGGTCGCACGAGTACGGCACAGCCGCCAATGCGGCTTATGGCGGCGAAAGCCTGCAAGGAGCGCGCAGCACGGACGATCTGGAGGTGCAATGGCTGGGGCATCCCGGCCCGCGCGCTCAGGCGGATCGCAACGGGCGCAAACCCTCTCCGCTCGCCACTAATGGGAGGCTGTTCGTGCAAGGGTTGCGCCGCATCATCGCCCTGGATGCGTTCAACGGAACGATCCTTTGGTCCCGGGAAATCCCACCGCTGGAACGGTTCAACATGCCGCGCGATTGCAGCAACTGGTGCGCGGACAACGACTCCGTTTACCTTGCGATCCGTGATCAATGCTGGCGCCTGGATGCCGCTTCCGGCGAACTGGCCAAGCTCTATCCCGCCATGCCCGGCTCCCGCGAGGGCTGGCAATATGACTGGAGCTACCTCTCGGTTCAGGGAGACAAGCTGATCGGGAGCGCGGTGAAAAAGGGGACGGCTTACACGGAGTTTTGGGGCGACGCCAGCGCCGGCTGGTACGATGCCACCTCCGGTCCCGCGACCTTCAAAGTGTGCAGCGAAAACCTTTTTGCGCTGGACCAACAAACTGGACGGAAGATGTGGCGTTACACGGGCGGGATGATCATCAACTCCACCATCAGCATTGCCGGCGACCGCATTTTTTTCCTCGAATCCCGCCATCCCAAAGTCAAAGCTTCTGATTCGCATCGCATCGGCATGCCGGAACTTTGGCAGGACCAATACCTGGTCGCGCTCGACTTGGCCCAAGGGAGTCAGGTCTGGGAAAAGCTGGTCAAACCGGCCGCAGGCGAAGTGGTCGTGTACCTTGCCTGCGGGCAGGGCAAACTCGTTCTCGTCACTTCCGGCGACAAGAAGTACCACGTTTATGCCTTCGACGGTGTCGGCGGAAATCCCTTGTGGCAGTCGCAGTTTCCTTGGGACAAGGACAATCACGGCGCGCACATGGCCCGCCCTGCCATCGTTGGCCACAATGTCTATGTGCGCCCAAAGGTGTTTGATTTGCTGACGGGCCAGGTCCGGGCAGAGACCATACCGGGTGGCGGTTGCGGGACGTATGCGGCGACCGATAAAGCGCTGTTCTTCCGGAACAGCAACGTGACCGTCTGGGACGTGGAAAACGGCCAAACGACCAGTTGGGAGCGGTTGCGGCCCGACTGCTGGCTCAGCACCATCCCGGCGGATGGCCTGCTGCTCTCGCCGGAAGCCGGCGGCGGATGCAGTTGCGGTTCCTGGATGGAAACCTCGCTGGCCTTTATTCCGAAGAACCGGGAATGAAATGCGGTAAAGGCGCTATTGGGACGCTCGCAAGCGCCCTCGTGGATTGCGGCGGATAACGGCCAATCAGCGAAGCGAGAGAAAGTTGGGGGCAGGGATGCTAACAGGAGCAAGAATTTTCAATTTTTTGCTTGAGCTTGGAGTCATTCTGCCGATAATAAAATCGTAAAGGGCGCATGGCCAACCATGGCCAACCAGAGTGGGAAAAGGCGCCCGGAGTTCTTTGGAAATGATTTTGGTAGCGAATTTACCCTGCCATGTTCGTGTAAAGAAACGAAGTCCTTGAACCGTAAGCTCAATTGATCGGAGCCTGAGCTTGGTTGGTGGCCGACAGGCCTTAACTGGAAGTCGAAAGCCAACCAGAGGGCTCCACCTGTTTCGCACTAGTTCAGAGGAACTGTTTACCCACGGCATTACGGCGGGGTTTTTTTATTTTGAAGTTCCAATGGTGGAAATCGGATTCAACACGGTCCAGGGCAGGTTTTTGTCTTGGGAAAAATCCGCTTGAACTGCTACTGTATCAGCATGGCCAGCGACGACCTGTTTGTTGCAGCATCCGAATCAAACGCTGCCGGACCAAGCCCAGAGAGACCCACTCCGGCGTCCCAGGCGCCTCTCGCCGCACGGATGCGTCCCCGCACCATGGAAGAATTCGTGGGCCAACTGCACATCCTGGCGCCCGGACAACTCCTGCGCCGCGCCATTGAAGCGGACCGCATTCAGTCGCTGATTTTTTACGGTCCGCCCGGCACCGGCAAAACGACTCTGGCGCAAATCATTGCTCACCGGACGAAGAGCCGATTCGAACGGCTCAGCGGCGTGGAATCCAATGTGGCGGACATGCGCCGGGTGCTTTCCGCCGCGGCCAACCGCCTTGAGAACAAAGGGTTATCGACGATTCTGTTCATTGACGAAATCCATCGTTTCAACAAAGCGCAGCAGGACGTCCTGTTGCCCGATGTCGAGAGCGGCGTGGTGCGACTCATCGGAGCGACGACGCATAATCCATTCTTTTTCGTCAATTCGCCGTTGGTTTCCCGCTCCCAGATTTTTGAGCTGGTGCCCTTGACGGAAGAAGAACTCTACCAGCTTATGCAGCGGGCTTTGCGGGATGGCGACCGCGGTCTGGGCCACTTGAGAATCCAAGCTTCGGAGGAGGCCCTGCGGCACTTGGCCAAATTGGCCGATGGCGACGCCCGCAAAGCATTGAATGCGCTGGAAATCGCCGCCCTCACCACCCATCCGGACGATCAGGGAGTGATCACGATTGACTTGGCTGCCGCCGAGCAAAGCATTCAACGAAAGGCAATTGTGTACGACGGAGATGGCGATGCGCATTATGACACGATTTCGGCCTTCATTAAGTCAATGCGGGGCAGCGACCCCGATGCCGCTCTTTACTGGCTGGCCAAGATGATTCATGCCGGGGAAGACCCGCGTTTCATCGCGCGCCGGATTGTCATTTGCGCGGCGGAGGATGTCGGCTTGGCTGATCCGATGGCCCTCGTGCTGGCCCAGGCCGCGCATCAGGCGTCCGAGTTCATTGGCTGGCCGGAGGCGCGAATTCCCTTGGCGGAAGCCGCCATTTACATCGCCACGGCCCACAAGAGCAACAGCGCCTATGCCGCTATTGATGCGGCTCTGGCGGATGTCCGGTCCGGGCGCACTTTGCCGGTGCCGATGCCTTTGCGCGACACCCACTATGCGGGGGCGGAACGGCTGGGCCATGGTGAAGGGTATCAATATGCGCATGAATTTCCTGAACACTTTGTTCCGCAAGACTATCTGGGAGCCAACAAGCGCTATTACGAACCCACGGATCAGGGAACGGAGAAGAAAATCAAGGAACGAGTCGAAAAGTGGCGGGCGCTCCTGGTTCAGGCCAGGGCCAAACCGAGTTCAAGCCCGACTGAAAAACTTTGACCGGTTTCCACGAGCGTATGTCCACCGAAGTTCTTGATTTAAAGAAAGCCCTTCGCGCCCGGATTCGAGCGAGCCTGAAGGAACTTTCGGCCGCAGAGCGCGCCACGGCTTCGGTCCGGGCGTGCGCCCGTTTGCAGCAACAGGAAATCTGGCAAAGCGCGCGTTCGATTCTGTTTTACGCGCCGCTGCCCGATGAGCTGGACATCCGCCCCCTTTGGGATGCAGCGCTGGCGCTGTCCAAGATCGTCGCGCTGCCACGTTATGCGAGCGAATCGGGTGCCTACGTGGCCTGCTGTGTGGGCGCGCCGTTGGCCAGCTTGGTTCCCGGCAGATTTGGGATTATGGAACCGAAGGACGACGCACCCATCTTGCCGTTGAACCAACTGGACTTGGTGTTGGCACCTGGAGTAGGGTTCGATTTGACTGGGCGGCGGCTGGGCCGGGGCAAGGGCTTTTATGACCGGCTGCTGAGGGAAGTGACTGGGACGAAATGCGGGATTGGCTTTGAGCAACAGGTGGTGAAAGAAATCCCCGTGGAAGTCCATGACATCCATTTGAATTGCATCTTGACGCCGGCGCGATGGCTCAGTTTTGACCCAAGCGCGGTTTTGAAATGATCTGG
The DNA here is from genome assembly GCA_964363225.1 of uncultured Verrucomicrobiota bacterium. Taxonomy (GTDB): domain Bacteria; phylum Verrucomicrobiota; class Verrucomicrobiia; order Limisphaerales; family CAYIIH01; genus CAYIIH01. Next base: position 28,764 of record CAYIIH010000011.1, on the reverse strand, counting down.
CTGGACAATGAATATTTGGAAGCGGCTGCCCTGCTGCTGGCGGGCGCATTCGCTGGTTACTGGTTGGTTCGCTGGAAGGAGCGCTATTGGAAAGCAGCCCTGGCCCTGAAGGAGCAAACGATCCTGGAAAACGCCCGTCGCGAGGCCGACGCCCTGGCGCGCGAAACTCGCCTGGCGGCCAATGAGGAAGCCCTCAAACTCCGCGAAAAGACGGAAGCATTCCTTGCCTCGCGCCGGCAGGAGATCCTGGAATCCGAGCGGCGGCTCGCCCAGCGGGAAACATTGATCAATGGTCAATTGGAAGGCCTGGGGCAGCAGGAGAAAAGCCTGCGCCTCCGTCAGGACGAACTCCAAAAACAGCAGGCCGGCCTGGAAACAGAAAAAGAAGAACTGCGGCAAACCATTCAATTGCGCAAAGAACAGCTCCAGAAGGAAGCTCATATGAGTGAAGCCGATGCGCGCGCGCTCCTTCTGAAGGAAGTGGAATCGGCCTGCATGAAAGACGCCAGCGACCTGACGCGAAGAATCGTGGAGGAGGCGAAGGCCAAAGCGGAGGAACAAGCGCGCCGCATCATCAGCCTGGCCATTCAGCGTTACGCCGGCGCGCACACCTTCGAAACCACCACCGCCACCGTGGCTTTGCCCGGAGACGACATCAAGGGGCGAATCATCGGACGGGAAGGACGCAACATCCGGGCTTTTGAAGCGGCCACTGGCGTCACCGTGTTAATCGACGACACGCCCAACGCGGTGGTGCTTTCAGGATTCGATCCGGTGCGGCGTGAAATTGCCCGGGAAGCCATGCACCGGTTGATTCTGGATGGCCGCATCCACCCCACGCGCATCGAGGAAGTGGTGGCGAAAGTCACCCAGGAGATGGATGAGACCATTGTGCGGGCCGGTGAAGAGGCGGTGTTCAAAGTCGGATTGCCGCCGTTTAACGTGGAAATCACCAAAATGTTGGGCTGCTTGCGCTTCCGCCACAGTTTTTCGCAAAACATCCTGGATCATTCCGTTGAAGTGGCGCAACTGATGGGTTTGATGGCAGCCGAACTGGGTTTGGACGTGGCCGCAGCCAAGAGAACGGGCCTGTTGCACGATATTGGCAAGGCGCTGAATCACGAGGTGGAAGGGTCTCATGCCATGATTGGCGCCGACTTTATCAAGCGGTATGGAGAATCGGAACCGGTCGTCAATGGCGTGGCCTCACACCATGATGAAGTCCCGCACACCGGCTTGCTCGGCATTCTGGTCAGCGCGGCCGACGCCATCAGCGCCTCCCGGCCCGGAGCGCGGTCTGAAACGATGACGACCTATATCAAACGGCTGGAAAACCTGGAAAGAATCGGCTGTTCGTTCCCGGGAGTGGACAAGTGTTTTGCCGTGCAGGCCGGACGCGAACTCCGTATCGTGGTGCATCCGGATCAGATTTCTGACGAACAAGCCTTCGCGCTGTCCCGGAATATTGTGCGGAAGATTGAAGAGGAACTCCAGTATCCCGGCCAGATTCGCGTCACCGTGGTACGGGAAACGCGCTGCATCGAGTTCGCCAAGTAGATCGGTGCCCGCCGGCAGCGGAGAGGGGCGGGTGAATGACTGGCAGACGTGAAGCATGGTCTTGACGCCACCCCGAACCCGCGCGACGCGGGTGTCTTGACGGAATCTCGTCCAGCCTGCTTTTGCGGGCGGGGGCGCCGCGCTGCGGTTTATCTCCCTTGCATGATGGAACTGGGAATGCCGTGCTCCCAATTTTTGGGCGCATTCCAGGGGCGAGCGGACGCGTTTTCAGGTTCGGTGGACGCGCAGCCCAGACCGAGCGCCGAGCTCAGCACCAGGAACAAGAACAGCCAATTCCCAATAGGTCGCAATGCGAGTTTCATTTCGAGGAAAGGACTTGATCACCCTCCATGATTTCATCCTGTTTCCATTCGGGCAACACGTTGGCGATGCTTCGGTCAGGTTCAACCGACATGATTTTGATTTTCGCCACTAATTTCCCGTCGCGGTTCACCAGCATCTTGCCATTCTGCAAAACATTCTGGTTTGCGCCGATGTCCAGCACGACAAAATCCCATTTCGGATCGACGGCCACGACTTTGCCTTTCAAGTCGAGCGGGAGCTTGACTTCCCTTTCTCCCCCGCCGACATATTTGTCCAGTTCGGCCCGGATCTGATTGTTATTCCGCAGGATAATTTTGTTTTCCTCAACCAAGCCGTCGCGTTCCTGGTTGACCGTTTTCAAGGCATCTCGCTGTGCCCGGACTTGATCAATAGGCACGCCCATCGCTCTCCAGGCAGCCAGTTCTCGTTGGGCTTCGTTGCGCTCTTCCGTCGTCTTGGTAAGTTCCTCCGTGAGGCGGCTGGCCCGTTTTTCCTGTTCGGCGGCTCTGGCAAACACCTTCTGCAGGGTGTTGGTTGCATCGGCCAAGTCCCTCAGGCCCTTTTCCAGGTTGGTTTTGGCGGTATCGGCTTCCTTTTTGGCATTGGCCTCGGCCTCTTGGGCAGCCTGCTTCTCCTGCTCAAACTGATTTCGTTCTGCGGTAAGAGTCTGAATCTTTGGAGCCACTTGGAAATGGCTGATGTACAAAGTTGCCAGCCCCACAATAATGGCCAGGCCCAAGCTAATTTTCAGCAACATGTTTTGAGATAGTCAGGTTTAAAATCGAGCTACACTAGTCACTCGCTGCTGGAGTGTCAACGCCAGCTTGCGTAGCGTGCCAAAATCAGCATCTTCCATTCCGAAATGAATGGCGCGCTCGCTCGTAAACCGGCACCTGACAGAAGAATGAATCGCTAATAAACGATCCCAACCGTGCCATCTGGTTTGGCGTAAGCCGCAACCAGACCTTAAACCGGAACGCGCTCGGTTCTCCCCAGGGTGCTTCTATTCTCCTTGCGCGGCCGTCCAAGCCGGTCAAGAACCTGCCAGGCGACCGAACCGCCTTCTTCAGAAATGATGATGCGTACGCTGACGGACGCAGAAGGAATACGGACGAGAACACGGCACCTGGCGTCTTTCCGGCTGTGTTTTTCTGGTGCCAGGAACCAGTTACACTAAGGCCTCGGAAGAGCCGCCTGCAACCGGCGCAAGTCCAAGAGTTCTTTGCTGTTGCTGGTTAATTTGTTGTCCAGATTAGCTGTTTTCGGCCAGTACCAGCGCCAGTATTCGGTATGGCCATCGGCAAACGAAAGGTTGCATCCTTGATCGTGGCGGTCAGCGGGCGTGCTGATCCAACTGCCGCCGGTCAGGCTGAAGTTCTCTCTCGGCACCACGAAAAAGGTCCCGGCCCAGAGGCTTTTCTCGTGCTCCTCAATAAAAACGAACACTTTTTCCGGTGTCGGATTGACCAACTCTGAAAAGCGGGTCTTAACTCGGGGGCCGGCCTGATCCCCGTTCAAATAAGCATTCATGGCGTAACTGCGCGTGCGCAGCACCGCATCATGTCCGGCGACAGTCGATCTATCCAGCGGACAGCGATAGAGTTCCGGTGCCTTGACATAGGGAAACAGAGTGCCTTTCTTGATATTCTCGGTGGTGAGGTCCTCTTTGGGGCTGCCAACCACCCACGAATTGGTTGAATTCTTCCAGCCAAAAATCCGATGATCCACCGGCTCAGGATCCGTTTGGTTTAAAGGCAATCTGTTGTCGTTATCGTCAATGTACATGAACCATGCGAACTGTAATTGCTTGAGGTTATTGCTCAAACACGTGACCTGCAGCGCCCTCGTCTTGGTGTGATTCAAAGCCGCCGAAAGCAGGCTGACCAGAATGGCGATGATGACCATAGTGGTCAGCAACTCAGCCAACGTAAAAGCTCCTCTGTGGGACGAATCGTCCTGAGGCAAGAGAAGCGACATTGGCTTTAGAATACGCATGACCAATTCTTCTCGCGATTGGTTATTTGGCTGACACTAATACAATAGCCGCATGACCCAATTTGTCCACTCTTAAAACCCTGACACCAGTCCGCCCAGGATTCACGAATGGTTTCTTTATAGTAATGGTTGATTTTCAGCGTAGTTAGCCTCTTTCGGCGGCCGCGTCAATGATTTTCGCGCTGATTTTTGCGCAGGGAACAGGCCACTTCTGCCTTTGACAATGGGCTTTCTAACCGAAAGCACGACGTGTTGCGCCCTCTCAAAAAAACAGGCGGATTGGTTTCAATCCGCCTGCTTCGGTTTAATCAAGATACCGCTTCGCTTCTTTATTGGCCTTCTTGCTTGGCGTCATCAGCCGCGTCAAAGGCATGCTGCAAAGCCACCAGGTCCTCCCCCGGCTTCAATGAATCGAGCACGGCTTGCTCGGCCTTGAGTTGCTCCTGCGAATAATGAGCAGCCTTGATGGAGAGGCCGATCCGGCGCTCACCCTTGTCGATTTTAATGACGCGGGCCGTGACTTCCTGATCCACTTTGAGAACATTTTTGATTTTATCAATTCGTTCCTCGCTGACTTGCGAGATATGCACCAGGCCGTCGATGTCATGCTGCAGCCCGATGAAGGCGCCGAAGCTGGCCAGTTTGGTGACCTTGCCGGTGAGGAGGTCGCCCACTTTGTAATACTTGTCGATATTGTGCCACGGATCCTCGCTCAGTTGTTTGATGCCCAATGAGATCCGTTGGTTTGCCTTGTCGATCTCCAGAACCAAAGCCTCCACTTCTTCCCCTTTCTTCAATACTTCGGAAGGATGATTGATTTTGCGTGTCCAAGAAACATCGGACACGTGAATCATGCCGTCTAAGCCATCCTCCAGTTCGATAAAGGCCCCGTAGCTGGTCAGGTTCCGAATCTTGCCTTTGACCTTGGTGCCTGGCGGGTATTTCTCGAGAGCTTTATCCCAAGGATTGGTTTCGAGCTGGCGGACGCCCAACGATATCTTCTGTTCTTCCCGGTTAATGCCCAGCACTATCGCTTCGACGTCCTGATCAACCTTCAGCACGTCGGAAGGCTTGGCAATGCGCTTCGTCCAAGACAATTCAGTAACATGGACCAAACCTTCAACTCCCGGTTCGAGTTCGACAAAGGCCCCATAAGGCACCAGGTTGACGACCCTGCCTTTGACCTTGGCGCCAATAGGATACTTGGTCTCGATGTGGTCCCATGGATTGGCCAGCTTTTGCTTTAATCCCAAGCTGACGCGTTCTTTTTCCCGGTTAATGTCCAGAACAACCACGTCGATGTCCTGGCCGACTTTCAGCAGTTCAGAAGGATGGCCAATTCGTCCCCAGCTCATGTCGGTGATATGAAGAAGACCATCGAGTCCATTCAGGTCGATGAAAGCGCCAAAATCGGTAATGTTCTTGACGGTGCCCTTGCGGATGTCGCCCGGGGTCATTTCCGTCAGGAGCCTGGCTCGCTTCTCATTTCGTTCCTGTTCGATCAATTCGCGGCGCGAGAGGACGATGTTCTGGCGATCCTGATTGATTTTGACGACTTTGAAATCGTAGTTGTTGCCCACAAATGCCGCCAGATTCTTGGGAGGTATAATGTCGATTTGGGAGGCCGGGAGAAAGGCTTCAACCCCGATGTTGACCAGCAAGCCGCCCTTGACCACGGCTTTCACCTTGCCGGTAATGGTTCCGCCCTCGTTGCAGATGGTGAGGATCTTGTCCCAGTTTTTCTTGAACTCGGCCTTCTCTTTGGAAAGAACGACCATGCCGTCCTTGTCTTCCAGCCGTTCGATGAGGACATCGATGTCGTCGCCCACCTTGATGGTTTTGATGTGTTCAAACTCATGGGCGGCGATGACCCCCTCGCTCTTGTAGCCGATATCCACCAAGACTTCCTTGGGACGAACTTCGATGATGGTTCCTTTGACGATTTCACCTGCGGCAAAGCGCAGGGTGCTTTGCTTCAGGGCTTCTTCCATTGTGAGCATATTCTATTTTTGTAATCTCAGTCTTCTCTGCCGCACATTAACTGGGGAGGCTTGCCGGTACCTTTGGGTCCAACGAAGACTCCATTGCCTAACGGACCGAACGTTGCGGTGGCAACGGAGGGTAAGAGGTTAGGTTATTCGGTTAACTTTTCTTTTCTCAGCCTCAATGAACAGCCGCACACCACGGCGTCCAGGCAGTCCGTAGCATAAAAAGCCGTCTCCGGGATGCAAGAGAGAAATCTCGCCTCAAAAACACCCGCTGGGCCGGGACCAAAACGCCCCCCTTAGGAAGATCGCCCTTCGCCTCAATAATATTCCTGCACGGTTTTTACGCCGTAGCCGTTCTTCCTCAGGGCGGCAATGCCCAGCACCGCCGCTTTGGCTCCGCTCAAGGTGGTCATAATTGGGGTATTGGTATAAACGGCGGTCGTGCGAATCTTGACTTCATCGGCCCGCGGCGTCTGGCCTGAAGGGGTGTTGATGACAAGCTGAATTTCCCGGTTCTTCAGCAGGTCCACGGCATTGGGTCGGCCTTCGGTCAGCTTAAACGTGCGCTGGACCTTCAGACCGGCTTTTTCCAGCACCGCGGCGGTCCCGTGGGTGCAGATCAGTTCAAACCCAAGGTCGGCAAAAAGCCTGGCCACAGGGGCGACAAATGGTTTGTGCGCATCGCTGACACTGATAAATATCCGGCCGCTCAAGGGCAGGGGCACGCCGGCGGCCATTTGCGACTTGGCATAGGCAATTCCCAGGTCGGCATCCAGGCCCATGACTTCGCCGGTGGAGCGCATTTCCGGAGACAGCAAAATGTCCTGGCCGTGAAAGCGGTTGAAGGGAAAGACCGATTCTTTGACGGCCCAATATTTCGGCCAGGCCTCGCGGGTAAAGCCCAATTCCTGCAATGTTTTTCCCGCCATGACCTGGGCCGCCAGCTTGGCCAGCGGAACGCCGATGGCCTTGCTGACAAACGGCACCGTCCGCGACGCGCGCGGATTGACTTCCAACACATAAACCGTGTCGCCTTTGACGGCGTACTGCACGTTCATCAGGCCAATGACTTTGAGTTCGCGCGCCATGGCGTGAGTATGCTGCCGGATCTTTTCCATCACGGGCTGGCTCAAGGTGTGCGGCGGCAACACCATGGCCGCGTCCCCCGAATGAACGCCCGCGAATTCGATATGCTCCAGCAGGGCGCCGATGACGATGGTGCCCTGATCGGCGCCGGTGAAATGGCCCACATCCGCGATGCAATCGACATCCACTTCGGTCGCGTCCTCCAAGAATTTGTCCACTAAAACAGGCCGTTCCGGCGACGCCTCCACCGCAAAGCGCATGTAATGGGAAAGCTCGCTGTCCGCATAAACGATCTGCATGGCGCGGCCGCCCAGCACAAACGAGGGCCGGACCAGCACGGGATAGCCGAGTTGACGCGCGGCCAGGAGCGCTTCGGCTTCGTTGACCGCGATGCCATTGGGCGGCTGCGGGATGTCCAGCTTGCGCAGCATGGCGGCGAAGAGCTGGCGGTCTTCGGCAATCTCGATGCTCTGCGGCGAGGTGCCGATGATGTTGACGCCGTTCTTTTGCAGACCGAGCGCGAGGTTGAGAGGCGTTTGTCCGCCGAATTGAGCGATGGCGCCCCAGCATTTCTCACGTTCGTAGATGTGCAGCACGTCCTCGAGGGTGAGCGGCTCGAAAAAAAGTTTGTCGCTCGTATCGTAATCCGTCGATACCGTTTCCGGATTTGAATTGACCATCAACGTCTCGAAGCCGTCTTCCTTCAGCGCAAAGGCGGCATGCACGCAGCAATAATCGAACTCGATGCCCTGCCCAATCCGGTTGGGACCGCCGCCCAGAATCATGACTTTGCGTTTGGCCGACACCTTGACCTCGTCGTCCCCCCGATCGTAGGTGGAGTAATAGTAAGGAGTGTAAGCCTCAAATTCGGCCGCGCAGGTATCGACCAGTCGAAAACTGGGCACCAGGCCAAGACGCTTCCGTTCCTGGCGCACAGCATCTTCCGTTTGGCCCGTGAGATGAGCGATTTGGCGGTCCGAAAACCCAAGCGATTTGGCTTTGGCTAACAGTTCAGGTTTCATTTCTTAATTTCCGGTGCACGACTGCAAAAACAAGTCCGGCAAAATAAGCCTCAGGGACGTTCGATTGTCGAGTGCCGAGTCATCCTGACCTGAGTCTGCCCGCGAGTCTGGAGGCAGGTGTTGGATTTTGTCATCCGTGCAACGTTTGCGATAGGACGGCTGAGCACGATTACAGTAATTCCAGGATCCGTTGCAGTTCGGCGTCGGTGTTGTAGAAGTGGGGCGAAAGGCGCAGGTAACGCTGGCCGGATCGATCGGCGCGAAGTGAGGTGACCACGTTCTCTTCCTCGAGGCGCTGATGAAGGGCCGCCAAGTCCAAGTTCGGACGGTGAAAGGAAATGATGCCGCTGGCCGGGCCGGGCGGCGCATCGGCGTGCAGGACGCTGTAACCCTTCGCCTGCAAAGCAGGCACCAGCCATGCCCGCTTCCGCAACAGTTCTGCGGCGATTTGATCAATGCCGATTTCCAGGAGCAGCTCCAGGGCCGCGTTCAAGCCCGCCAATCCCAGGAGATTCGCCGTTCCCGCTTCATAACGCCGCGCATCGGGATGATAGACCATTTCCTCCTGGGCCACGTAATTGGGGCACCGCACATTGTGCCAGCCGTGTGCCGAGGGAAGCAAGGTTGCCTGGAGGCTCTTTCGCACAAACAGAATCCCGGCGGCACAGGGTCCTAAGAGCCATTTATGAGCATCCGCAGCCAGGAAGTCGATGTGGCCCACGGGAGTTGGAAAGGCGCCCAGCGTTTGAATGGCATCCACACAGAACAGGATATGGCGTTTCTTCAGAGCTTCGCCGATGGCCTCCAAGTCCAGGCGATAGCCGGCCACAAAATGACACGAGGCCAAAGCCACCAGCCGCGTTTGTTCATCGACCTGCCCGATCACGTCCAGGGGACGGATGAGGCCCAGGGCGCGCGTATTGAGGAAACGCACCTCAACCCCTTTCGCAGCCAGCGCCATCCAGGGATAAACGTTGGCAGGGTAATCGTCGAAATAAACCAAAATGTTGTCGTTCTTCCGCCAGGGCAGGCCCCCGGCAATGAAGCTCAAAGAGAGCGAGGTTGGCCCGACCAGGGCTATTTCGCCGGCCTCGGCGTTGAGCAATCGCCCGGCCAATTCGCGCGTCCGGCGAATCTGCGCCTCGGTCAAAACGGCTTCTTGGTCTCCCAGGGCGCCTTGGCGGCAATAGGCCTGGATTGCTTCCGAAACCCGGCGCGGGAGCGGACAAACGCCCGCATGGGCCAAAAAGATTTTTTCCCGCGCCACAGGGAATTCGTGGCGTCGCAGGTCTTCGTTGGACAACAATTCAGGTATGGTCATGCTCAAGAACGGGTGGCGCGCCGGAACTCAGAAATGTTGAGAGAACAAGAAACGGTCGAAGGAGTTTGACTGGATTGAGGTTCGCCGATGGCTTGGCCAACACGCGGTTCAAAGGAATTGGTTCATTTGGTTAAAATAGCCCGTATAAAAGCCCACGATTTGATAAGCAATCGCCAAGAGAATAATGAAGTAAACGAGTCGCGGCGTCCATTGGGCCACCGCCTGCAGTTTGCGCGAAGCGTCCTCTTGATAAAGGGCGTGCAAGCGGCGCAAGGTGCTGTCAAGCTTCCCGCTGATTTCGCCGGTGCGGTAGAGGCTGGCAAAGAGTTCGGGAAAAATCGGCAGTTCACAAATCACCTCGCCCGGGGTATCACCCGCCAGGACGCGAGGTTTGGCCGCGGAAACGGTGCGGCGCAACGCGGGTGAACCGCTGGCTGTGGCGGCCATATCCCAAGCGTCGATAATTGAGACCCCGGCATTGATGAGAGCTTCCAACGCAGCGGATAGGCGCGCCAAAGCGAGATGGCGCCGAGCGATTCCCAGGATGGGGATCCAGCCTACCAACTTTTCAATCCAGGCACGCCAGGATTCGCCCCGTTTCCCTTGGCAAGCGTACAGCAGCAGAAAAATGGCCGTGTAGAGCGGCAGCAGCACCGAGATTTTCTGCCACAAAAAAACCCAGGGATTGCTCCCAAAAACAAAGTCCTTGAGCAGCGCCACGGGAAAGAGCAACACCGCAAAATGAAAAACGAACACCGGATAGGTCAATTCAGAGATGACGCTGCGGGCCAATTGCGCGCGTTCTTTGTAATAATCAGCGAGCAAACGAAAGCACGCATCCAAGCGCCCGCTTTTTTCACCGGCTTCCACGAGTGCGATGTCGAAAGACGGGATCCATTGCCCCAGGGACTTTAAGGATTCGGTCAGTGTGGAACCGCAGTTCAGTTGCTGGATGAGCTTGGAGACTGGCACGCGGAAGGAGCGCGCCGGGGGTGACCGATGCACCATTTCCAAACCTTGAATGAGGGTCACTCCGGCAGCCGTCAGGGAAGCAAGCTGATGATATAACTCAGACCGATGGCTCAGTTGCCGCGGCGTGACGATGAGTGGCATAACACTTCGCCCGCCCAGGGGGTGTTAGGCAGCAACCTTTTCGATGTTGGCTTTCAAGTCGCGTTTGCTGCGGAAGCCGACAATTTGCTCGGCGACTTGACCGTCTTTGAAGATCAGGAGCGTGGGAATGGCACGAATACCATGCTGCGTGGCCAGGCTCTGATACTCATCGATGTTAACCTTCCCGATTTTGACGCGGCCGTCGTACTCGCTGGCCAGTTCATCAAGAATGGGAGCGATCATTTTGCAGGGTCCACACCATTCGGCCCAGAAATCGACCAGCACAGGGGTCACGGCATTCAGCACCTCCTGTGCAAAGTTAGATTCCGTTAAAGTGACAATATTCGGAGCTGCCATAATCTCTGATTTCTTTTAATCTGCTTGATCTGTTCGAAAGAGCTTGTCTCCAACAATCAGGAACCCAGCATGATCACTCGCACCAGCCCAATCAGGGCAATCACCGCCGCGGCAACGGCCAGCGCTTGATCAACCTTTCCCACACTGGAAACGGCGGCGGGACGCGGAGCCGCGACCGGTCGTGACGCAGCGGGAGCGGCGGCGGCCGGGGCCGGTCGTTGCACAGAAGGCGGCACACCGGCTGGGGCGGAAACTGCCGCCGGGGCCGGGGCCGCCGGAGCACCGGCCGCCACGGGAGCCGGGGCGGCTGGGGTGGCGGCGCCAATGGCCGCCGGGGTTGGAATTTTAATCGTGGGGGCAGCCGTGGGCTTCGGCGGCAAATTGATCCGCACCGTTTCCTTTTTCGGCTGCACTTTGGCAGCCTCAGCAGGCTTCGGTGGCACGGCGCCGGTCGGCATATTGGGAATATTCTCAGCCATAATTTAATCGTTGGCTCAAACTTAGGATCGCTTCCGTTAGTGTCAAATGCTTATTGGGGAAAAAACGCAGGCATTGACGGCCCAGCCCCAAGCGAAAAAATGGCGGAGGCGATACTGGTTTAACGCTCGCGCTGGCCACCCTCACGATTGCCGCGGTAGCCGCCGCCGCTTCGGGGCGGACGTTCTTCCCTGGGCCGCGCGATATTCACGGTGAGCTGGCGTCCCTGCAGCTCCTTGCTGTGGAACATCTCGACCGCTTTGGTGGCTTCTTCGGCAGTGGACATTTCGACGAAGGCAAACCCGCGGGATTTGCCGGTGAATTTATCGAGCATGAGGTTCACCGACGTGACGACTCCGGCTTGGGAGAAGTACTCCTGCAGGTCATTTTCCATCGTGTTAAAGGCAAGGTTGCCAACGAAAAGTTTGGACTCGTTCATGAATTGGATTGGTGGTTCCGCTCAAAAAACCCCAGTGGGGCGATTCTGCACCCGCGAGAATCGCCGAATGTCACCCAAGATGGTTAACTGACAATCTGTCATACTGACACGAACACTGCTCGTTCTTTGCGCTGGCCAAAACCGTAGCAAAACACCCAGGAGAGTCAACGAGAGATTCAGGCACGAGAGATTCCAGGCCGGTGCTAGGGCCAACTGGCGCGCTGACCGGCAGCGCTGCCCGTCCACTCTCACGGAACAGCCACGGCGGACTCCTGCAGAACCTGCGCCACGGCTTTCTCGATCGTGGACAGTTGAAAAGGCTTGCAGAGATGCGGATTGCCCACGGATTTCAGGAAGGCCTGCGTCTCTTCGTTCACCACGTCGCCCGTGAGAAATATGATGCGCTTGGCCAAGTGCGGTTGGCTCTGCGCCACGGCTTCATAGAACTCCCGGCCGTTCATCATCGGCATCCGGAAATCGGACAACACCAGGTCGAACGGGCGTTCTTCCACAAGCTGCAGGGCCTGTAGCCCCGAGTTGCAGACCGTCGCTGAATACCCAAGGAGGGTGAGCATTTCTCCAAGCAGATCGGCCAGAGACGGTTCATCGTCCAGAACCAGGATTTGGGCGGCTCGGGATGACCGAGTCTCTGCCAAGCTCGCGGCGCAGGTGCGGCCCGCCGCCGGTCCCTCATCAATCGATAGTGTCTCCATAACGGGCAACTCCAATCCAAAGCAAGCTCCCCCCTCCGTGGAGGGTTGGTGGAAGATTCGGCCTTGGTGATCGGCCATGATGCTGTGGGCGATGGAAAGGCCCAAACCGGTTCCTGTGCCCACTTCTTTGGTGGTGAAAAAGGGTTCAAAAATATGGGGCAGAATCTCATCGGAAATGCCGGGGCCATTATCTTCCACCAGGATCAAGATGAATTTGCCCTTGTTCCGGGTCGATATTCTCAGGTGGCCGGGTGGGGAGGAATTAGCCAAGGCATGCAGCGCATTGTTCACCAGGTTGACCAGAACTTGCTCGATCTGGTCAGGATCCGCCTGGGTCGGTGGCAGCGCCGAATCGAGGTCCAGCGTGATGGTGGCTCCCGCCCCCCGCAAATCGAATTGACGCAACTCCGTCACCCGGCGGATCAGCGCATTGATATCGGTCTTCTGCCGATGCACGGGCTGTTCCCGGGCGAAGGAAAGAAAATTGCTGACCAGTTTGGCGGCGCGATGGCTCTCATGGGCCACTTTTTCCAGGTCGGCGCGGGTTTGGACGTTTAATTCATGGCGCGAGAGAATCAACTCCAGGTAGCCCTTGATGACCGCCAATGGATTGTTCAGTTCATGGGCAATGCCGGATATCAGGCGTCCCAAGGCGGAAAGTTTTTCGGCCTGACGCAGTTGCTGCTCCAGGCGGGCGTGTTCGGTCATTTCGCGAATAAAGAACTGGAAAGCCGGCTGGCCTTCAAAATGGATCGGCGCTCCGTCCACTTCGGCCGGCGTCGCCCCGCCGTCACGCCGGACCAGATTGACCTGGCGCTGCCGGCAAACCACGCCAAACCAATCCTGGCCGCTGGCGGGCGAAGGCTGGGCCTGGGCTTTGACCTGGCAAAAAGTGTTCAGAGTCTGCTGCGTCGGGTCACTGTCGCCAATGCCCAGCAACCGCTGGGCGGTCTGGTTCAATTCCAGGATGCGCAGGTCTTCGGCCGCCGCAATGACAATTCCTTCGCTGGCTTGATCAAACAGGCTCCGATAGCGTTCCTCGGTGGACACGACTCTCGAACGCAATTGGGCCGACTCGCCTTTCTGCGTTTGAATCTGCCGCAGGACCAATTGGTTCGTGTTGCGCACTTCCTCCAGCACCAGCACGATCATGCTGACGGCAATAAACAATTGCAGCACGGCCGAAATGAAAAAACCGGAACTGATCAGTTGCTCCGAGCGTTGCAGCAAGGGATAACTCGAAAGGTACAAGCCCCACAGCAAGAATCCGAACGCCAGCAATCCCGCGCCCATGTACTCGCGGCGGTTCCGCATCCGGAAAAAACACCAGGCCGTCAAAACACTGGCCAAGCCGATCAAACTGAAAATCGGAAGCTGGACCCAAAGCAAATCCTCCAAATGAAAGGCGCCGATATAACTCCACACAAACAAGAACGCCATGAAGAACCCAAACAAACGCTGGGAGGTTTTGAGTTTAAGAAATCGGGCGGCCCCCCACAGCAAGAACACAGCCGAGAGGCCCACGCACCATTGCTTCAGCATCAGGAGGAAAGCGTTTTGCGAAACATCCGGCAGGCTGATGCAGAGGGTCAGCCACAAGGCATAAAACAGCCAGGCGGCCGTCCAGATGGTGAAATAACGCCGCTTGGTATAGCGATTCAGGTAATAGAAAAGCCCGACCAAAACCCAAACACTGAGCAGGGAAACAACCAGGGCCGCCTTAAGATACTCGTAAGGAAAGTAGAAATTAAATCCCATGCTATTCACGATTTATCTTTCAGTCGCAACCTCAGCACGTCCACCCCCGGGCGGAGTCTGCAGCATTGAAGCTGAACACAAACCAGTGATAACATAAGAAACCAACTTTGTCTTTCCTTAACTTTGCCGGAAACTCAGCGGCTCCTCCTCAAACCCATCGGCCTGCCTGGGATCGTTTTTGACAGGCCACCCACGCCGGACCTTTAACGGCGGGCGCTAGCTGCTCCTACCGGCTGGAAGTCCCGCTTCAATTCAGGGGCGAATTGGATCGGATAAGCTCCGCCGGAAAAGTGGATGGGAATAACAATAATGGACTTGGCCGGGCGCAAATTGACCTACCGGATTGGTATAATTCTCTTGGCGTTTGAGTTCATGGTCTGGTTGCCAGTCAAAAGGTCATGGGTGGCTCCGAGGCAGCCAGCCTGGCCAATCGGACGGGCGTTGCGGCGGAGTGATCTGCTTCCCGAATGGTGCTCCCCAATCTTCTTGCGCCATTCCGGAAAGTGAATTCAGAGGCGGAAGTCCACTCGGCCTCGAACGACTTGGCCACCTGGCGGGCAATATCCCGAATCGAACCACTGGATGACGCCGTCCGCAGAAGATAGATGCGGTTATTGTAGTCCAGAAAGCTTCTTGTCTCCTCCACATAGCAGACCACGTGCACTTGCGTGCTCATCCGCACCGCGACCAGTCGCGTGGTATAGCCCTTCTCTCGCAGAATTTCGGCGGCCAGTGTGGCAAAATCGTCGCAATCCCCAGATTGGGTGGCTAAGAACGCTTCGGCTAGCTGCACCTCAGCATGAAACTTGTATCTGAAATTGGCGAAATACCCTGCGAAACGTTGAGGGGTCAATTGGGCATCACTGCGCAGGTCGCTCAAGGTCACCGCGGACAACGGCGCCGCGAGCGACGAAAACAGGAGCAGAAGACAAAGCCAGGACACTGATGTTGGACGGGTCATGTTCACGCCAGCTTAGCAACGGCGATGCCACGCCCAAGAGGCTTAAGAAACGCCGCGCAAATGTTGTGGAATGGGACGGTCGGGGTGTGAGTTGTCTCAAACTGGCACGAATTCAGCAACCGGAGCCACGGTCCGCTCAGCCCCGGCGTCCTTTCTCCGCGACATCTGTGTCCAGAAATGGAACAGACGACCGCGGCAAAATCTGACGAGGCAGTGCCACAGCATTCTTGCAGGCCAGGGGCATGTAAGTGCCAAACCATTCTTACGGATCAAGCGTTGTTTGAGATCTATCGCGGCTGCAAAGACAGCCGACGCAAAAAGCTTGTACCCCTGTTCCCCGGAAAAAACAAGCATTTTGAGCTGGAACTCAGGACACCGCACGCTTCCCGAAGTTGTGTGCGCGGCTAAGAGTGCGGACTGAAGCTGCTCTTTTCCCACAAGTCACAGAGCCCCGTCCTGACCATTCGCTGGTGGAGAAAGAGCAGGGATTCGACCCGCTTGAGCGGCGCTCCACATTGCCAGCAAGCACTACTTTCTTCTCATCCAAAAAACGTAAGCTGCGGCGACTCCCGCCAGCGCGATCCAGAGGAACCAATCTTGCATGAAGTCGATCACGTGGATCACGAATTGCACGGACGCGGGCAATTTGAGCCCCCTGCCTGAGTAGAGGGCAGCGACGACAGGCACCACTTTGACGCGCAAGAGAATCGTGATGATGACCAAGGTGGCAATCACCGCGCTCGCGACGGCAATAGGAAGCTTGTTGCGCCGGACCATTTTCTGGAACCGGTAAAGGCTGCTCGGTGGCCGAGCCAGCACCGGTTCGTCCGTCAGGTATCGCTGAACATCCATGGCCAGGCCGTTGGCCGTTTCGTAGCGCCGCGACCGGTCTTTCTCCAGTGCCTTCATTACGATCCAGTCAAGATCGCCACGCAGGAGCTTTGTCAGCCTGGCCGGATCCGCTTGGCGCTGTCTGGCGACCTCCGCCAAGTCGGCAGCCATCATCGTGCTCAAACGCGTTGATGGCCGGGCCGGTTCCTCTTCCCGGATAACCCGCCGGATTTCATCCAGACCCGCCCGCAGCAGGTCCTTCGTATCGAACGGTGTCTGGCCGGTCAGGAGCTCATACAGCAACACTCCCAGCGAATAGATGTCGCTGCGAGTGTCGATGTCCAGAGCGCTCATCTCCGCTTGTTCCGGGCTCATGTAGGCGGGCGTTCCCATGAACTGCTCGAAGGCCGTAAACAGGGTCTTGTTCGTCAGCGGTTGTTGCGTGGCCTTGGCAATGCCAAAATCAATAACCTTCGGAGTCGGCACCCCGTCGTAAAGCGTGACCAGGATGTTCGATGGCTTGATGTCCCGGTGAATGATCCCTTTCTGATGGGCGTGCTGGACGGCGTGGCAGACTTGGCCAAACAGCTTCAACCGCTCGGGCGTGGGCAGGTTGTTTTGGTCGCAGTACTTGGTGATTTTGATGCCCTTGACCAGTTCCATGACAAAGAAGGGCCGGCCGGTCTCGGTGGCTCCGGCGTCCAGGACCTTGGCAATGTTTGGGTGGTCCATGAGCGCCAGCGCCTGACGCTCGGCCTCGAAGCGGGCGACGACGTTTTTGGTGTCCATGCCCAGCTTGATGACCTTGAGGGCCACGCGGCGGCGCACCGGTTCCTCCTGCTCTGCCATATAGACGACTCCGCAGCCCCCTTCGCCGATTTGCTGAAGCAGTTTGTAGCGCCCGATGCGATCACCCGGTTTCTCGGTGAGATCGGCGCCAAGAACAGTCGTGAGGTCCGGTGAGGGCTGGCCCCGGGACTCCAGAAAACCGCCCGCCGCCGCATCCGCTGCGATGAGCTCTTCGATTTTTTGCCGCAAGGCCGCATCCGAGCCGCACACTTTGGCGAGGTATTCGGCCCGCTGCCGGGCGCCTTCGATCTCCAACGCTTCATTGAAAATGGTGCGCGGCGAGTTGTTCGATGTGTTCATAGGTTTTTTCCGGCCCATTGGGGCTTCAATGAATAATGCGCAATCGGAAGCCAAAAAGGGCCAGGCCACGAGAACTTTTTTCGTTCTAACCCTGAGTTTGGGCTGAGATTTCCCGGTAAAGCCAGGCGCGGGCAAAAGTCCAATAGCGCTTGGCCGACCGCTCGGAGATGCCCAAGGCCCAAGCCGCCTCTTCATGGGTCAATCCCACGAAGAAGCGGAGTTTGGTCAATTCGGCGGCCCGCGCGTCTTCTCGCGCCAGTTTCTCCAAGGCTTCGTTGATGAGCAGAAGGGTCTCCTCATCGGCGCGGGTGGCGACGTCCACTTGATCCAGGTCCAACTTCTGCGCGCCGCCTCCGCGTTTGAGCGACTTCTTGCGGCGGGCGCGGTCGATTAGAATCTGGCGCATCGCTTCGGCGGCCGCGGCGAAAAAATGAGCCCGGCCTTCGAATTTCGCATCATCAGCCCCCGCCAGGCGCAGCCAGGCCTCATGCACCAGCGCGGTGGCTTGGAGCGTTTGGCCCGGCGCTTCGCAGGACATTTTGTGGGCGGCGAGTCGGCGCAACTCCTTGTAAACCAACGGCAGCAATTGATCGGCGGCCTTGGGACCGCCTTGATGAGCTGCCTCAAGTATGCGCGTGACGTCGCTCATGACCTACGCGGGCAGGCGGGATTTCACTGACTGGAGCAACGCCGTCACCTGCTCGACTTGCGTGCGCAACCGGGGCCAGTCGGGATCCTCGAGATCGAAACCGGGGTAGCGGTCGGTGAAATACACTTGCACCAGCGCATCGCAGAGCGGTTCGACGCTGGGCACGAGGTCGCTCTTGCGCTCGACGAGGCTTTGCAGCAGGCGGTTCAGATCGTGGGTCTTTTCGAGCGTCCAACCCAGACGCAACAACTCGGCTTTCAGAATCTTTTCCAGAATCTCCGCCAGCTTGCTGCGGGCGGCGGCAAAACTGATTTCCCGCTCCGCGGCCAGACGCACCAGGTCCATGTCGGACGCCGCGATGTAAAGCCAGTCGGCGGGGGCGTGGGAATCAGTCTTGCGCGGCAAGCATCACTCCTTCTGCCAAAACGGTTCGGAAAAAATGGTCGCCCACCGCTTTCTTCTCCCCAAGCCGGGTGGGCGTGATCGGAACCAAGGTGAATGACGGCTTGGACGGGATGGGCCGCATCTCGCGGCAAAAACGCTGCGCGGCCTCCAACTGCCTCTCCGCCCCGTCGGCGACGATGCACAAGTCCACGTCGCTGTCGGGGCGGGCGTCCCCGCGCGCGTGCGAGCCGAACAGATAAACGGCGCGCAACGGCATCACTTGGTTCATCGCTTCCAGGCAGCGGGCCAGCGTCTCGCGCTGGGGTGCGAGGCTCGTCGGGAGATTCTCAAACAGCAGCTTCACGTTGGGCATCTTACCGGCGAAGCGTCCTGGCTGCAAGCAGCGGCTTCGATGGCAAGGAAGTGGGCGCGGTCCGACAGGTCTGCTGCTCCGCGCCGGCCTGAGCGCAGCCACGCCTCATGCACGAGCGCGGTCGGCTGCAACGTGTGGCAGTTGTCAATATCAAGAACTGGTACCCGCTTACAGATTCTCTGGCGAACGGGGACACATCCCATTGAAGATTTTCTTCTGGCCCAGCCACTGCCGGTTGGCGGCACTGTCAAAGCCCCGGTCCGAGCCCAGCCCGTGGAGCTTTTGCTTCAGTCCCTTTTCGATCCTCTGCACACAGGGCTTGATCAGGCTCGGATCGGCGGGCACGCGGTCGGCAAACAGTTCCCAGTCCAGAATCAATCCCTGCACGCTCTCGGCCAAGAGCAGGTCATGGCCAAACTCCACGTCCGCGCCGGCCTTGTGCCGCACCACGATCTGAACGTCCGGCTCGTAGAGGCTGAGAATTTTGTCTGGGTTCTGCACCCGCCGCTCGCCAATAATCCGCTCATGGGCCTGGTGCAGGGCGGCGGGCAATTGGGTCAGGACATTGTCCAAGCGCCGCAGCACCTGCTCGGCTTGCGGGCGGCTCCAGTCGGTTTGCTCCCACTGCTGGTCGAGCAAGCCGCGGTAGCGTTGGGCATGGGCGCGCACCACCTGGGTCAGGCGTTTCATTTCCCGCAGCACCTTTTTGCGTTGTTTTTTACTGTCCGGCCGGCGGGCGGCCTGGGTCATTTTGATGCACAGTTGATTCATCCGTTTGACAAACTGGGCCGGCTCGGCCATCCGGTGTTTGAGTCCCTGCTCCCGAATCAAGTTTGTCGCTTGCATGAGCGTGCGGGTGGCGTCGCGCAACAGCACCCAGTCCACCGGGAAGTGGATGTGGGCCTTGACGCAGGTGCAATCCAGAAAGGCGGCCTCCAGGTCCAAGGGCTCGTCGAGCCGCAAGGCGGGGGCCTGGTCCCGGCCTTTCCGCAGCAGTTGTTGGATGAGCGGACGCATCTGATCTTCCGGCAGCCAGGTTTCGTAGCGGTGCAAGGTGCTTTTGCTGGGCACGGTTATTTTGTCCATCCGGCTGAGGCCGCAGAACCGTTGCAAGAGGGGGCTGTCGGCGAGGCGCACCGCCAGTTTGCGGTAGCCCAGTTGCAAGAGGGTGCGGAGAATATTGCAGCGGAGCGCGCACCGGGAGTGGGCTTGAAATCGGACCTGTTGTTTGGGATTAATCACGGAGTCAGGGGTGGACTTTTGGGCGAGCCAGCGGGCCACGCTTAAAGTGATGAACTGGGTTTCCACGTGGCTGGCGCGCAGCAGGAAATCGATGCGTTGGAGTTGGTGCTGGAACTCCCGGTAATCGACATTGCCTTCGATGGTCGGCAGGCGGGGCGGGAGAGGCTGGGTAAAAGGGATTAAATTGGACACGGGAATAAGATGGAGTATAATCCATCTTTGTCCAGTGAAAGAAACGCAAAGAAATGTATGAGCACCACCTATCCGGTCCGAGTTCAGGCCAGCCGTTCCCAGGGACAACAGCCCCGTTTTTATGTGAGCTTTCCGCTGGCGCTGGCGGCGGCAATCGGGTTGGAACCCGGCGAAACGGTGCACTGGGAACTGCTCGACCGGGGCGAGTTACACCTGGTGCGGCCAGTGGTGCCCCCGACCACCACGAAGCGACGGGCGCCTAAACGGTGACCCAGTTGGGCGTCATACTGAGCAGGCCGCAGGATGGACTACGGAATGCATAGCCACAAAAAGGCACAAGAAGACGCAAAAGCCCCGACTCTTGCGCTTTTTGCGCTTTCTTGCGGCAATTCCGGAAAGGGAAAGGTGTCTTCTATCCTGCGGCCTGAGCAGTAATTGGTGTTTTTTACTCCCCATCGGGATTCCCGCCCTTTTTACGTCTGGAGAAACTGGAGAACGATTCGGTGTTTCAAGCTCCTCCCGCTAAATCATTCAACCCTCGCTATCTCCTCGCCAAACGTGGCGCGGCCTCCATACCGCGCCCGTACAAGGTGTTTGTGAATAGTGAGGAGATTGAAGATAATGAATCGTTGTTGATCTCTTTTCCGGCCGGCAACAACACGACAAACTTGTTTTTGGAAGTGCGCCCGGACCGTGGCTTTCGACCGGCCAGCCTGATGGCCTACGAGGAGAATTGGAGCCGGGATGAGAATCAGGACACGGAAACGGGACCCGGAGATGGGGAATGGGCTCAGATCGGGCCGGGGCGCTCCACCGATCCGTCGAGCGGCGCGTTCCGTTGGGCCGTCAGCCTGGGCCGCCTGCGCAACTTGATGTCTGCGGGCAAGGTCCGCCTGAATGAACCCAGGATTACAGAGAGCCTGTTCAACGGAACTGCCCTGTCCTTTACCGCCCGGAGCACCAACACCAGCGAACTCCACGTCCTCACGAATGCCAGCGGCTCTCTTCGGCAAATCCGTGCTCCGCAGGCTTTGGCCGACATTCAAAGCACGACTTCACCGACTCAGGAGTGCGTTCTGAAGTTTTACATTCTCGCGAATGTCAGCAGCACGACCAACGGCGGCGGTTTCTACTCGATTTTGAACGACACCCCTTTTGTCACTTGGCGCATTCGAAATCCGAATTCCTTCGGGACGTATAACCGCTTCCAAATCATTGAGGAACGGCCCGCCTCCAGAACCTACACGAGCGAGATTTCCTATGACTCAGCCACTCGCCTGTGGACCTTGACTGACTACGGCACTGGGAACCAGCAACGGACCGAAAAGCGCACGGTGGACATCGATGGCAGCCTGCGCCAGGAGACGGTCGAAATCCGATCCACAACCAGCACCCTTTACAAAGCCATCGAAAAATACCGGCAGTACCCCTGGGGTTGGGAACTGACCAATGTGGTCTCGAATCCGGACAATCCTGGGAATGCTTTGACGAATTCGTTCGTTTATTATGAGGCTCCTGAGCAGGAGACCGTTTACGGAAAACTAAACCAGCGTTGGTTCCCGGGCGGCCGTTGGGAGTTGTTCTTTTATCCGGACGGTTACGAGTGCGATGATTGGCCGTTCGGCAATTACAGTGAGTACCATGGCGTTCTCGCCATCCCTACTGAGATTCGAGTCCGGCCCTGGGAAGGCGGCCCGATCGACCCCACGGCGGCCACACTTCAAACGGTTGTGGTCCATGAGAGCACCCGATGGCCAGCCGCGGTCTGGGGCCATTACAGTCATGAAGCGTATGACCTGGTCTTTGACAGCGGCGGTGTGGCCGCCATTCTTTCTTCTGAGGCCGCGGCGGATGGCGATTATTATCAGGCGGAAGAGCGGTCGCATTATTACGCAAGGGAAATGCGTCTGCGAGGCGTACCCGGTCCCTTAAGGCGTACGAAAATCAGTGAGGACGGCCGGTGTCGGATGACAGGCAGTTGGCTGAACGACCTGCTTTTCTATCACTCCAGTGCCTCGGCTGAGAAAGATGTTTTTGAATATGCCCTGGGCTTTTTCGACTGGAATGCGCAACAGTTTACCGTCAATGACAACTCGGGTACGGATTTCCTGAAAATCAAGACCAGTGGTTTGGAGGCATTCTCAACGCCCGCCTGGGGCGGTCCCTACACCAACTCCACCTACATCGTGGAGCAACTTTGGACTGAAACCGCGATCGTGGAGCACTTGGCCTGCATTCTGGGGAAATCGGTCCAGGAGTTGACCGTAGCTCAAGCGGGTAACCCGGTGTACACAAGGCTCTTGGGCATGTCGGGGATCCAATTGCCAGACCCGCCCCAGGGCACTACCCCGCCGGAAGTACCGGTCTTCACCCCTATCGAAAACCGCGTCCGCAAATTCGACAGCCTTGGCCATCTCACCAACGAGGTCTGGATTGATGCCTCGAACACGAATATTTACCGCGTCGTTTACGAGGCGAGTTGGCGGGATGCCGCCGGAAATGATACCGAGTTGAAGGCTTTCGAGATCAACGAGTTGGGTGAACGCTTCAACTATGCCTACGATTCCGTAAAACGGCTCATCAACATCACCCGCGCCGGCGTGCCTGCTCAGGGCCTTTATCCGGCGCAGCCCAACCTCAGCACCAACCGCGTCTTTAATGCTGCCAGTTGGCTTGTGCAAGAACAGGTCACCGATGGCACCCTCTCCCTGACCCGCTCGCTGGCTTATGATCTGGCCGGACGCCTGACCTCGCAGACTCAGTTCGACGGCATCACAACAGCTTACGGCTACAGTTCCGATACGCGCACGGTCACCGAGAACCTCCCTGGCGGATTGACGCGGATCACCACTCGGCACTTTGACGGCCGCCTCAAAAGCATCACCGGCACGGCGGTCCTTCCGGAGTTCCACGATTATTCCGTCGATTTCACCGCCTACCCTGAAAATCCGGGCACCAGCGTCGAGCGCATTTACGCTGGCTCCGACGGATCGCCGCGTTGGACGGAGAAGGCCATTACGGAATTTGGCGAGGTGGGCGCCGAACGCCGGCCGGCTTTTGTCCTCTCCGGCAGCGAGCCGCCCATCGAGATCACGCGCAGTTTCGTCCCCGAGGACTGTCGCTTCATCGAGACACTCAACATCCCGGCCCTGGTCAGCAATGGAGAGATCGACTACTTGTACGAGCAGAAGTCTTCCTGGCTCTACGGCTATGCCAATGCCGCCACTTACCGCTGGGGATTTGGCACCAGCCAAGTACGCAGTCTGAACTCCGATACTCTGCTGGAGTATGATGGTGTCCATTGGTTCCAAACGACTTACGAGTGGCTCGAGACCTGGGCCAGCCTCTATCGGACCAATGTGGCCCGGGCGCGCCTGAACGGCTTCACCTCGGCCACAACCTTGATGGACGCGACCCTCACGGACCCGGATGGCAACGTGACCACCGTCATCGCCACGCTGAACCGGGCAGCCAAGCAGGTCACCACCGTGACGAACACTCCGGCCTCGACGATCAATATCAATGCCGTCAACATCAACGGCCTGCTGGAATCGCTCAACTCCGAATCGATCAGCGCGCCTTCCTACTACTCTATGATGGTCTGCGGCGGCCCACCTACGTCCGAGACCCGCTCGGCTACACCATTGGCCAGGCCTACAACAGCGCCGGCTGGGTTGAAGCCACGACCAATGCGGCCCAAAGAGTGACCCGTTTCGCTTATTACACGGCCAGTGAAGCCAATGCCGGCCAGGTCAAGAGCCGCACCGACCCCAATCTCAAGATCACCTATTACGATTACAACGCGTGCGGCCAGCTTGTCCACACCTGGGGCAACGTCCCCTATCCGGAAGAACGGGTTTACGATCCGGCTTACGGGGAGTTGACCGAATTGCGCACCTTCCGCGACGGCGCCAATTGGGCGAGCTATCCTTGGCCGGGCGGCGCAAATCCCGACGTCACCACCTGGCAGTACCATCCGGCCACCGGATTGCTCCTCTGGAAGCGCGACGCCGCCAGCCGAGGCTACACCAATGTTTATGATAAAGTGGGCACTCTCCTGACCCGCACCTGGGCGCGCGGCACCACCGTCACGAACCAGTTCAGCGTCTTTGGCGACATTCTGCGCCAGGATTACTCGGATGGCACGCATTCCGGCATGGTCGCCGGCTACACCTCGCCGGGCCGGCCGATCCAGGTGACCGATGGCTTTGGCACGCGCACGTTCGCTTATGATGAAGACGGCGATTTGCTGTCCGAGACCTTCGAGGGGGACAGCCCATTTTATGGTGTCACCCTCACCAATCGAATCCATTCGCTTTACGGCCGGGACCGTGTGGCCGCGGACTTGGGGGGCGCAAACGGAAGCACCGACCTGTTCACCGAATACAGCTTCGACCCGGCTTCGGGGCGCCCTGCGGAGGTCAGGCGGTCGATGGGCGGCATCGACAACGCAGCGACCTACAGTTACCTGCCCAACTCGGACCAGATCAGCACCGTGGCTTTCAACAACGGTTCCACCCGTGTCGTGACCACCAGCAAAGGCTGGGAGTACGGCTACCGGCTGCGGAGCACGCAGACCCGACTGGGCACAGCCGGAGCGGTGCTGTCCTCGTGGAGCTACGATTATGACGAAGTGGACCGGCGCACCCGCGCTACGCTGGCGGACAGTTCTTATTGGAGTTAGCCATGAACCTATCGCTGTGGGCAGGGATTCGTCCTCGTCCTCCACGTCGTCCTCGGCGGGCGTGCGACTCCCGCTGCCGAGGATGACGGCTAGAACGAGCTGGTAGTCGTCGGCCACAGCGCTTCGCATCACGGCAGGAGCTAATCCTCGCCGGTTTTCCTTGTCAACGGCCCGAAGAACCGCTTGCCTCAAGCCAGCCGGCCAAGAGCTTTGGGCGGCAGGAAAGGCGAACTGGGGAACTGCGATGGTAAGATTCGGGTGGACTTACAATCGGAAGTCGCATAGTGCAAAGCAGTTGCGCAGCGTGGCCGGCAAAACAACCGCGTGCGATCACGAGCTTCCGCGTTGTGGGACTGGCTTGCGATTTGCTTCCTGTTGCAGGCTGGCCGGCATGTTATTGACCAAAATAGAAATCACCCAAAAAGACTTCCGCATCCGAGTTGGCCCCAGTTTGATCGTGTCCGTGCCGGCCCAATTTTGACATTTATGAGAATCACCATTGCGTATCAGAAATCACGGCCGGCATGGATTGACCGGGCTGGCCCATTCCTTTCTCTGATGCGCCGTTTGTTTCTGGGTGGGCGACTGGCCACCCGCGCGACGCAGGTGCTACCCAAAGACTTGGTAGGCCGGTTGTTTTTGGGTGGACGGTTTGCCCCCGCCGTCTGTGTGTTGGCGGCGGGCGTGCTGGCATTGACGGCGGGAACTGCCCAAGCCGGCTCGATTTTGCGCGAGGTCTTCCAAGGCCTCCCCGGCAACGCCATCAGCGATCTGACCAACGCTACGATTTACCCGAACAACCCCACGCTGACTAATTTCGTGACGGATTTCTTCGAAGCTCCGACGGACGTTGATGAAGCCTACGGGCAACGGATGCATGGTTACATCGCGCCCCCGCTGACGGGCAATTACACGTTTTGGATTGCCAGCGACGATAATGGCCAGCTTTGGCTGAGCACCGATGACAAGCCGGCCAACCGGCGCCTGATCGCCACGGTCAACGGCTGGACTTCTCCCCGCGAATGGGGCAAGGAGGTCAACCAGCAATCGGTCGCCATCCGTCTCGAGGCCGGCAGAGCTTATTACGTGGCCGCCCTGCAAAAGGAAGGGACGGGAGGCGACAACCTGGCCGTGCGCTGGCTGCGTCCCGACGGCCTCGATGAAGGTCCGATTCCAGCCACATATCTGATGCCTTTTGGCACTTCGTTCACTCCGCCCATCATTGCCCAGCAGCCGACAAATGCCACCGTCACGGAAGGCCAAGTCGCTGCTTTCGAGATCAAGGTCCAAAACCTCGATCTCATCAGCTACCGATGGTTCCGGAACGACAGCGAAATCCTCGGTGTGTCCGCTTCGATCCTGAGTTTCGGCCCGGTGACGATGGCCGATAATGGCGCCCGCTTCAACGCTATTCTCACCAACAACCTGGGCTCCACGAATTCAACCGCCGCCACGCTCACCGTTCTCCCTGACGCGGCACCCCCGACGCTGGTCTCCGCGCTGAATCTCGGGACCACCACGGTTCGTTTGATCTTCAGCGAACCGATGGCGGCTCCCGGCGCGACCAACCCGGCCAACTACCGCATCAACGGAGGCGCCTCGGTCACGGCGGCTGCCTTCGGCGCTGACGGCCAGACGGTGTTGTTGACCACGTCCCTGCTCGCTTTCGGCACAAGCTATACGGTCACCGTCAACAACGTCACCGACCGGTCAAGCACGCCCAATCCCATTCCGCCCGACTCGACTGTGCCGTTCACCACCATGGAATTTGCCCCGAAAGACATCGGCTCGCCGGTCTTGGCCGGCTCGAACCAGCCTGCGCCCGGCGGCTTGGACGTCACCGCAGCCGGCAGAGATATCGGCGGCACCAGCGACCAATTCCATTTCTCTTACCAGCAAAAAACAGGGGATTTCGACATGCAAACCCGTCTGGCCGGGGTGACGGTCAGCGATCCCTATTTGCATGCCGGCTTGATGGCCCGCGAGACCCTGGACGCCAACGCCCGCTTTGGCGCCGTCTTTGCCTCCTCGCCGCAGCTTGGCTGCTTCTTTGAAGCGCGCAACGCGGTTTCTGCGGCTACGGCGGTCGCAGCCCCGCCGGGTGGTTTTCCTGTCAATTATCCGCAAACGTGGCTCCGCCTGCGGCGGTCGGGCGCCACTCTCGCTGGTTTCGCGAGCCTGGATGGCCGGACCTGGGTCCAGCTCGGCTCGACCAACATTACCAGTCTGACGAACACGCTTTACTTCGGGCTGGC
>CAYIIH010000011.1:0-1884 GCA_964363225.1 uncultured Verrucomicrobiota bacterium | reverse complement strand
TTTTTTCCAACCACGACGCTCTTCCTATCTGCCGCTAAGTAACCAACCAAACCGCGACGGCGCAATTTCGCGACGTTGCGCCGACCGTAAGCAGCGCTGTCGGCACATTCATCCCGACCCGTGAACCGCTGGGGCCCTCCAGCCGCTTGACCGGCTTGATCCTCAGCGAAATCATGTATCATCCGCCGGATCGGGCCGATGGCCGCAACCTGGAGTTCGTGGAGATTTACAACGCCCGCTCCATCTTTGAAGACCTCACGGGCTGGCGTCTGAGCGGTGACATCGATTTCAAATTCCCGGACGGCTTCAAACTGCAGGCGGGAGAATTTGTGGCGATCGCCGCCGCGCCGGACGATCTCAAAGCCGTCTATGGCATCACCAATGTCCTCGGCCCCTACACCAACGCCCTGCCCAATGACGCCGGGACTGTTCGATTGCGGAACAATACCGATGCCATCCGCCTGGAAGTGGATTATTCCGACAACCCGCCTTGGCCGGCGGCGGCGGACGGCGCCGGCCACTCGCTCGTGCTGGCCCGTCCCAGTTACGGCGAGAACCAAGTGCGCGCTTGGGCTGCCAGTGAACTCATTGGCGGCTCGCCGGGAGGACTCGATGCCGCTTATCCGACCCCGCAACAGAACGTGGTCATCAACGAATTCCTCGCGCACACGGACGATCCCCAATTCGATTTCATTGAGCTTTACAATCACTCGAACAGCGCGGTGGACCTTTCCGGTTGCTGGCTCACGGACGATGCCGCGACCAACAAATTCCGCATTCCTGACAACACGACGATTCCCGCCCGCGGCTTTCTTTCCTTCGACCAGAATCAGCTTGGATTTGCCCTGAGCGCCAACGGTGAAACGATTTATCTTGTCGGCAGGAATGCCAGCCGCGTGCTCGATGCCATCCGGTACGGCGACCAGGAAAACGGCATCGCTTCCGGGCGCTCACCCGACGGCGCGCCGACGATCCGCCGCCTGGCCGACCCCACGCCCGGGGCGGCCAATGCCCCCTGGCGGAGCGAGGACATTGTGATCAACGAAATCATGTACAATCCCATTTCCGGTGATGACAATGACGAGTATGTGGAGCTTCACAATCGGAGCGCGAACACGCTGGACCTGGCCGGTTGGCGATTCACGGACGGCATTGATTTTGAGTTTTCGGCCAAGGCCACGCTGGCGCCGGGGGCTTACCTGGTGGTCGCCAAGAACACACCGCGTCTGCTGGCGAATTACCCGCAGCTTGACGCCGGCCACACGTTTGGCAACTTCAATGGTTCGCTGGGCAACGCCGGCGAGCACTTTGCCCTCACCAAACCGGACACAATCATCAGCACGAACGAACTGGGCGATCTGCTGACCAACACCATTCACATTGTCGTCGCTGAGGTGACTTACTCACAGGGCGGGCGTTGGGGCCAATGGGCGGATGGAGGCGGCTCCAGCCTCGAATTGCTCGATCCCAATGCGGACCCGTGGCGCGCCGCGAACTGGGCCGACAGCGATGAAACGCAAAAAGCGGAGTGGAGGACCATCGAGTTCACCGGCCGGCTCGACAACGGCAATGGATCGTTCCCGGCCAACCGGCTGCACATCGGGATGCTTGGGGCGGGTGAATGCCTGATTGATGATGTGGAAGTATTCAAGCCGGGCAGCACGAACCTCGTGAGCAACAACGGCTTTGAAACCGGCACATTGCCCGGCGCCACCGGCTGGAGCTTCTTCGGCAACCACAGCACGTCCGCCGTCGAAGGTACCGGCGCTGCCGGCGGCAGCCGATGCCTGCATGTCCGCGGCCAAGGTGACGGCGACACCGGCATCAATAGCATTCGCACGGTTCTGGCCGCCGGCCTGGCTTCGGGCAATACGGCGACGATCC
>CAYIIH010000010.1:0-51291 GCA_964363225.1 uncultured Verrucomicrobiota bacterium | reverse complement strand
TTTGCGCCATGCTGGGCGCCTTCGATGCTGGGATGAAAACAATTTTGAGCCATAGTTCAATAAGTTAAGAGTTATTATAGCGTGTTGCCATGCGACTGCCTGGGGAAAGTGAATCTGATTTTAGCGCGCCGGTCAAGACTTCCTGTGCCAGAAACCAAGCGACGCTTGTGTCGGCCCCGGTTCCCGTCTAAGCTCAACGCATGAACAACACAACCTTTGGCTTCATTCGAGAAGATCCCTGGCGCATTTTCCGCATCATGGCTGAGTTTGTGGATTCGTTCGAGACCCTGTCCCAGATCGGTCCGGCGGTGACGATCTTCGGGTCGGCCCGGACTCCCTCCGCCGACCCTTATTACCGAGCGGCGGTGACCCTGGCTAAAGGCCTGGCCAAGCATCAGTTGGCCGTCATTACCGGCGGCGGACCTGGCATTATGGAGGCGGCCAATCGCGGGGCCGCGGAAGGCAAGGGCAAATCGGTCGGACTCAATATCGAGCTGCCCTCCGAACAAACGGGCAACCGTTACGCCAACATCCCCATTCACTTTCATTACTTTTTTTCGCGCAAAGTCTGTTTCGTGAAGTACAGCGTCGGCTTCGTCTTCATGCCGGGCGGCTTTGGCACTTTGGACGAATTCTTTGAAATCCTGACGCTGGTGCAAACGCATCGCATCTCGCGCTATCCGCTGGTTCTTTTCGGGAAGAAATATTGGGCGGGGCTGATCAAGTGGTTGAAATTGAGTGTGGAAAAACCGGCTTTCATCAGTCCGGGCGACCTCGACCTTTTCACGGTGACGGACGATCCGGACGAGGCCATCGAGATCATTCTCGATTATATGCGCCGGGTGGGGCCGCCCGAAGAAGTGCCGCAAGCCTTTGCTTAAACATGTATCGCATCTCCCGGCACAAAACAGGTTTGACCATCGCCACGGCCGAGATGCCGCACATGGCCAGCATCAGCCTGGGCATCTGGGTGGGGGTGGGCGGGCGCTACGAACCGGGCGAACTGAGCGGCATTGCCCACTATATCGAACACCTGCTGTTCAAAGGCACGCGCCGACGCTCCGCCAAACAGATTTCCCAGGACATCGAAGGCATCGGCGGGTACCTGAACGCGTTTACCTCGGAGGAATGCACCTGCTTTTATTCCAAGGCCCGGCACGACCGGTTTGCCGAGCTGCTGGATGTGCTGGCGGACATGTTCCTGAATTCGACCTTTGACCCGGCGGAAGTCGACAAGGAACGCAGCGTCATCAAGGAAGAACTCTCCATGTACCTGGACCAACCCCAGCATCTTGTGCATGAGCTGCTCAACGAAACGCTCTGGCCCAATCAGCCTTTGGGCCGTTCCCTGACGGGCACCGTCCAGACCCTGGATGCCATGACGCGGACCGATTTGGTCCGCTTTCAGCGGGAGAATTATGTGGCGAGCGGAACGCTCTTTGCCGCCGCCGGGAATCTGAAACACGATCAGGTGATCAAAGCCATTTCGCGCCTGGCCCGGAAATTTGTGCAGGGCAAACGCCCGCAATTCCTGCCGGCCAGCAATGAACAAAAGGAGCCGCGTCTCCGCCTCTTCACCAAAGCGACCGAGCAAACGCAGATGGCCCTCGGCCTTCGCACCTGTTCGCGCCATGACGAACGCCGTTATGCGCTCCGCCTGCTCAGCACCTTGCTGGGTGAAAACATGAGTTCGAGGCTGTTCCAGGTGGTGCGCGAGGAGCATGGGCTGGCTTATTCGATTTGCAGCTCTCTGGCGTATTATGACGATGTCGGCGCGCTGGCGGTTTCGGCAGGACTGGATACAGACAAGCTCCCGCAAGCGCTGCAACTGATCGGCAAGGAATTGCGCACGCTGGCCCGGACGGCCCCCTCGCTCGCCGAATTGCGCCGGGCTCGCGATTATGTCATCGGCCAGATTGACCTCGGCCTGGAGAATACCGAGAATCAAATGATGTGGCTCGGCGAGCAATTGCTCGGCTATGGGAAAATCACGCCCGCGGCCGAAGTGAAACAACGCCTGAGCGAGGTGAAACCCAAAGACATCCGGGCCGTCGCTCGCGACTTTTTCCGGCCGGAACGGGCCAACCTGGCGCTGGTCAGCCCGCTCAAGACGGAGAAGGGGCTGGCGAAGTTGTTGCGGATTTAGGCTGCAAGTGGCTCTGAAATGTCGAGTTAGTGATTGACACTAGCTGGCTTCCACAACAAGACAACCTGAAATACCATGCG
Organism: uncultured Verrucomicrobiota bacterium; assembly: GCA_964363225.1. Classification (GTDB taxonomy): domain Bacteria; phylum Verrucomicrobiota; class Verrucomicrobiia; order Limisphaerales; family CAYIIH01; genus CAYIIH01. Next base: position 49,065 of record CAYIIH010000010.1, on the reverse strand, counting down.
CCCACTGATCCAGGAAGTCACGCCGCCGCCCTCGCCGGAGTCGCTGGTCGAGCAATTGCAGGGCGAACCGGGTGTTGTATTGCTGCGGAGCGCGTTGTTTGATTCGCCTCAGGCGCGATATTCGCTCGTGACGGCGCGGCCGTTTTTGACCTTGCGTTCTTTTGGATCGCGCTGCGAGTTGCGTTCGGCCGCTGACGTTCATTTTCAGTTTGGCAATCCGTGGCATGTTTTGGACGGTCTAATGGCCCGCTACGAATTGCTGGAGGAAGTCGATCTGCCTTTTCCGCTGGGCGGCTGTTTCGGCTATTGGGGATATGATCTCAAGAATTTCGTCGAGCCCAAACTGTCGCCGCGCGCGGTCAACGATCTGGAATTGCCCGATTGCCAGGTCGGGTTTTATGGCAGCCTGGTCGTTTTTGATCATCGGCTGGGCAAGGCTTGGATTGTTTCGACGGGCCTGGAGGTGGATGGTTCGCGGGATGAGTCTGTCCGGCAGCGCCAGCTCGACTTTTGGCGGGAGCGGCTCTCATCAGCCGGCGCGGACGCGCAGGCCGCCGATGGGGCTGGCCGCAGCCCACGCCAGGAGGCGCTGAATCCGCAATCCGCAATCCGCAATCCGCAATCCGCAATTCAAGCGGGCTTGCTCACGTCGGCTGCGGCGATGAGTTGGCCGAATGCACCACTCGACGAGCGAACGAGTTCTCACTCCCGGCTCTCGACACTTGGTCCTCAACTGCCTTCCATCACCTCCAATCTTTCCCGCGCCGGTTTCATCGCCATGGTCGAGCGCGCTCAGCGTTACATTCGAGCCGGCGATATTTACCAGGTTAATCTTGCGCAACGGTTGGCCGCCCGCACCGCATGGAAGGGCTGGGAATGCTACCACAGCCTGCTGGAACGGTCGCCGGCGCCGTTTGCGGCTTACCTCGATTGCGGCGAGTTTCAGGTGGCGTCGTCATCCCCCGAGCTTTTTTTGCGCTTGAGCGGTTCGCACATTCAGACCCGTCCGATCAAAGGGACTCGTCCGCGCGATGCCGATCCGACCCGCGACGCGCAGCTCACTTGCGAACTGCAAACCAGCCCCAAGGAAATGGCCGAACTGGTCATGATCACTGACTTGCTGCGTAACGACCTGGGCCGGGTCTGCGAATACGGCTCGGTGCAGGTGCCGGAATTGGCGCGTCTCGAGCGTTATCCGCAGGTGCAGCATCTCGTCTCGACGGTGGATGGCCGCTTGCGGCCGGGCGTGACTCATTTTGCGGCTTTTGCTTCCTGCTTTCCCGGCGGGAGCGTGACAGGGGCGCCGAAAATACGAGCGATGGAGATCATTGACGAACTGGAGCCGATCACGCGCGGTCCCTATACCGGCGCCCTGGGCTACCTCGGCTTCAATCGCGAGAGCCAGCTCAGCATTGTGATTCGCACCACGATTTGCCGGGGAACGATGGCCTACTTCCACGTCGGTGCCGGCATTGTGGCCGACTCCGTGCCCACAGCCGAGTATGACGAGACTCTGGCCAAGGCGCGCGGCTTCCTGGCTGCTCTCGAGTGTCGTGGCCGGCCTGGGCCTGTCCGCACGCAGCCGGGCCCCGCCCCGCTATTGATTTCAGTCCTGCCCGAACCTTCTCGTCCTGTGGCACTTGGCGAAGCGGTTGAAGGCGGCATCAAACCAACGGACTCCCACCTATGATCGTCTTCCTCAACGGCCAATTCGTTCCCGAAGAACAAGCGGTTGTCTCCGTGTTCGACCGGAGTTTTCTTTACGGCGATGGATTGTTCGAAGCGATTCCGGTGTATGGCGGCAGACCCTTCCGCTGGGCCCAGCATTTGGAGCGCCTGGCCCGCGGCGCCGAGTTTCTCAAAATCCGTCTTCCTATTCCGCTCAAAGAACTGCGCAAGCTCGCCAGGGAATTGGTCAAACTCAACCAGATGCCGGATGCGATGTTGCGGCTCACTCTCTCGCGCGGCGCGGGCGAACGAGGCTACTCTCCCCAAGGCGCAGAATTGCCCAACCTGGTCATGACACTGCATCCGGCGCCGACGATCGAGCCGGGACACCCGGCCCCCTGGCAGTTGAAGACCTCATCGTTCCGGCTGCCGATGGCCAATCCATTGTCTTCCTTCAAGACCAATAACAAACTGGCCCAAGTCATCGCTCGAGCGGAAGCCGAAGCGGATGGGGCCGACGACGCGCTGATGTTAAACACCAACGGCGAAGTGGTTGAGACAACGAGCGCCAATGTTTTTTGGGTGCGTCAAAACACGATTTACGCCACGCCGACCGGGCGGGGCGCCTTGCCCGGCATTACGCGGGCTGTGGTGCTCGAGTTGTGCCAGGCGCTGGCAATCCCCACCGCTAAAAAAGTGATCCAACCCGAGACGCTGCGGAGGGCGGACAGCATTTTCCTGACCCTCAGCTCCTGCGGCGTGGTGCCGGTCAACAGCCTCGATGGCGAGCCCGTCAACGAGTCGCCGCTCGTGCATCAAATCTGCCAGGCCTATTGGGAGGCGGTGGCGAAATCCTGCAGTTGAGCCGTGCGGTGGCGCGCTGTTGAACCATCCCAGGCCAAAACCGGCTGGCTGAAGGAGCGCGGACTTCAGTCCGCATCACCGTTGCCATGGCGAGGCAAAGCGGACTGAGGGCGTAGTCCCGTGTTCCTGGCGGACTAACAAAACTTGCGTCATCGGAGAACACTCTCATTGATAGTATTTGGCACGTTGGGCGGGCAGCCACCGGTCCAAGAGATCCCGGCAGTTTAAGACCTTTTCCGCCAAGTCCGCCGGAACATAGTAGTAATGGTTGGACGCCTCGAAACCGAGGCGCGAGTCGCGGCTCTGCAATGCGTGCAGTCGTCTGGCCAATCGGATTTCATCCTGCAAAATCGTCTCCAAGGTTTGCAGCAATGGCCGCGCTTCAGCGGCGGCTTTGGCCCCGGCCAGGGCGCGCCGCGTTTGCACAAAACGGGCTTGATTCGCCGTGGTGCGGAAATGGATGGCGGCGGCCTCGGCAACCGTGATTTCATCGTTGGCAGCCTGGCATTCGCCGGCGCGGAGCTTCGATCTGTCGGCCGGAAAAACCGTGTTCAGTTTAGCCAGGGCCTGCTCGAAACCGTCTGCAACCTTCTCAAACTGCGCGATGAAAACCGCCGGCGGATAGACGGCGCGCCAACCGTCCAGATCGTCGTAGGGAAAGCCGATCATGGTGGCGTGATAGCCGGTTGGTTCCGCCCAGAGCAGATTGCTGGGGCCATATTGCATGGGCGCGTTATAGACCAGGCCGCCGTGGAATGGGAATTCACTGAAGGCAACGCTGAACTCCCGCCACGCCTGCACGAAGGCGGGCGCCAGGACCTTGCCAAACCTTCGCTCGGCAACCGCTTGCATGGCTTGTGCCGCCGCTTGCCGATTTTCATTCGCAGCGGGTCCGGCACCTGGTGAGGAGTCGGCCTGGGTCCGCGCGATTTCAGCCACGACTTCCAAATTCGGTGACGGATAGCCGCCGAGCGTCCAGCCGAGCATCAGGCCGTCCACATTGGTCCTGAGCAGATTCGCGGCATGGCGCGCCACATTTTCAACCGCCGGAATGTAAGGAACAGCCGACAATTCCCAGGTGTTGCCGGCCTGTATTTTCGCAATGGTTTTCAGCCCGCGCCGGCGGGCCAGTTCCCAATGACGTTGCGCGCGCGGCCCAGGACCGATGGTCGAGATGGAATACTCGCCCACCGCGGTCGCTATCCCGCCGCGATTGATGGGAATGCTCCATTCACTGACGCTCATGAGCGCGGCGTCCGCCGGCAGGCGGTTGATGATCCCTTCGACCCAGCCGTCGGCCCAACCCCAGTCCCAAACGATCAAACGCGCTTTGCTGCCAGCCTGTTGTAGGCCTCGATGGAAAAGGCCGTTCACTTCCGCGATGACCTCGGAGGGCGAGCGTTGGCCGCAGCGCGGGCAGGACGCGCCGCCGCCGTGCGACCAGCAGTTGGTCAGGTTCTCCGAGCCGGAAATGGTGAACAAGCCCGCCAGATCAGGAACCGCCCGACATAGATGGGCCACGGCTTCGACCAGGTACTTCTGCACGCTGGGATCGCTGGTGCAATGGGCGGCAAAGCCTCCTTCCACGGCGCCTTTCATTTGCGCGCGGCCTTCGAAGAAGGCCAGCGGCATGGAGCGGGGTTCGTTGAGGTAAAGATAGACGCCAATGCCGTGCCGCCGCGCTCGCTTCACCAAGGTCCGCAAGTTTGCCAGGCGTTCTTCATGACGGGCGCTGAGCTTTGGGTCCCAGGGAAACGGGGCCAATTTGTGCAGCACTCCTTGGAGCCAGACGCCATCGACACCGGCTGCCGCCAAGCGGGCCAGATAGCCATCCGGGTACGGGTCGGCCTCGGTTTCCAGGAGCGGATCGCCATAAAGCGCAAAGTAGGAATAGCAAAAGCGGGGCGAGAATTTTGCCCCGGCCGAACCTCCCTGGGCCGTTGCTCCGGACGGGAGCTGAAGGCTGGCGGTCGAAGGTGATTGGGCCGAGAGCCGCGAGACAAAGCCAAAGAGCGGGTCTCGAGAATGGCCCAAGCCGTCCGCAAATTCCGCGCGCAGGACGCGTGCGATCTCACGTCGGCGGGCCTGGATTTTTTCATCCGGCGGCAAGTAGCGTAGCGGTTCGCAGGCCGGCTTGAGGTTGCCGAGTTTGACGAAGAGGAAATCGTCCTCGCGCAAGGTAAAGGCCATTTGTTCCGGAGTCCAATCGAGCAACTGGAGCAGTTGTTCGTAAGGCAGCAAATGCCAATTGCGGCGGAGGACCGTGATGTAAGAGCGGCGCTGCTGGTCGGGCGTGATGCGGTTTCGACGCGGCAGTCCCATGGCCTTGGCCAGGCGAACGATCTCTGTTTTGCTGGCACCCACCACGTCGGCCATTCGTTCAACGGGAACCAGGGGCCAGTTTCGCCAGACAAAAGCGTGCAGACGATCCGGAAAATGGGGCAAGGGAACTGGCGCCGGGGCGCCTCCTTTGGGCAGGTCGGCTGCCGACATTGACGCCAAACCGGCAGCGACCTTGGGTGGTTTGGCTGCCGCGAGCGCGCCGCTAATAGCTGGATTCGCGATTAACGTGCCGGTCACCAGCGAGCCGGCTTTGAGGAATTGGCGCCGGCTTAGACCACTGGCGGTTGGATGCTTGTCGCAAATGACATCGTTCGGTTGGGAGGACGACCTTGAGGCGGAGAGTTTGTTACACATGTTCTAAATTGACGGCACGACTTTACGGTTTACTTTGATGCTGGTTCCGGCAACGAATCAAGTCAACGATATGAAACCTTTATGAATCCGCGACGCTCAATTCCCTGTTTTTCAACTTTGTATCATCGGCGGCTGCAAATGGCCTTCACCTTGATCGAACTGCTGGTCGTGATTGCCATCATTGCCATCCTGGCGAGCATTCTTTTGCCGGCGTTGTCGAAGGCCAAGGCGAAGACGCTGCAGATCCAGTGCACCGGCAATCAAAAACAACTGATGCTGGCCTCGACACTTTATGTCACGGACAACAACGAATTCCTGGCTTTTCCCAACTGGGATTTCATCTATACCGGCTGGCTGACCAAGCCGCCTTTTCTCCGGGGCGTCTCGAATATTCAGAGCGGTCTCTTTTGGAAGTATGCCCCCAACACCAGGATTTTTCAGTGTCCGATGGATAAGACGAATACAGCCACGTTTAGAGCGCGCGGCCAGCAGATCTCCAGCTACCTGATGAATGGTTCCCTATGCGGGTATCAAAATGCGAAGTTCAAGGTCTATAAAGTAAGCATGTTCCGGCCGGATGCCATCATCATGTGGCAAGCCCGAGAATCGACCCCGGGCGATTTCAATGACGGCTCGAGCAGTCCGGACGAGGGGATCAGCCCGATCCATAACAACGGAACTACCGTCGGCAACGTGGGCGGGCACGTGGAATACTTCAAGTTGAAGCAATTCAACATCCAGCAGGATCGGTTTCACCGGCCAGGGCGGCTCTGGAATTGTCCCGGCAGCCCCACGGGCGAAAGAGACCCGAACCCGTGAAGCGGCACATGAAAAACTTGCTGGGCACGCTGACGATCATGATCGTGGTTGGCTTGTCCTTGGTCGGGTGCGCGAAGAAGAATACGGTCAGCACCAAGGAATTGGAAAAAGCGTTCGAGATCCAGCCTGCCGCAAGCCCTGCCACTGCCAGAGCCAATCCTAGTCAGCCCCAAGACCCTGTTCGCGGCTATGTTGAGCAAGCGGTCTCTGCCATCAAAACGAACGATTACGTCAGTGGCGTGGTGATGTTGCAGACGCTCCGGGCCGAGCCGAGTCTTAATGCCGATCAACTTGCCGTGGTTCAGGATACGATGGGGAAGATTCAAAGCCAATTGGCCGAAAGAGCCGAACGAGGGGACCCCTACGCCATCCGGGTCATGGAGCAACTTCGCCGGAGACGGCCGTGAAAGGGGTGAATCCCCCCCACAACACCGTCATCTTCCGCTCCCGGCTCAACCCCAAGCTCAACCGCAAATTCGAGGTCTTGACCCCACCGACCTGTTTGCGTGCATTGCACACCGATCTCCTCCAGTGCCCGGAGTGCCAGAATCGCATGCGCGTGATTGCCGTGATTGACCAACACGAAGTGGTGGAAGAAACCAGAAGAGGCCATGCCAAGACTGCCCGCATAAACACAAACGATAATCCATTGTCCGTTAACCACTTAACGTCAAGAAAAACAAATTCCTGCTATGAGACGCGTCAACAGTTTTTGTGAGATTTCTTAAGGTGAGGAGTCGGGTTTCAAGATTCTATCAGATCCATGGATGAGTCGTGAGCCTTCGAGAACGCTTTGACAGCGGTCAGCGCTCCGACCAGGGCCATCGCCATGTCCCACTGTGTGTCCCATGGATCGCCCTGGGTTCCGAGAAAGGCGTCCGCTTTGGTGCCCGTCCAGACCGCCGCCTGCCATTCAAAGAGCTCGTAGGCCGCGCTGAAGGCCAGACAGATGCAGACGACGAGGAAGTTGAGCCAGGGTCCCCGCTTCAAGACACCCCGCCGGATCAAGACCTCGCGCGAGATCAACGCCGGCACAAAGCCCTGCATAAAGTGCCCCATCCGGTCGTAATAGTTGCGGGCCAAATGCCAGGTGTCGCGGACCCAGTTAAAGAGCGGGACTTCGGCATAAGTGTAATGCCCGCCGACGATGAGGACAATAGCATGCGCGGCAAGGAACCAGCATACGAGCCGGCTGAAACGGAACGTCGGATAAATCATTAAGAGGATGGCCGTGCCGATCATGACTGGTACCAAGAACCACGTGAACCGGTCGAAGCAACCGACAAAAGACCAAACCAACGCCAGTCCAACAATGGTCCACAGCGTCATGTGCAGCCGGAGATCGGGATTTGGGACCAACAGGCTCTTCATCGCTCGAATATCCTCTCTTTTCAAGAATTGGACAACCTGGATTTCGTGTTTGGCACCAGGCGCCGTTTTTCCTACAGCAACGGCTGCAGAGCGGCAGCATTCGCCAGAACCGGACCAGTCGGCGTTTAGCAGCGGGAGCGAACCGGTCCGGTTTGAACCGCGGAGCGTCAAAAAAGCGAATTCCCAGTTTTGTTCCTATTCCGATCGGATCCAAGCCTAATGCTACCCGCGTGCGCACTGCTTCGTTTGGATCGCCCAGCGACCTCAACAAGACAGGCATGCATTCCTCTGGCAGAGCGGTTGTGGGACTCCTGCAACGCTCTCACCGCGTTGCTACAGGCTCCGGTATCGCCGCCCCGTCCTTGCGCGGATCGGACGCGCCAAAATTGACGCCCGTCGCATAATCGCGCAGAACGGCCTGGCCGCCGCCGACGGCCTGGCCAAAGTGCCCGGCCAGCCTGATTTGATGGCCTTTGGCTTCGAGTTGGGCGCGCACGCTGGCCGGCACGCGCTCTTCCATTTGCACGTCGCATCCCTCGAAGGTCAGCTTGGTGAATCGCGCCGCCTCCAGCGCAGCTTGGATGTTCATCTTGTGATCGGCCACATTCGACACGAATTGAGCATGGGCTTGCGATTGGTTGAAGCCGCCCATGATGCCGAAAGCGATTCGGACGTCGCCTTTGCTCATGAAGCCGGGAATAATCGTATGGAGCGGGCGCTTGCGCCCTTTCAGAACGTTGGGATGCGCCGGGTCCAGACTGAATAATCCGCCTCGGTTTTGCAGGGCAAACCCGGTCTTATCTGCCACCAGGCCGGAGCCAAACCCGTGATAATTGCTTTGGATGTACGAGACCATATTGCCGTCCTTGTCCACGACGCAGAGGTAGGTCGTGTCAGGACCGGCCTCAAATGACCGGCCGGCTTCGACATGGCAGTTGGCTTTATCCAGGTCGATCAGCTTGGCGCGCTGGCGGGCGTACTCTTTGGAAAGAATGCCTTTCACAGGCACCTGGCTGAACTTCTGATCAGCCACGTAGCGGAGCATGTCAGCGTAAGCGAGCTTTTTGGCTTCGATCATCACGTGCAAAGCCTGAGCCGAATTTTGGCCGTAATCGCCCAGAGGAAATTGCTCCATCAGATTCAGCATCGCGAGCGCGGCGATGCCCTGGCCGTTGGGCGGAATTTCGGAAACGGTCCAGCCGTGATACGTAGTCGAGATCGGCTCGACCCATTCAGCGGTAAATCTTTTCAGGTCCTCCAAAGTCATCGTGCCGCCGAGGCGTTTTGAGTAATCGACCAGGCGGCGGGCGACGGGGCCATCGTAAAATCCTTTCCGTCCTTGCCTGGCAATTTGCTCGTACGACCAGGCCAAATCGGGGTTGCGGAAGATTTCGCCCAGCCTTGGCGCGCGTCCGCCTGGCAAGTAAGTGAGGGCAGCGTTGGTGTCCTTGCGCAGGAGCGATTCGCTTCCTTTCCAATAAGCCGCTACCAGCTCGGGAACAGGCACGCCTTCCTTCGCATAGCGGATGGCCGGGGCCAGCACTTGGGAAAACTTCAGCCGCCCAAAGCGCTTGAGGAGCTTCTCCCAGCCCTCCACCGCGCCGGGCACAGTGATCGAGTGAATACCGCCCTGAGGCATGTTGGTAAAGCCCTTGCTTTTAAGCAGTTCCAGACTCAAGTCGGCTGGCGCCCATCCGCTGGCATTCAGTCCGTAAAGCTTGCCGGTTTTGGCCTCATAGACGATGGCAAAGAGGTCGCCGCCGATGCCGCACATCATGGGTGCCAGAGTGCCCATGGCGGCGTTGGCGGCCACGGCCGCGTCTGCTGCGCTGCCGCCCTGGGCTAGGACTAGGGCGCCCGCCTGAGAGGCCAGCGGATGTTCGGTAGCGACAATGCCATAGCGCGAGACGACCATGGATCGTCCTTGGGTCCGGTCCTGCGCGGCGACTGACTGGCTCGAGAGAGTCAAGGCGAAGAGCATGCTAAGAGTGAATTTGAAAGGTTTAGTCATAAAATGGAGTTGCCAGTGATCCTACGGCAAAACGAAGGAAGATTCACCCTAAAAATTGCCGGACTCGACAGTACACTACTGCAACTCTTCTCGGTTGGTAGCAGCGGACGTGAGTCCGCTCACTTATATTCCGCACTTCGGGAATACAGAGCGGACTCACGTCCGCTACTACGAGATTGCAGGACGGTGCTGCGGTTCGGCCCAGTTTGTTGAAAGTGTCGCTGCAGGGAGAAGCAACTCCCCGCGAATGTTTGTAACGATAGCCGGTTTCAAACGTCTATTGAAGCACACGATGAAGCGGCTCCATTTTTTGCCGAATGGAGCCTTCCTCATCGGTGTCTAAACAGAGATAAGTTGTTTTGAAGGCGGATGGCCTTCATGATGGCAAGTGTTGGCTCATGAAACGAACCGTTCCATTTTGGGTGTCCTGTTTGCTCCTGGCTGCGGCCGGGTGCAGCACGGCGCATTACCGCAAGTCGGCCGACCGCGAAGCGGCCAGGGTTATTGCCGAGAAAACCCCGCAGGTACCGAATATGGAGACCAACTTCACTATCGAGAAGAATCCGCTGGTGTTGCAGGAGAATCTGCCTGTCTTAACCAACAGCGACGCCTCGTTGGGGCCGGCCGGAGAAGCGGAGCGCGGAGCGCGCATTATCTCGCTGGAAAAAGCCCTGGAGATCGCGGTCAAGAACAGCCGCACCTACCAAAACCGCAAGGAAATCCTTTATCTCGAGGCGCTCGATCTGACTCTGGCGCGGTATCGCTTCACCCCGATTTTTTCGACCGGTGTGCGCACGGATTACAGGGGCTCGCGCAACGTAGAAAGAGATGTGAAAACAGGCGTGGACAAACTGGTCGAAGAACACAGATGGACCGGCAATAGCGGAGTCGGCATGGACATGTTGCTCCGCTCAGGCGCACGGATTGCCACGGATTTCACCATGGACTTTACGCGGTTTCTGAGCGGCAATCCGGGGTGGGCCACTTCCTCCAGGCTCGCCGGGACGCTGACGCAACCGCTCTGGCGCGGCGCCGGCTACAAGACCGTCATGGAGAATCTGACGCAGGCGGAGCGAGACCTGCTTTATGCGCTGCGTGAATTTACGCGCTTTCGCAAAGATTACACCGTGCAAATCGTCTCCGCTTACTACGGGGTCCTGCAAAACCGGGATTCCGTGCGCACAGCCTGGCTGAACTATCAGGCTTTCAAGAAAAGCGCCGAGCGCGAACGCGCCTTTGCCCAAGAGGGGCAAAGAAAACTCTCCGAAGTGGGCCGCCTTGAACAGGAAGAGCTGAACGGCGAAACCGGCTGGATCAATGCGATCAATGCCTACAAACAAGGCTTGGACCAGTTCAAAATCCAGCTTGGATTGCCCACCGACAATCCCCTGGTTCTGGAAAACCGCGAGCTGGCCAAGCTCGCCATCGTCCACCCGGACGTAGGCGTGGAAGAGGCGATTCGCATCGCTCTGGCGACGCGCCTCGACCTATACAACGTCCGGAACCAATACGAAGATGCCGCGCGCAAGGTTGATCTGGCAAAGAATGGCCTCAAACCGGACTTGGACCTAGTGCTCTCCGGCAGCGTCAACAGCAAACCGGGCAGTGGTTTGCCGGAACTGGATTTTAACCGCACCGACTGGAATGCCGGCCTAGGCATCAACCTGCCTCTGGACCGGAAGGCCGAGCGCAACACTTACCGCACTTCCCTGATTAATTATGATCGGGCCCTTCGTTCGTTGGAACTGGCGGTCGATAACATCAAGTTGGACGTGTACAACGACTTGCGCAAACTGGATCAGGCCAAACGGAATTATGAAACCAGCGTCCTCGGAGTCGATTTGAACCGGCGGCGGGTGGAAGAGCAAGACATGCTGGCGGAATTGGGACGCGGCACCGCCGAGGCCAAAGTCGCCGCCCAGAACAGCTTGACGAGTTCCATGAATCAACGCACCGGCGCCCTGGTCAACCATACCATCGCGCGCTTGTCGCTCTGGCGCGATCTGGGCATTCTCGATATCAAAGAAAACGGCCAATGGGAGGAGATTTTCAATGTCAAAAACCAATAACTTCAGCCAGTTCATCATGAAACAGCCCCTCTGGAAACTGGGGGGGACGGTGGTGTTGCTGGCGCTGGCGGCTTACTTCTTTTTCGGTCGCTCGGTGACGCATCGGAACGGCACCACCTTCGCCGCCCGGCGCGGTCCGCTCCAAATCACCGTCCTGGAGGGCGGCAGCGTCGAGGCGTTGGAAGCACAGGAAATCCGCTCGCAAATCAAGGGTTACCAAGGCACCAAGATTCTGAGCATTGTGGAAGAAGGTTACCTGGTGACGGAAGACGACATTAAGAATGGCAAGTTGCTGGTGGAATTGGACTCGTCGGAATTGAAACAACGCATCACGACGGAAGAAATTCAATTTCAGTCCACTCTGGCCACGCTCATTGATGCCCAGCAGGCTTACGACATCCAAACGAACCAGAATTACAGCGATATCAAAGCCGCCGAACAAAAAGCCCGCTTTGCCCGCATGGACCTGGCCAAGCATCTGGGCGAGACCAACACCCAGGAGATTGTCGGTCTGCTGGACCTGTTCGAAAAGGCCTTCACCAATAACTTGGACTTGGCGGACATTGAGTCCGATGCCATCTCGTCCCAAGCGCATCTGACGGAGAACAAGCTCACCGCCTCTTTTCCTGCCGGGCCGGGTGGCCGGCCGGCCATGCCGGAGGACTTGGCGCGTGGCTCTTCCTCTTTAGGTCGAAGGCCGTCAGGCGATGGACAGGCGAATGCCGAGGCCGGGTCCGAGCCCCGGACGTTCGCCCGCAGGCCGGCTTCCGCAGAGAGGGGAACCCCGCCCGGTTCTGAGACCTCTGATCGTGCCGGGATGCAAGGTGACGCCGGCGGTGAGCGCCGCGGAGGGAGCCAGAGGCCACCAAGAAACGATGCATCGCAAAATGAGACCGGAACAGAACGGGCGCCAACCGTCCGCAATCGCATCGCGCCAGGAGAGGCTGGCCCGCCAGGGGGAATGGCTCCAGGGCGTCCGGCCCTGCCGCCTGCGGACTTTAGAAATCCCGGTTCAGGCAACGTGTCTTCTCTGGCGCTTCTCGCTAATGTGGCCATGCCAGGAACCGGCGCGCCGTCGTTGACCAATGTCCAGTCTCTCATGGAACTGTCCAGTTTGGTCAGAAAAGACCGGGCCACGGACGCCCGATCGCTCATGGCCTTCACGAATGCGGTCACGATTGATTTCTCGAAGTATGCCCGAGCCGAGTTGCTGGGCGATGGCTCAGCCAAACAGCAACTGCGCAAGCTGGAAGACGACTTCCTGATCGCCACCCAGGAACTCAGCCAGGCCCAAATCAAGCTGGCGGGAACCGAGCGGCTTTACTCCAGCAACTTCGTCACCAAGACCGAGTTGGACAGCGACAAGCTCTCCGTCAAGAGAAGCGAAGTAAAGGTCGCAGCCTCGCAGACAGCATTGGATTTGTACAACAAGTATGAGTTTGCCAAAGCGGCGGAGGAGTTCGTCTCCAAGTATGATGAGTCTCTGCGCTCGCTGGAGCGGTCCCGGAAGGAAGCGATTTCAAAACTGGCCCAGGCGCGCGCACGGCTGAAGTCCGCCGAAGGCCGCTTCCGCATCGGCACCGAACAACTGCAGGAGCTGTATCAACAGATGTCCAATTGCGTGATCCGCGCGCAGCGTCCCGGCCTGGTCGTGTATGGGCGGGGGGATGATCGCCGCTTCTCCGGCCCCGAAGAACAGATTCGGGAAGGGGCTACCGTCCGCGAGCGCCAGTCCATCATCACCATTCCGGACATGACCCACATGGCCGTCAAACTGAAGATTCATGAGTCGCATATCAAGAAAGTGAAGAAGGGACTCAAGGCGCGCATTCAAGTGGACGCTTTTCCCAACGAAAAATTGGACGGAGAAGTCCTCAAGGTGGGCGTGCTGCCGGATTCACAAGACCGATGGATGAACCCGGACATGAAGGTGTACGTCACCAGCGTCGCGGTCGAAGGCATGCACGAGTGGCTCAAACCGGGCATGAGCGCCAAGGTGGAAATCCTCGTTCAGGAACTGCCGGATGTCATTTATGTTCCCATTCAGGCGATTGTGCCGATGAAGGGCAAGCAGTATTGCTTCGTGGCCAACGGAGGCGCTCCGGAAGAACGAGGAGTGGAAGTGGGCGAGTTCAATGACGAGTTCATCGAAATCAAACGCGGCCTGAAAGAAGGGGAAAAGGTCCTGCTGCGCGCGCCGGAAGGTGTCGAAAAGGACACGGTGGGACCTGAAGAAGGCCTGGAAGAGGAATCCACCGGGGGCGGCCCTGCTCCGTCCAGATCCGGCTTGGCAGCCCCGCCCAACAACGTCGGTCCGCCGTCCGGCGGTGCGCCGCCCGCCCGGACCGGGCCCAGACCAACCCGCTCCCAATAAATTACGAATCACCAATTACCAATTACCAGTGACCAGTCACCAGTCACCAGTCACCAGTCACCAGTCACCAGTTACCCCCGAAACCATGTCCGCATCCAGCATCGTTCGACTTGAAAATGTGTCCAAGACCTACGAAATGGGGCTGGTGACGGTGCAAGCTTTGCGCGGCGTGTCGCTTCACATTCAAGCCGGTGAGTACATCAGCATCATGGGACCGTCGGGTTGCGGCAAATCGACGCTCTTGAATCTTCTGGGCTGCCTGGACCGTCCCACTTCGGGGCGTTATTTGCTGGGCGGCGAAGATGTGTCGCAAATGGACGACGACACTCTTTCGTCCGTTCGCGGCGCGCGCCTCGGTTTTATCTTCCAATCGTACAATCTGGTTCAGCAAATGACCGTGGTGGAAAACATTGAAATCCCGCTCTATTACCAGGGCCGGCCCGAACACGAAAGCCGGGCGCGGGCGCAGGAACTGGCCGCGCGCGTCGGCTTGGGCGAGCGGTTCGACCACCGGCCCAACGAGCTTTCGGGCGGCCAACAACAACGGGTCGCCATCGCCCGGGCCCTGGTCAACGATCCCCTGGTCATTCTGGCCGACGAACCAACCGGCAACCTCGATTCCACCTCGGGCGCCGAGATTTTAGAAGTCTTTGATGAACTAAGCCGGCAGGGCAAAACCTTGATTATGGTGACCCATGACGAAAGCATCGCGCACCGCGCCACGCGCACCATTCATTTCCGGGACGGAATAGTGGAAAGTGACGTGCGCCATTGAATTTTAAAAATGCGTGCCGCTAGCATCATCCGCTTGAAGCGCACCATCCGTCTTGGCCTGAAGAGCCTGTGGGTGCACCGGCTGCGCTCCCTTTTGACCGTGCTCGGCATCGTGTTTGGCGTCTGCTCGGTCATCGCCATGCTCGCCATCGGCGAGGGCGCCAGCTACGAGGCCCAGGAACAAATCAAGAATCTCGGCAGCCAAAACATCATCTTGCGCAGCGTCAAGCCGCCGGAGGAACAAAAGGTTTCCGGCAACCAGAGCTTCGCCCTCGATTACGGCCTGACCTACCCCGATGTCAAACGGATCAAAGTCACCATTCCAGGCGTCACCGTGCTGGTGCCGGGCCGCCTCATTCGCGAGTACGTCTGGAACATCAGCCGCCGCGTAGATTGCGAAATCATGGGCACCGTTCCCTGGTACCCGCAGATGCGCAATCATCCGGTGGCACAAGGCCGTTTCTTCTCCGACCTTGAGATGGAGCAAGGCGCCAGCGTCTGTGTCGTGGGCGCGGAAATGGCGCCGGCGCTCTTCCCCATCGAATCGCCGATTGGCCGGACCATTCGCGTGGGCGGCAAATATTATCGTGTCGTTGGTGTCATGGAACCCCGGGCCAAAGGCGGCAAACAAAGCGAAATCCCGGAGAGCGCTCCCGGCGGAGCGGCCAACCGCATGTACATACCTTTGACCACCGCCCGGATGCGCTTTGGCGAAACCCTGATGAAGCGGCGCAGCGGCAGCTTCGAAGCCGAGCGCGTGGCCTTGCACGAAGTCACCGTCAAAGTGGCCCGGCCGGAAGACGTCACCGACGTGGCCTTGAGCATCCAGGAAGTGTTGGAACGGAACCACCAGAAGAAGGACTACGACATCATTGTGCCATTGGAATTGCTCAAGCGGGCGGAGCGGACCAAGAAGATTTTCAACATCGTTCTCGGCTCCATTGCGGCCATCTCCCTTTTGGTTGGCGGCATCGGCATCATGAACATCATGCTGGCCAGCGTGACGGAGCGGACGCGAGAGATTGGCATTCGCCGCGCTTTGGGCGCCAAACGGCGCGACATTATTGTGCAGTTCCTGGTGGAAACGGTCATGCTCTCGGGCGCCGGCGGCATTCTCGGAGTTGTGCTCGGCCTGACCATCCCCTACCTGGTCACCTTTTTCTCCGAGATGAAGACCATTGTCACCTTCTGGTCGCCGGCCATTGCCTTCTCCATCTCGGCGCTGGTCGGTGTCATCTTCGGTTTGTATCCCGCCTTTCGCGCCGCGAACATGGACCCCGTGGAAGCGCTCCGGCACGAGTAACCGCAGAATCCGGTAATGCCTCAGTCACCGCGGGCGGAGCGCTGGTTTCCAACCGGCTTGGAGGGATCAAACGTGGCAAGCCGGCTACAAGCCAGCGCTCTGCCCGCCGTGACTGAGGGATTACAGAATCCGGATTTCTCGCCATTGACAGCAAGCCCGTTAGGGTTTAGGAAGAATCGCATGAAGATACTGTTGCTGTTTCTGGTCTGGTGTCTTTTGCTGGCGCTCTGCTGGCCGCTGGCGATTCTGGCTCTGTTCCTATTCCCAGTCGTATGGCTGGTGCTGTTGCCCTTTCGGCTGGCTTTTATGGCGGTCGAAGCACTGCTGGCGTTGCTCAAGGCCATTCTCTTTCTGCCGGCCCGTCTGCTGGCATACAAAACGCAGTGAGTTTTCGCAGCCTGGGCAGATTCTTCTTTCACGGTGGGGTGAGACTCCGTCGAGCCCTGACCTGCCAGAATGAATTGCGCTTCACGTTGCGAATCCATGGGAGTAAAGCGGAATTTCAGCCGTCCCATCGGGACTAATGCGATGTCGAATTTACCCCGGCATTAAAACGCCGGGCTATTCTCACGATGTCCCTTCGGGACAAAGCCTGGCCTGAATTCGTCTGGAATTGTTCCGCTTTCTGTCCTTGCGCCTTGGGTGCTTTACGTCTTGGTTCTGACTGCAAACGCCTTCTTCAGACACGAATCACTTTCCGCGAGCGAGCGGCGCGCCGGCCGTGATGGTGGTGACGCGAATGCGCGGGTTATAAGCGGTCGGTGGATCACAGGCAAAGGCGGCTGAATTCGGTCCCGCGTTGAGAATGGGCACTTCGCCTTCCGGCTTTACCTCCTGAAGCAGGGCGCCATCCGGGCCGTAGAGCCTGCAATCCGCCATCGACTTGAATTCGAGGTAATTTCCGCTTTCCATTTCGACCGGGAAAAGGATGGTCTTGCCGCTGACAGTGAGCCGGAGATTGCGCAACTTTGCCTTCACCAGCGGCAGAGCTTTGATCGGGCTCAGGTAGCACGTGGCCTTGCCCCGTGGCGGGAGGTGGTTCAGCCAGAGACTCAACTTTTCTATCTGTTTGTAGTCCACCGATTCGCGGTAGATATCGTAGAAGGAACCGTAAGGCCACGTATAGTTCGCGTGACGCTCGCCTTCGGGTTCGATCAACTCGAAGTATCGCCAGCCCGCAAAATCCACCACCACGTAATGCTCGCCGATGCCGCCTACGACGTGCTCCGGACTGCGCAACTGCACGTTCAGCACTTCGCCCTGGCCATCACCATGCACCCACACGCCCAGCGCCCGCTCGCCGCCAAGATGCAACGGCGGGGAGTAAGTCCGGCCCATCTTAACCCAGGCCGCCTGGCGGTCTGCCTTTGCGTTCGAGGCCGTGAAACAGCCGCTGATCGAGCCCGCTTTCACTTGAGCGGATGAAGACTGAAGGTCCGCCGTCACTCCGGATGCCGCGACGCGTTCAGAGAACTCCTTCGCATCCTTGAACTCAGCCACCGTCACCGCACCAGCCGCATCATAAGGCTCCGCTGACATGAGCGCTTCCAGGCGCATCTGCAGCGGTTGCGCGCCGAATTGGTTCGTGACCTGCCAGGTGTCGCTCCAACCGTTCAAGCCTTCGACCTTGTGCTTCTGGTGCCGCGCGGGCTGAAATTGCCAGGGGCCGTCAGCAGACTGGCTGAGCGTGAATTCCTCGCCTGGCACCCGCACCCTGGCCTTGATTGATTCTGGAAAGTACTTCGCATGGCGCAGGCTTTCGTATTGCCGCGTGATGGCGCCCAGCCGCTGCAGGGCCGGGTTCCTGGCGAATTTCTCCGGATCCACTCCCATGAGCGAGAAGCCCGTGTCCGTCGCCAGCGCTTTGCTGCAGAGATACTCGATGTCGTCGGCGAACGTCGGCTCGCCTTGCGGCCCCGTCCAGGTTTTGACCGCCCACCAGCCCAGGTGCATCGGCAGGAACATCTGGCGCCCGTCCGCGTTGGCCGCGCAGTGGATATCGATGAACTTCTTGTGGCTGCGCGTCGGATGGTCCCAGGCGCCCAGGCGCGAGCGGACGTACCAGAGATGATGGTGAAAGGTGCTCATTTCCATGAGCGCCGGCCGCTCCAGCCTCTTCCACAGCTCAAAAACGAATTTCGAACCGTAATGCCAGCCGTTTTCCCCGCCGCCCAGAATGTCCTCCCCATCGAGCGCGTCCAGATACATCATGTCGAAACCACATTCGTTGAACGTTTCCGCCGTCCGCGCCGCCACATCTGACAGCAACGTCGAATCGCCATCCGGCACGAACAGCCCGAAGCACTCCTTGAGATGATGCACCTTGGCGCCCTTGGAATGAGCCGCGGCCTTTGTGCCGTAAGCTCCACGCTGGCAGCCGGTGAATGCATAAGGCGGCTCCCGGCCCACGCCGGTATAGGTGATCAGTTCGTCGTCCACTTGCAGGGTGACGCTGTTGCGGACAAAGAAACCGGTGACGGCCGACATTTTCGCCGTGGGCTCTGCCACCGTGAG
Source organism: uncultured Verrucomicrobiota bacterium (assembly GCA_964363225.1). GTDB lineage: Bacteria > Verrucomicrobiota > Verrucomicrobiia > Limisphaerales > CAYIIH01 > CAYIIH01. The sequence continues at coordinate 30,601 of CAYIIH010000010.1, read as the reverse complement.
GGTCTTCGCATCGCCGTTCAGCGGTTCCGCCAGGGTGAACGTGGCGTCCTTGGCCAGCCGCGCGTCGGGCACCGGCGTCACCCAGGGACATTTTTTATCCATGAAAAAGGCGTAGGTGTGCAAGCCGGCCTTGATCCCGGCAGCGTGGAGCCGGTCAATCACGGCCTTCAGACTGGCCCGGCCTTGCGGATAGGTCTGACGGTTCGGTTCGCCATCGCCGAAGCGAAACGAGCTGCCGCCGTGAAAATCGATCTGGTTCATCCCCAGGCTCCGGGCCAGCTTGATCCAGTCGTCCACCGTTTGCTCGGACAGATTGCCGAAGTTGAACAAATAGGAGCCTTGGTTGATCTCCGCCTCGAGCGCCCATGGCCCGCCGATGGGCGAATGCGGCAAGTCCGGCGCGGCGCTGACCGCTTCCTTCAGCACTGGCCGGAGTTCGCCTTGCGGGCAGCCGATCAGCGCCACTTTGGCCCCGGCAAAGCCAAACCGCGGATAGCAGACGGCCCGGAGCCGGCTGTTGGCTCGAGGCAGCTCCGGCACATTGGTCTGCAGGTTCAACGCCAGCGCGCAACCGGCAAAAGGCTCTTCCGGCGCGCCGCGCAGCGTCAGCGCCACGTCGGCAAACACGAACTCCTGAACGGCTTCATTACTCAGGGAAAGGACTTCCAGCGTCAGATAATGTTTTTCTGTGGTCGCTTTGAGAACGGCGCGGACGCCGGATTCGCCAAACTCAATCGTGAGGCGTCCTGCCGCGAAGGCCACCGCCGAGGCGTTGTAGTCGCGGCCCGCCAGTTTCACTCGGGCCAACCGATTGTCGGAATTCGTCGCGCAATAATCTTGGCCGGTGCGCTTGTCGATAAAGTGAAGGTTCTGGCCGTTGGCGCCGATCTCGAATCGCAAATAGTCGTTTTCAATTCGAATCGGTGAAGAAGGCTCCTCTGGCGGTTGGCTGGCGCTTGCTGCCGGCCTGGCGGGCAGTGACTGCGCGTGTGTCGCCACGACAGCCAGGCAAAGACAGAGACAAGCAATGAAATCTGTTCTCATGCAGATTGCAGTCAAGAACCGGCGCGACGCCATGTCAAACTGTATAAATTCGATCGTGTCCACATCATGCCCCTCTCCCGCGGAGCTGAAGGTTGACGGTTGGTCAGCCTGGTGGCTTGGCCTCGGCAATGCCGGTAAAGCAAGTGTGTCAGATGGCCGCGCGCGCCCATGGGCAGGCGCGGGGCTATCCACCCCAACCTCACCGTCGTCTCCCACCGCCAACGGGCCGCGAGTCGCACTGTGAACAGATCGCCCCTGTCCGGACCGATGGCGCGCCAGGCCGTGCTAATTCTGCGGGCTGAAAACGCTGGCCAGAATCACTTCCTTGGTTTTCCAAATCAGGGTCATGGTCATGGCCACGGGCAATAGCACCAGGAAGATCAGCAGCCAGGGCCGTCCCAGTTCCAGGGCCTGCAACAGTTGAACCACGAATCCCGGCAAGGCTCGGATTTGTTGCAGGATGAAATAGACCGAGACCAGACCCAGAATCGCGCACAGCAAGTAGAGGTTTAAAGTGGTGAACAGCTTCGTTTCCACGCGCAAGGTTTCATCCGGCAGCATGGCGGCCAGCCGTTGCAGAACGTGGTTCAAGTTGAAGAGAAAGAGCAAGCCCGAGAGCAGGAGCACCCCGATGGCCAGGGAATAGAATCCAATGTGAGGCAGCTTGTTCCACCAAAAAATGAAGGGCGACAAACCGATGTTGACCAGGCCGAGCAGCTTGGCCCGGTCGAGGGCCTGGCGCCAGACGCGCTCCTGTTTCTGGAAACAGCCCAGTTGCCACAGTCCGTAAAAGAGCAAGCCCGTGGTCAGAATCGGCGGCAGCATGTCGAACGGCTTCAGCCATTCGTTGACCGCGGTCTTCACACAGACCAGGAGGGTGAGCGGCAAACCCCAAAAGAGAGCCGAAAGACCCCTGACGAGCCGCCCCAATGAGCGCAGCAATTCGGCTTTGGGCGCAGGTTCAAGCATGCAAAGGAGCCGGGTTAAAAAGTGAGGTAGGTATATTCCTTAAGCCCGCGCTCGTAATCGTCCAGCAGGCGCATGCCTTCCGACGGCTTCAAGCGGTCACTTTTAATGGCTTCGTCGATTTGCGCCTTCATCTGGCGTTTCAATTCGTTTTCATCGTACTGCACCGCGCCCAGAGCCTGGACGATGGTGTTGCCCTCGATGATTTCCTCCACGTAATAGCCGGCCGGTTCATCTGGATCGAGAAAGACATGGACTTCATTGACCCGCCCGAACAGGTTGTGCAGGTCGCCCATGATATCCTGATAAGCGCCCATCAAGAAGAATCCCAGGTAGTACGGCTCCGGCCCGTTGCCGTTGGAGTTCAAGGCATGCAACGGCAAGGTGTCGCGCACGTCCCGCAGGTCGATGAACTTGTTGATCTGTCCGTCCGAATCGCAGGTGATATCGACCAAGGTCGCTTCGCGGGTGGGGCGCTCCTGGAGCCGGTTGACCGGCATGATGGGAAACAACTGGCCGAGCGCCCAGTGGTCGAGCAGCGATTGGAAGACGGAAAAGTTGCACAGGTACTGGTCACCGAGGCTGTCTTCGAGCTTGCGGATTTCCACCGGGATGTAGGCCTGGCCCCGAAAGCTGTGCACGACCTCCTGGCTGATGTCCCAATAAAGGCTTTCGATCTTGGCTTTGTCCGGCAGTTCCATCAGGCCGAGCGTGAACATATTGTGGGCATCTTCCTTGCGCTCCAGAGCGTCGTGGTAGGCCTCCAATTTGTTCAGCCGGGCCAGGTTTTTCCGGATGTCGAGCAGTTCCTTGACCAGCGGATGCTCGGTGTCACCGTAGGCAAAAGGCTGGTCCGCCCGCCTCTTGCCGATGGCCCCGAACACCTCCACAATCAAAACACTGTGGTGGGCGACAATGGCGCGGCCGCTTTCGCTGACGATGTCCGGGTGCGGCACTTTCTCCGCGTTGCAGACATCAGCGATGTAATAGACGATGTCGTTGGTGTATTCCTGCAGCGAGTAATTCGTGGAGCTGTCGAACGCAGACCGGCTGCCATCATAATCGACGCCCAGGCCGCCGCCCACGTCCAGATACTCGATCTGGAAACCCATCTTGGAAAGTTTGGCGTAGAACCGGGCCGCTTCTTGAACCGCTTTCTTGACCGTCAGGATGTCGGGCACTTGCGAGCCGATATGAAAGTGCAGCAGCTTGAAGCAATGCGACAGTTTTTCGGCCTGCAACAATTGCGCCGCCATCAGCAATTCCGCCGTGCTCAAGCCAAATTTCGCATTTTCACCGCCGCTTTCGGCCCATTTGCCCGCGCCTTTGCAGAGGAGCCGGGAGCGGATGCCGATGATCGGTTCCACCCCCACCTGGCGGGAGACGGCGATGATCTGCTTCAGTTCTTCCAGTTTCTCCACCACCATGATGACCTTTTTCCCCAGCTTGATGCCCATCAAAGCCATGCGAATGAAAATGGCGTCTTTGTAACCGTTGCAAATAATCAGGCTGCCGCTTTGATTCTGCAGCGCCAGCCCCGCAAACAATTCCGGTTTGCTGCCCACTTCCAGGCCAAAACTGTAGGGCTTGCCGGCATCCAGAATCTCCTCCACCACTTCGCGCAATTGATTGACTTTGATGGGAAACACACCGCGGTACTGGCCCTGGTAATTGAACTCCGCGATGGAAGCGCGGAAAGCCTGGTTGAGCGACTCCACCCGATGCCGCAAGATGTCCTGGAACCGTATCAACAGGGGAAACTTCAGTCCGCGGCCTTTCGCTTCCTCAATGACATCGGTCAGATCGACCGTCGCGCCCGCCTCCTGCAGCGGCCTCGCGACAACGTGGCCGGCATCATTAATATCGAAGTACTTCGCCCCCCAGCGGTCGATGTTGTAGCAGTTTCGAGCAGCCTGAATATCCCAGGGCTGACTGGCATCGGAAAAATCACTCATCGTGCTTAATTCGAGCGCACTATAGGAGGACTGTCGCAGATTTCAATAGGCGGATTGAAAATATTTTGAGCTGCAGCGGGTGGTCTGAGGAGTGTAACCAGTTTCCCATTGGCCTTTCCTCCTTTGCTTTAACCGGTTGGTTTGCTTTCATGAGGCCATGTCGAAAGTATCGCTTGCCCGCATCGTCCGCCACTGCGACCGGCTGTTGCGGCCGGAAGCATTCAACGACTGGGACGGCGCGGTCAACGGTTTGCAGGTGGAGAATCGCGGCTCGGTTGCGCGGATTGCCGCCACCGTGGACGCCAGCCTGGCCACGATCAAACTGGCGGTAGCCGCCCAAGCGGATTTGATGATTGTGCATCACGGACTATTCTGGGGGCCAACGCATCCCTGGACCGGCCAGCGTTACGAGACGCTCCGGCTGTTGCTGGAAAATAATCTGGCGGTTTACAGTTCCCACCTGCCGCTCGATGCGCATTCGCGCCTGGGCAACAATGCCCGGCTCTGCGCCGCGCTCGGTTTGAATAACTTGAAGCCATTCTTTCTGGAAAAGGGACGGTTTATCGGTTTCAAGTCAAACACGTCCATGTCCCGTGACCAACTGGCACAGCGATTACAGCGCGCCACAGGGGCGAGAGTGAACTTGCTGCCGGGCGGCCCTGAACGGTGCCGTCACATCGGCGTGGTCACCGGCGGGGCTGGCGGCGAATTGAAAAAGGCGGCCAGCGAAGGCGTCGATACGTTTATCACCGGAGAAGGACCCCATTGGACGTATGCGGTGGCGGAGGAACTTGGCCTGAACGTTCTTTATGGCGGGCACTATGCCACCGAAACCTTCGGCGTCAAAGCGCTGGCGGAACACCTCTCAAAAAAATTCGGTGTGCCGTGGCTGTTCTTGGATCATCCGACCGGTTTATAGCCGCCGGTCCCAGCCGCCGCTCTGGCATAATAGGGGCACAGGATTCCCAATCCCGAAACTCCACTGGACACTGGCGGGGAAGCGGCGAATGCATATCAGAACGACTTGCGCAGAATCTGTAACAATTATGACAGAATTTGCACAGGCCGGCTGCAACTTGGCTCACCTTGCTTGGCGAGTGTCAAGAGATCCAACCGCTGGTTTGTCTCGTGCCGGCGGCGTCACCCGCAAGAAGGTCCAAACAAAAAGGGGACGGTGTTGTCGCACCGTCCCCAAGGAGGACGCTCAAGCTGCTCCAGTCTTAATTCGCTGACCGGCCGGTGATGCCTTTGGTGGTCTTGGAGATTTGTTTGGCAAGCTCTTTGGGCCGCAGCGCGCGGACGGCTTTGCCCGCCTGCCACATTTCCGAATTGCCAATGGCGTTCAGTTCCTTGGTCAACTGTTCTTGATAATTGGGCTGGCCGCACGAGGAGAGCACTCGTGCCGTTTCTTTGCCGGCCTTGACCCGCTGGTAAAGCTCCTTAAAAACCGGCAGCACGGCCTTCTTGAACCTCGGTTTCCAGTCCAGCGCTCCCCGCTGAGCGGTGGCGGAACAATTGGCATACATCCAATCCATGCCGTTTTCATCCACCAGTTTGATGAGGCTTTGCGTCAACTCCTCCACCGTTTCATTGAACGCCTCGCTCGGCGTGTGGCCTTGCCGGCGCAGCACGTCGTACTGCGCTTCCATGATTCCGGCCAAAGCGCCCATGAGCACGCCGCGTTCGCCGGTGAGATCGCTGAAGACCTCGTGCTCGAACGTGGTGGGAAACAAATAACCCGACCCGATGCCGATGCCGACGGCCAGACAACGCTCTTGGGCGCGTCCGGTGGCGTCCTGGCCCACGGCAAAGCTGGAATTGATGCCGGCCCCGGAAAGGAAATTGCGGCGCACCGAGGTGCCCGATCCCTTGGGCGCCACCATGATGACATCGACGTCCGGCGGCGGAATCACTTTCGTCTGGTCTTTATAGACAATCGAGAAGCCGTGCGAGAAGTAGAGAGCGTCCCCGGGTTTCAGGTTCTTCTTCACGCTCGGCCAGACAGCGCGCTGCGCCGCGTCCGAGATCAGCATCTGAATGATGGTGCCACGCTGGACGGCTTCTTCGATTTCAAACAGGGTCTTGCCGGGCACCCAGCCGTCCTTGAGCGCGCGGTCCCAGTCTCGCTGAAACCGGCTGGCCTGGCCGATGATGACCCGGAAGCCGTTATCACGGAGGTTCAGGGACTGGGCCGGGCCTTGCACTCCATAGCCGAGGACGGCGATGGTTTCGTTCTTGAGGACTTTGCGCGCTCGTGCCATCGGGAATTCCCGGCGCATGACCACTTCTTCTTTGACGCCGCCAAAATCAATAATTGCCATGTTGTATCTTTCTTTGCTGCGGTGTGAAAGCCACACCAATCTTTCAATATGTTCCAATACGTGTCTGTGTTGCCAGGACGAACCGCTTCGGAACCTGGGCCGATCTTCCTGAGCGTTCCAGGCGCCCTGCCCGGCGAGGCTGGCCTCTCGGGCCGCTCGTCTTCAGTTGAAATGATGCTTCCGGTTTGAGCCAAAAGACTCATTGCAGGCCGCATCCTACTTTCGGCGCCGGAACAGTCAAACTCAAAGCGAGTTTCTTGCGGCCCACTTTTTCGGCTGGCCTGGAAGCCGGTTGCGACTCTACTCTTTGGCCCGTTTATGTTCCCAAACTGCAAATCGTTGTTCATCTCGCTGCTGTGCCTGGCTGTGTCACCGCTGGCGCAGAGCGAGCCGTCTGCCGCCAATCGCCTGACTTACCTGGATGAGAGCGACCCGTTCTATGTGGGCCGCGACTTTCCCAAGCTGGCCACGCCGCAATGGATCGGAGAAGCCGGCGTCGAAGCGGTGGTCATTCTCGCCATTGATGACCTGCGGGAGCCCCAGAAATATGAGGCGTATCTTCGCCCGATTCTGGAGCGCTTGAAGCAAATCGATGGCCGCGCGCCGGTCAGCATTTTCTGCAACGCCTTGGACCCGCAACAGCCGCAGTTCCAGGCCTGGCTCAAGGAAGGGCTCTCGCTGGAAGTGCACACCTTGTCGCATCCTTGTCCTTTGCTGGCACAGGGGAGTTTCAGCGCCGCGGCCAATACGTATTATGGCTGCATTGACTTGCTCAACCACGTGCCGGGGAACGTGCCGGTCGCTTTTCGCATGCCGTGTTGCGATTCCATGAACAGCCCCAGCCCGCGTTTTTATGCGGAGTTGTTCAATCAGGCCAATTCAGCCGGCCAATTCCTGACCATCGATTCGTCAGTCATGAACATTCCCACGTCCAAAGACGCCGCCGTGCCGCGCGAACTGGTCGTTGATCCGGATGGCCGGGAAAAATTCCGCAAATATCTACCCGCACAAACCAACGCCCTCACGCGCCTGAGCTTGCATTCCTTTGTCACGACCATTGAGGATTACCCTTACCCTTATGTCATCGGCAAACTCTGCTGGGAATTTCCGGCCATGATTCCAAGCGATTGGGAAGCGCAGAATCTGCATGGCACGAACAATCCCATCACCGTGCGCGATTGGAAAGCCGCCCTCGACCTGACCGTGCTCAAGCAGGGCACCTTTACCTTCATCTTCCATCCGCATGGCTGGATTCTGCCCGGCCAATTGGTGGAGTTCGTTGACTACGCGGTCCAAAGATACGGCCGGAAGGTGAAGTTCCTCAACTTTCGTGAAGCGCAGGAGCGGCTCAACCACAACCTCCTGGCCGGCCAACCGCTCCGCGCCGCCAACGGCGAGGACAACGGCGTTCGTCTGGTTGACCTGAACCATGACGGCGGCATGGACGTGGTGATCGGCAACGAACAAGCCAGAAAAACACGCCTCTGGAAACCGGAATCAAAGGCGTGGCTGGAAACGAATTTCCCGACATCGCTGGTGGTGGCTGATCACGCCGGTGTTCGCCAGGATGCGGGTGTGAAATTCGGTGTCGTTCGCTCGGATGGGCAGGCCACGATGCTTGCGCCCCACGTCACGAACGCCTGGCATTTCGGGGGTGACCGTTGGACGGAAGACAAGTCGCTGGTGCAGGGCCTGGAGATGTCGGGCCGGCCTATTCTCAGTCAGTGGGATGGACGCGATCGGGGCGTCCGATTCCGCGACGTTGATAACGATGGCCGCTGCGAACTCCTGGTTGGCAACGAAACTCACAACGTTCTTTTTGCCTGGTCGCCGGAAGATAAAGCCTGGCAGAAGCTTGATTACGCCCTGCCGCCGGGCGTGGCTCTCGTGGATGAGCAAGGGCGCGACCGCGGTCTGCGCTTTGTCGATGTCAACGAAGATGGTTTCGCGGATGTGATCTTCTCAAACGAGGAAGATTTCTCCCTCCACCTTTTCACGCCCAAGCCCGCGCCGCATTTGCGGTGGGAATTGGGCTGGACCCAAAAGATCAAGTCCGGGAAACGCGGCCAGGCCAATGAAATACCGATGATGGTGCGGGGTGGAACGAACCGGAACAACGGCGTTTGGTTTCATTCCCGGCATTTATGGGCGCAAAACGAGGACACGGCCCGTTTGCCTGATAAAGTGGACCGCCGTTCATTCGAGGAACTCTTGGCCTTCGACGCGCCGCCGCCGCAGTCGCCCGAGGAATCGCTGGCTTCGATTCGCGTGCGACCCGGTTTTAGAGTGGAACTGGTCGCGCACGAACCGCTCATTGAAGACCCAGTGGCTTTCGACTGGGGACCGGATGGCAAGCTCTGGGTGGCGGAAATGGTCGATTACCCGGTCGGAATGGACGGCAAAGGAAAGCCAGGCGGCATCGTCAGGTTCCTGGAAGACGTGAACGGCGATGGCCGCTACGACAAGTCCACCGTCTTCTTGGAAGGTTTGAATTTTCCCAATGGCGTCATGCCGTGGGGCCGGGGAGTGTTGATCAGCGCCGCCCCGGAGATTCTTTATGCTGAAGACACCGACGGCGATGGCAAAGCGGATGTGCGCAAACCGTTGCTCGTCGGTTTCAACGAAGGCAACCAGCAGCACCGGGTGAACGGCTTTGAGTATGGCCTCGACAACTGGGTCTATGCGGCCAATGGCGACAGTGGCGGCGAAGTGCGCTCCGTGCTCACCGGCAAAACCATCAATATCCGCGGGCACGACCTGCGCTTCCGCCCGCAAGACGGCGCCTTTGAGACAGTGGCCGGCCAGACGCAATTTGGCCGCCACCGTGATGATTGGGGAAACTGGTTTGGCAACAACAACCCGACCTGGCTTTGGCACTACTTTCTGCCGGAACAGTACCTGGCGCGGAACCCGCACCTGGCCGTCAGGCAAACCAAGCAGTACCTGGCCAATTACCCGGAGAGCACCCGCCTCCATTCCATCAGCCGGCCCTTGCAGCGCTTCAATTGGCCGGACCTGATCAACATTTTGACCTCGGCCTGCAGCGCCACGCCCTACCGCGATGAACTGTTTGGACCCGACTTCGCCAGCAGCGTTTTTATCTGTGAGCCGGCGAACAACTTGATCCGTCGCGAAGTGCTGGAACCCGAGGGGGTCAGCTTTGCCAGCCATCGCGCGCCCGATGAACAAAACGTGGAGTTTCTGGCTTCGACCGATAACTGGTTTCGCGCCGTTATGCTCAAGACCGGACCCGATGGAGCGCTTTACTTTGCCGATATGTACCGGCTCGTGATCGAGCACATTGAATATGGATTGCCGGGCATGGAAAGGCAGATCGATCTGCGGGCGGGCGCTGACAAAGGGCGGATGTACCGGGTTTATCCTGCGGGCGCGCCGTTGCGCAAAGTGCCTCGGCTCGATCAACTGGACACGAGCGGCCTGGTCGCCGCGCTGGACAGTCCCAACGGCTGGCAGCGGGATACCGTCCAGCGGTTGCTGGTGCAATCCGGCGCTAAAGCCGCTACGCCTCTCTTGGCCAAACTGGTCTTGCGGCATCGGCGTCCTCAAACCCGCCTCCAGGCCCTCTGCACGCTCGAGGGCCTTCAAGCGCTGAACCCGGAGTTGCTGATGATGGCGATGAAGGATGCGCATCCGGCCATTCGAGAACACGCCGTCGGGTTGAGTGAACATTTCCTTCCTAAAACCGGGGTGAGGCAACTCAACTCGATCCCTGGGAAAAGCACATCGCAGTCCGGCGAAATTTCGTCTGCCCAAGCTGAGAAACTCGGTGAAGCTCTCCTAAAACTGGCTGACGATTCCGAGGCGCGCGTGCGGTACCAACTGGCCTTCACCCTGGGCGAATGGAAGGATCCGCGTGCCGCTCGAGCTTTGACAAAACTTGCGCTCCGCGACGCTTCCAATCCGCAGCAGCAAATCGCGGTCATGAGTTCCGCGGTTCCGCACGTCGAGGAAATGCTGACTGCTCTCCTGACGGACAGCCGGGAAGGGATTTTGAATGACAATCTCCTGGCTGAATTGCTGGGGCTGGCCACGGCTCTGGGAAATGAGCAGGCTTTGGCCAAGGCTCTTCTGAAAGTTGCCAGGCCGGCGGGCCAACAGTTCGCCTCCTGGCAACTGGCGGCTTTGAACGGCGTGCTCGATGCCCTGGGTCGGCGCAGCAGTTCGCTGGGCAAACTGCAAAGCGAAGCGAAGCCCGAATTGAAGGCAGCCATCGCAAAGCTGGAGCCTCTCTTCCAGCAAGCCCGTAAAGCCGCTTTCGATATGCAGGCGGCAGAAACTGATCGGTTGCTGGCCCTTCGATTGCTGGGCCGCGGGCTGACGGAACAAAAGGATGACGCGCAGTTGCTCGTGCAATTGTTGAACCCGCAATATCCGGCGGTCCTGCAACGGGCAGCCCTGGCGGGATTGGGCCGGATGGGCGGTGACTCGGCCGCACCACTGCTGCTTTCCGGCTGGCGGACCTACAGTCCCACTTTGAAATTGGAGGTGCTCGACAGTTTCTTCCGTCGCACTCAATGGCTCGATCTGCTGTTGGGTTCCGTGGAGAAGGAGGAGATTTCGCCAGGGCAAATCGGTGCTCTTTATCAACAGAAATTGCTGGCCCATTCCCAGGAACCGATCCGCGACCGGGCGAAAAAGCTCTTCTCCTCGCTCAATCCCGACCGCCAGATGGTGCTGAAGCAGTATGAGGCTGTTGCGTCATTGACTGGCGATCCCGGGAAGGGGGCCGCTCTCTTCAAGCAGCACTGCGCCATCTGCCACCGCCTGGAAGAGGAGGGGAACAGCATCGGTCCCGACCTGGCAGCGTTGACCGACAAATCCATCCCGACTTTGCTGGTCGCCATCCTTGATCCGAATCGCTCCGTGGAAGCGCCCTATGTGAATTACACGGCGGTGACTAAAAATGATCGCGAGGTCAGCGGTGTGATTGTTTCCGAAACGCCCAACAGCCTGAATATCCGCACCGCTGTCGGAAGCGAAGAGGTCATCTTGCGCACAGACCTCCTGGAGTTTGGCAGCTCCGGTCTTTCCCTTATGCCGGAAGGTTTTGAAACAGCATTTCAGCCGCAGGATTTGGCGGATTTGATTGCTTACATCGCCGCAGAGGGCGGTCCCGGTAAATGACAATCCGGGTTGTCTTTGGCAGTCTTTCGTCCAAGGCGCGCAAGGGGTTCGGACGTTTGTTCAGCGGCTGCTACAAGGCGGCGTCTCCATGCTGCCCCCACCGCGATCAAGGGTAGGATCCATTCTTTATTGAAACCGTGGCGTTTTCGCACATCCACAGGGCGTCTCGCAAGGAGTCGCCGGCCGCGCCGACCGGAAGTGGCATGAGAGCGCCTTTCACCGGGGCCTTGATTCTTCCACCTTTCCATTTATGGATTTCCGAGTGCGCGTCGGCGAAAGAAAAGCCGCAGGCGCCATTGTGGAACGACGCCGGGCAGTCGATGATGTTGGCGGTCCTGGCGTCCGGCGGATACATCTGCACCGCAAAGGCCGCGTCGTTGATGCTGTCGGGGTGTTCGTCAACGAGCACAAAGGTTTTGGCCGGGATCACGATGTCGCTGAGCTTGCCATAAGTCCGCCAGGGCGGTGACGGCAGCCAACTGCCGTTGTCAAAGACCTGGCTCATCGAGTTGCTGCGCACACGGGGCCGTTTTGCGCCCGTGTTATCTTTCACGGTGACTTTGTCGGCGGGGCATTTCCAAATGGCGAAGTTCTTTCCAAAGTAGGGATGCAGAGGACTCTTGGCGAGATCCTGGTTCGGGTCCCAGTTGCCGCGGCTTGGCGTGTAGTCCAAGTTGCCGCCCACCCAAAGAACGCGTTTCAGCGGGTTGGCCTGGAGGAGGGTGAGCGAGGCGACCAGCACGTCATCCCAGTCCTCGCCGTACAGCCGCCAGCCGATCATCATCTGGCGGAGGTTGTTCATGCAACCAATCCCCTGGGCTTTCGCTTTGGACTTGGCCATCGCCGGCACGAGCAGTCCCGCCAGGATGGCGATGATCGCGATGACCACGAGCAGTTCGATTAACGTGAACCCGCCGCGAATCGAGCGGGGTCTCTTCGCGCGGAACCGACGAGAGGTCTTGGCCCTTTTCATAGCAAAGCTTGTTCGTTATGCGATTAGTTGGGTTGAGTTGACTTAAGTTGATAGAAATTTGCTTTCTTAACGCTGCACGGTTGATGGAGAATTGGCTCTCGACCGTGTATCATTGACGATACGTTGCGCTTGGCCGTATGCGGTGTCAAGCCGTTTTCCTTCGGTTACCGCGTTCTTTCCGCATTTCGGCTTTCCGTCGCTGCGCCAGGTTTGTTCCAGACCAGCGACGTTCCGGTAGTTCCTCGGCCCGATCCGGTATTCCTCCTGCACGTCTCCACCTGCCTGCCGGAAGGCATGAAGCGGCATTCCACTTTTTTGATCGTGAATTCAGGGAGGAGTGGAATGCATCCCCCCGCCTTTTGGCTGCGGCTTAACCGTGCTGGAGTTCAATCCGCATTCGCCTGGGCCACTTTCTCGAGCCAGAACTTCTCGGCCATGGTGTGGTATTTCAGCACTTCCTCCCGTTGAGTTGCATCATCCAGCTTGACGCGCTTCGAGCGTTCGCGGACCCAATCGAGAAAGAACATCGCCGAGGTCTTGCTGACACGGCTCTTGGTTTTGCCGATTTCCACATAATACGGCGCTGTCGAAGCGAACCGAAACGTCTTGGGATTGTCGGTGATGGCGCGGACCAGGAACCAGCCGCTCTCCTTAAAATGCAAAGCGCCGAGAGAGCCGGATTTCCTCCATTCCTCGAAAGGAACGGCGCGCGCGATCTGGCCGTTCTTAATGATTTCGAGGGAGGCAATTGCGTCACGCGTGGCCACGGCAGCTTGTAGCTGAATCGTCAGTTCCTGGCCTTCGGAAGCGGTGAAAACGTGTCCGGGCCATTCCCCGTTGGCTTTGCACCGCAAGAGGGGGCCGTTCGAGACAAAGGAGCGGCCGGCGCGCAATCCCTCCCACCACTGTTCGTAACTGAAATCGCTGCCGAGATAGACATAAACGCGATTGTACCCGACCGGGTTGGGCAACACGCCTGACGCACTGCCGGCTGACGGCGGAACGCGCAGACCGCAATTGAGGATGTGATAATAAATCTCCTGCGACCAATAGCCATTGCCTCTGGGCGGAGGCAGTCGTTGAACATCGCGCGGCTTGCCCCAGGCTTCGGTCTCGTACATTTGATCGCGGCATTGATGATTATTGGCCAGGCCGATGGAGTCGATCTGCCCGCCGGCCAGCCAGATGGGCACGTCCCACCAGAACGGTTTTTCAATGTCAAGCCAGACGCCCTGGTGTCGGCGGGCCTCAGACAAGAACTTCATCGGCGAAGGATACTCGCGGCTGGCGCCTGCTATGCGCAGCGGCTCCGGCAAATTGTAGTAGAGCAGGGCGCCGCCTTCTCGTTCGTCCTCACCGCCCATGAGATGATAAAAGCGGTCTTGATCGAACCGAACGAGCAGATCGGTCGGTGGCTTTTGTTTGGCCCAAAGATTCTGGTTGTTCCACCAGGTGATCACCGGCGCCACATGCAGATCTTCGGCTTGCATCAGCAGTTCGATGTCCTGGACAGGCCGATGGACGTGAAGTTCGCCAGACCACCAGCCCTCGGCTGCCATGTCGGCCAAACGCTCCAACTTCACGGTGAAGCTTTGGTTCGTGCTGTCAGAGACGGTGAACGAGCCGGTGCGAACCCAGTACTCAGGCCCGCGCTCGATTTCGTAGGCGTACTGGCCGGGAGCGAGTTGCAGTTGGACGGCGCCCGGACAAACAAAATGGTCGCGCCAGAAAGGGAGTTTTGCTGGACGCACCGGCTGGCCGGCGCCGTCTTTCAGGTGGACACGGCAGGGAACCGGCTGGCTGGTGCTTTGGTCGAGGATGGTGACCGCAATCTCAGCGGCTTGGATTTGGAGTGCAAAAAGGCTGAAAAGGGGAGTCAGCAGAATAAGGACAAGGCCGCGCACATGGTTGTTCCACATGAGAGCTAATTTAACTCCCGCCCAGGCAACGGCGCAATGGTCTTTCATCCTATAAGCGGAAGTTGAATAACCGCAAAGATCGCAAAGATCGCAAAGCCGGGAACTTGAGCGAAAGCGAGTCCTCACCCGACTGGTGATCGCGTCTGTTCTCCGAAGTGCCTGCTTTTCTTTGTGATCTCTGTGTTCTCTGCGGTTGAACTGCTCCTTTCAGGTTCATGGCGTGAAAGCGGACTTCTCGCATTTCTGCTCGGCCAGATGCTCCTTTCAGGCTTACTTCACAGTTTCCAGAATTCCCAATCTCCACGGAATCTCGCCGTACTTTTTCCCGCTTCGTTCCTGATCGCTGACACCCTGGAATAGAAAGCGGAGGTTGGCGGGATCGATTTCCAGGTTTTCGTTGCAGCCACTGCGCAGCAACTCGCCGTGGCTGAAGGAGTCGGTCCAATCCAGGCCGGTGTCGCGCACATTGATTGGGCTGGCGAACGGTTTCTCGCGGGTGTCAGCCAGCGGTCTCCATTCGCCATCGAGTGTGTCGGCCAAGTACGCTTTGTAATAGCGCCGGCCGCTATTCTGCGCTTCGACCAGCGTAAGGAACTTGTCTAGTCCTTTGAGGCGATAGGTGTAGCTGGCTTCAAAAATATCACCGCGCAGCACCACGCTCGGCTTGTCCCAGCCGCCGGGGAAAGCGGACAGCTTTGTTTCCGCCCGCCACATCTGGCCGTCAAGCGAAGTGAAGAACAAATGCGCGCGCGTGTCGTCGCAAATAATCCAAAAATCGATCCAGGCTTTCACATTGTCCGGATGCTCGGCAAAGAGCAGCGTCGGTTTGCTCCAGGACTTAGGATCGCCCAGGGTGCTCGTCGTGGAAAACGCGGGCTGCAATTCGAGCTTCCGTGTTTTGTCGCTCGTTTGAAAGAGCAGGTACCATTTCTTGTGCGGCGTAAAGCAAAAGACCTGTGGAGCGCAAAAGTAACCGTCGCAAATCTTCAGGATATGCCGTGTCGCTTTGTCAGCCTCCTTCCAGTCAGTAAAAGACAGATATTCAATCTGGTGCGTGCGCTTTTGGCTGCGAATAGTGCAGAACAGGTGCCAGCGGCCTTCATGGAAGACGATGGTCGGATCCTTGACTGATTGGCAAGTGTCCTCGGGCCGCTGCGCCGGGGCCAGCAAAGGCCGGCTGACGGTCCAGTTGAATCGGCCCGCGAGCAAGTCGTCAATGGCGCGCTCCTGGCCGGCTGGCTCCGCGGCTTTGGCCGGCGTCATGCCGGTGCTAATGATCAAGGCGATCAGCAGCGGCACCGCCAAATGTCTGTGTGTGTTCGGCTTCGTGAACGGGGGCCTAAAAACTGTGTTGCGATCCATAATAATCTTCTCGGGTTGCGTGAATTTTATCGTTCACGGCCGGGCGAGACTCCGTCGAGCCGTGGAATCCCGACCGCCATGAATTCACGGCTCGACGGAGTCTCGCCCTACCACCGAATGGGTGCGGCTCCGCTCCGCTGCCTTCATTGCGCTCATGGTTCTGAGTATTGGACACTGGTTGCCGGGAGGTTTCCAGCAGAATTTGAAGGCTGGCCCGTGCGCACCCGCCAGCCGACAGAAAGGTGTTTCAGCCTGTTCCTGCCGGTTGCAGCCTGGACGTTGTCAGCCTGGCTGTTTCTTCTGGCGCTCCTTTAACCTGAATGATCTCAGCGCAGCGGACCCCGCAAACAAAGCGGTAGGGCGAGACTCCGTCGAGCCCCGGAATCGACTCCGGTGAATCACGGGTCGAGGGAGTCTCGTCCTACCGTGAACAAAGAATCTTCGCGGGCCGTGGAGATTCTGACGGATTGCCGTGTCGAGAGGACAGGAACGCTCCTCTCGGCGTCCTTCGCGTCTCTGCGGTTGAGTCCTGCCCCAGAATTTGCAGCATCGTTTTCCGCCAAGAACCGAGACTTTTTCGGATTTCGGATTTCCTTCGGATTCCGCGCTTCGGTTTTCGGGCTTTGGAGCCGCCGTCTCCGACGGGCAGCACAATAGATAATGCTCTTGCCAAACCCCGGCAGCGTTTTAAAGTCGGCGCATGGATCAGTTGGCACAGTACATTCCGGTTTTGATGCTTGCTCTGGTAGCGATCCTGTTTGCCGGAGGCATGCTGGTCGTTTCGGTTTTGGTCGGAAAAGTCGGACGGCGGAGCAAGATCAAAGATACCGCCTACGAATGCGGCATAATCCCGGTGGGGGAGGGAAACGCGCGCCTTTCGGTCAAGTTTTACCTCGTGGCCATGCTCTTCATCCTTTTCGATATCGAAGTCGTATTCCTCTATCCTTGGGCAGTGGTTTACAGGCCGATGCTGGCGGACCCGGCCACCAAGAACCTGATCTTTGTGGCGATGGTTTCTTTTCTCGGCATTCTCCTGGTCGGCTACCTTTACGCGTGGAAAAAGCGCGCTTTCGACTGGAAAAGCTGAGTTTTTTGGCCGTGAGCAAGACGCTCGACTCCCAACCCTCGACTCGCTGCTTCTGAATGTCTTCTCCCATTAAATTCGGCACCTCCGGCTGGCGCGGTCTCATCGCGCGTGATTTCACGTTCGCCAACGTCCGCCTCGCCGCCCAAGCCATCGCGCAACATCTCCAAGCCGAGCTGGGCAATCCGCAATCCGCCATTCACGGACGCAAGCCAGTTGTCATCCTGGGCTACGACACTCGTTTTTTGGGTCGTGAGTTTTCCCTGGCGGCAGCGGAGGTGCTGGCGACCAACGGCCTTACTCCGTTGCTTTGCCAGCGGGACGCGCCGACGCCGGTGATCGCGCACAACATCCGGGTTCGCCAAGCCATTGGCGGCATCAATATGACGGCCAGCCACAACCCGTTCGAGTATCAGGGCCTGAAATTCTCCACCGCCAACGGCGCTCCGGCGCAGCCGGAGGTGACGAAGCAAATCGAGGCCAACGTGTGCCGGCTCTTCGAACAGAATTGGACCATGAAATCGGCCGTGGTCGGCACGTTCGCCTGCCGGACTTTCGATCCGCAGCCGGCTTATTTTAAGCAAATCCGGAAGCTGGTCGATTTCGACACGATCAGGAAGGCCAAGCTTAAGATCGCCATCGAATTAATGTATGGCACAGGCCGGGGCTACCTCGATGCCTTGTTGCGGGAAGCGGGAGCGAGATTGACCGTGTTCCATGATCAGCCTAATCCGCTCTTTGGCGGCCACCATCCGGAGCCGAACGCCGAAGGCATGGCAGCGGTCCGGGCGGTCATCCTGAGCGGGAAAGCGGCTCTTGGGCTCGGTCTGGACGGCGATGCGGATCGGTTCGGCATCGTCGATAAAACCGGCGGATGGCTGACGCCCAATCAAATCCTGGCTCTGGCACTTTACCACCTGAAGAAAAATCGCGGCTGGACCGGGGCCGTGGTGCGGACGGTGCCGACCAGCCACCAGGTCGATGCGGTGGCGGAATTGTTGGGCGTCAGAGTTCACGAGACGCCGGTCGGTTTCAAGTATATCGGCGCGCTCATGGAAAGTGAGCCGATCATCGTCGGTGGCGAGGAATCCGGCGGGCTAAGCGTCAAAGGCCATATTCCGGAGAAGGATGGCATCCTGGCCTGTTTGCTGATGGCCGAGCTGGTCGCGAGGGAGAGAAAGTCGCTCGGCCAAATCCTGAAAGAATTGGAGGAGCAGACCGGGGAATTCCACACCGACCGCATCAACGCGGCCATCCCGCCGGAGAAAAAGGAAGCGCTCCTGGCCAGGCTGGCAGGCGGTTTGGAGACCATCGGCAGATTCAAGGTCGAGAAATTCATCACGACGGATGGCTACAAGTTTCTGCTCGCGAACCGGGAATGGGTGGCGTTTCGCGCCAGCGGCACCGAGCCGCTCATTCGCTGCTATATCGAAGCCAGATCCTCCTCGAACTTGAATCGTCTGCAGACGGCTTGCCGGAAGCTGTTGCAGGGTTAAAGGCCATCTCCAACGCCGGCGTGCCCGAGAGCAAGCGGCTCAAGACTATCCCAGAGCACCGGCAGCCTTTCCACGCAGTTGGCCATATTCAGGCCCATGACCAGTTCGTTCGTCATCCCCCCACGCCAAATTCCCTATGGCGCAGCTTGGCAATTTCGGTAAACTTTGCTATCGAATAGAAACGGTATTGCGCTAGTCTGCATGTTACGCATGTCAATTCTCAAAGCGACCATCGACCGCCAGACGCTCCTGCTGGCGTTTGCTCTGCTCGTGCCACTACGAACAGGAGCGGCCTCGGCTGGCGGCAAACCCGTTGATTTTAACCGGGAAATCCGCCCGATTCTTTCCCACAATTGCCTCCAATGCCACGGCCCTGATGAGAGGAAACGCAAAGCCAAATTACGCCTGGACATCCAGGAGCAGGCCCTGGCGGATTTGGGCGGGCACCAGGCCATCAAGCCAAAGGACCTGGCCGCCAGCGCACTTTGGAAAAGGATCAATGCCACCGACCCCGATGACGTCATGCCTCCGCCGGAGACGAGCAAGAAGCTGACGCCAGTCCAAGTCGCGCTCTTGAAACGATGGATTGAGGAAGGCGCAAACTACCAAGGGCACTGGGCCTTTACGCCTCCGGTCCGGTCGGAGTTGCCCCAGGCGAAGAACAACCGCTGGCCGCGCAATGGGATCGATTATTTCATCGGTGACAGGATTGAAGCGAACCACCTCACGCCGTCCCCTGAAGCTCCCAGAGAAGCTTTGATCCGGCGGGTTACGTTCGATCTGACGGGTTTGCCGCCCACCCCGGCAGAGGTGAACGCTTTTCTCGGTGACAGGGAGCCCGAGGCCTACGACCGGTTGGTGGACCGCTTGCTGCAATCGCCACGCTACGGAGAGCATCAGGCCCGGTTCTGGCTGGATGCCGCGCGTTACGGCGATACCCACGGTTTGCATCTCGACAATGAACGCTCCATGTGGCCGTATCGCGATTGGGTGGTCGCCGCCCTCAACCGGAACCTGCCTTTTGACCAGTTCACGATCGAGCAACTGGCGGGCGATTTGTTGCCGGAGCCGACGCAACAGCAGTTGGTCGCCTCCGGGTTCAACCGCTGCAATGTCAGCACCAGCGAGGGCGGCGCCATTGACGAGGAGTTCTACGTTCGCTATGCCGTGGACCGTGTGGAGACGACTTCGACCGTCTGGCTGGGGCTGACCACGGGTTGCGCTGTTTGCCATGACCATAAGTTTGATCCGATCACGCAAAAGGAGTTTTACCAGCTCTTTGGTTTCTTTAACAGCCTGACCGAGAAAGCCATGGACGGTAATGCGCTTTTGCCGCCCCCCGTGCTGAAGCTCTTCACGCCGGAGCAAAAGAAGCAGATGGAAGAGTTCGACCGGCAGATCGAAGGCCTTGGAAAACGCATCCGCGAGGAAGTCGCTCAGATTAAATACGCGGAGCTTCCTCCCGAAATCATTGCGCCTGCCGCGACGCCGGGCGAGATCGTGTGGGTGGACGATGAGTTGCCTCCCGGCGCCAAGGCTGGGATCAACAAAGACACTTCTCCTCTGAAATGGGTGGAGGCGGAAAAAGGGCGCGTGTACAGCGGCAAAAGGGCCTTGATGCGGTCCGACAAAGGATTGGCGCAAGATTATTTTACAGAGACATCGCAGCCTTTGTTCATTGGGGAAGGCGACAGACTGTTCGCTTACGTTTTTCTGGATGCGGCCAACCCGCCCAAGGCGATCATGCTGCAGTATCATACGAGCGATTGGCTGTATCGGGCGAACTGGGGTGACGAGGAGGCCATCAATTATGGCGAGAAAGGCACCGCCGCGAAGGTCTTGCTGGGACCGCTGCCACCCGCCGGCCAGTGGGCGCGGCTGGAGGTTGAAACGGCCAAGCTCGGCCTCAAGCCGGGCGCGAAACTGGATGGGTTGGCCTTTGCCCAATTTGGTGGGACGGTTTATTGGGACAAAGCCGGATTGGTCACCGCGACAACTCAGAAGGACCTTTCGGGTGTCTCGCAGTTCGTTTGGGAGAGGCAGGAAAAGGCCAGGGACAAATCCAGCTTGCCTAACGCGATCATGGATGCACTCAAGGTGGAGCCCTCCAAACGCACGCCGGAGCAAAAGGAATTGGTGGCCAATTATTACATCGAGAATGTCTATGCCGCCGCCCGTCCCGTTTTCGATCCGCTGCACGGGCAGTTGAAGGAAGCGAAGACCAAGCGGGAGGAGTTCGACAAGTCCATTCCCTCGACGCTGGTCATGCAAGAGCAGGAGAAACCGAGGGAAGCCTTTGTCCTCAAACGCGGCGAATATGACAAGAAAGGCGATCCAGTGACTCGGGGCGTGCCCGCCGTGCTGCCGTCTTTGCCCAAGAGCACCACCACCAACCGTCTCGACTTGGCCCACTGGCTGATGGACCCCAAACATCCCTTGACCGCCCGGGTTACCGTGAACCGTTTTTGGCAGCAGTTCTTTGGCACCGGCATCGTGAAAACGGCCAACGACTTCGGGTCGCAGGGCGAGTGGCCTTCCCACCCGGAACTGCTCGACTGGCTGGCCACTGAATTCATGGCCGACGGCTGGAATATCAAGCAAATGCACCGCCTCATAGTTACATCCGCCACTTACCGGCAAAGCTCCCGGACCACGCCGCAAAAATTGCAGGTGGACCCCGAAAACCGGTTGCTGTCGCGTGGCCCGCGCTTTCGGCTGGATGCGGAGATGCTGCGGGACAACGCGCTTTATGTCAGCGGGTTGCTTAACGAGAAAATGGGTGGCCGCGGCGTGAAACCGTACCAGCCTCCCGGCATCTGGGAGGCGGTCGCTTACACCACCAGCAACACCGCCAAGTACGAGCAGGACAGCGGCGAGGCGCTCTATCGCCGCAGCCTCTACACCTTTTGGAAGCGCACTGCGCCACCGCCTTTTCTGAGCACTTTTGACGCCCCTTCACGCGAGTCATGCTCGGTCCGCCGTGAGCGCACCAACACTCCGCTCCAGGCGCTCCTGTTGATGAATGACCCGCAATATGTCGAAGCGGCCCGCCATTTCGGAGCGCACATCATGACCGACGGCGGAAACGGCGCGGCAGAGCGGCTGGGCTATGGCTTCCGGCTCGTCACAGCCCGGCGCCCGAATTCAAGCGAGCGCGCCGTACTGCTGGACACTCTCGAGAAGTATCGGGCCAAATATCGAAAAGACCCTGAAGCCGCTCAGAAGATCATCTCGGTCGGCGAATCGCCTGTGAACAGCAAGTTAAACAAGACCGAACTGGCGGCCTACACGATGGTGGCGAATCTGCTGTTGAATCTGGACGAAACAGTGACAAAACCTTAGCCAGGCGGTCAAAACTGTTCCTCACCCATGAATGATCACGGCTAACACCCAAAGCCACAGACATGCTATGAACCCGCTGCAAGAATATCTTAGATCACAATCCCGCCGGCAATTCTTTGCCGGCACCGGACTGGCCGCCGGCCGCATTGCGCTGGCCTCGCTGATGTTTCCGCACCTCTTTCGCGCCGGCGCGACGCCCGCAGGCCGTCAGCATCCTGGTTTGCCCGGTCTCCCCCATTTTGCGCCCAAAGCCAAGCGGCTGATTTACCTGTTCATGAACGGAGCTCCGTCGCAGATCGATCTCTGGGATTACAAGCCGAAGCTGGACGAACTGTTCGACAAGGACTTGCCGGATTCAGTGCGCGGCGGGCAGCGTTTGACGACGATGACTTCCGGCCAAACCCGGTTCCCCGTCGCTCCATCCATTTACAAATTCAAACAATACGGCAAATGCGGCACCTGGGTGAGCGAACTGTTATCGCACACGGCCGAAGTCGTGGACGACCTGGCGGTCATCAAGACCGTCCATACCGAGGCCATCAACCACGATCCGGCTGTGACCTACATTCAAACGGGCAGCCAGATTCCGGGCAAACCGAGCCTGGGCGCCTGGCTTTCCTACGGGCTGGGCAGCGAAGCCGAAAACCTTCCGGCCTTCGTGGTGATGACGCCGAGTTGGTCCGCCAAACGCGACGCCCAAGCTCTTTATCAGCGGCTCTGGGGATCGGGCTTTCTCCCGTCAAAACATCAAGGTGTGTCCCTCCGTGCCAAAGGCGATCCGGTCTTGTTCCTCAACAACCCGCCCGGCATGGATGGCAGTGACCGGCGCCAGATGCTCGACGCCCTGGCCAAAATGAATCAAACCCAGTTCGAACGCGTGGGCGACCCGGAAATCCAGGCCCGCATTGCCCAATATGAAATGGCCTTTCGCATGCAATCTTCCATTCCCGATTTGACCGATATTTCAGGGGAATCGAAGGCCACGTTGGACCTGTACGGCCCTGAGGCCACCACGCCCGGCACGTTCGCGGCGAGTTGTCTGCTGGCCCGCCGCCTGGTCGAGCGCGGCGTGCGTTGCATCCAGATTTTCCATCGCGAATGGGACCACCACGGCGACCTGCCGCGCGACCTCCCTTTGCAGTGCCGCGATGTCGATCACGCCTGTGCCGGCCTGATCCAAGACCTCAAGCTGCGCGGCCTGTTCGAGGACACGCTGGTGGTGTGGGGCGGGGAATTTGGCCGCACGGTTTATTGCCAGGGCACCTTGACGCGCACCAATTACGGGCGCGACCATCATCCGCGCTGTTTCACGGTGTGGATGGCGGGGGGCGGCATCCAAGGCGGCGTTGTTCATGGCGAGACCGATGATTTCAGCTACAACATTGTCCAGGATCCGGTGCATATTCGCGACTTGAACGCGACCATTTTGCATTGCCTGGGCGTGGACCATCGGAAACTGACCTACCGCTTCCAAGGACTCGACCAGCGCCTGACCGGCGTCGAAGAATCCACGGTCGTCAAGAGCATCCTGGCCTGAGCTGCACATCTCAGTTCTTGGCAACAGGAGCGCGGACGCCTGCGTCAATGAGTGTCAAGCGATGGCAGGCTAGGCTATCCCGCGTTTTTGCGGTCAAAGCAGGCGCTCGGCCTGACTTTGGTTTCCGGGAGTCAAACTCTGGGAGTCTCCCCGGCAAAGCCGGGGAGGTTCCCATTGGACTGATTTGATGAAAATGACGCGTGTACGAGGAACTCCATCGATCTCCTCTACCGCATTCGCAGCGTGGAGGAGAAGATCGCCGAGGTCTATCCTACCGAGAAGATCAAAAGCCCGATGCATCTTTCCCTTGGGCAAGAAGCGGGTGAGGTGGGGATATGAGTGAGTAAAGGTCCCATGATGTAACCTCGCTGCGTTAGCGCGCAGTCGCAGTGTTGGTCGGTGTGTGCTTGACGCGCATTACCGCCCTCGTCTGCCATTTCTGGCGGGTGAAATGAAGCGTTGTATGGCGTGCTCAGCGGGCCAAACCAGAACCGCCGCACGAAAACCCCCCCGGCAACGGTCGTTGCCAGGGGGCTGGATGAATAAAAGGGGAGACCACCCTATTTGGCGCCTTGGTCAATCCAAGCGCGGATCAAGGCCACTTGCTCTTTGGTGAGCGGATCGGCTTTCCCTTCCGGGGGCATGGCTGAGTCTTCATCCAGACGCGCAACATTATGCACCAGCGTGCTTTTCTCGCTCTTCCCAGGGAGGACGTCCGCCCCGTTTTCGCCGCCCTTCAACGCCGCTTCCAGGCTGTCCAGACGGAGCTTGCCTTTCTGCTTTTCGGGGCCGTGACATTTGAAGCATGTCTTCTCGAAGATCGGTTTGATGTCCTTGGCGTAGGTGACACCCTTCTTGTCCGAGGCCGGGGGAAGTTTGCTGATGTCCACGTCCGCCGCCGCGGCTGTGAACAGACCAAGAGTGAATATGGATACGATAATGATTTTGAACATGACTGACTTTATCGGCATAATATTTGTTGTTGCGATTTCGGAATAGCTTTCTCCATGACGGCGTCCGCGTCAAAAAAATTCACAAGGAGTCCCGGCGAAAGCCAGACAGCGAGATTCGAGGATCTTCTCGGACCCTCGACTCTCAAACCTCAATTCAGCCCGTCAAAATGTTGAATGTTGAGATGTGACCCCACATTTCACTTTGCCTTCGACACCTTTTCCCAGCGGCCGATCCTGGCCGACTTGAGGACGGCATCGCAGACGTATTGCGTTTCCAACGCGTCGCGGAAGGTGGGGCTGGCCGGTTTGCCTTTGGCCACACCTTCCAGGAAGTCAGCTATCTGATGGACGAAAGAATGCTCATAGCCAATCTGCAGGCCGGGCACCCACCATTTGCCCATGTAAGGATGATCGCCGTCGGTGATGTGCAGCGAGCGCCAGCCACGGACTTTGCCCTCGTCCCGATGATCGAAGTATTGCAGACGGTGCAGGTCGTGCAGGTCCCAGAAAATGGAAGCGTGCTCCCCGTTGATCTCAAACGTGTAAAGCGCCTTGTGCCCGCGGGCGTAGCGCGTCGATTCGAACGTGGCCAGCGAGCCGTTGCTGAACCGGGCCAGGAACGCGCAGGCGTCGTCGATGCCGACCTTCTCCACCTTGCCCGTCAACTGATGCTTGCGTTCTTTGATGAACGTTTCGGTCATGGCGTTGACTTTATCCACGCTGCCGTTGAGCCAGAGGGCCGTGTCAATGCAATGCGCCAGCAAGTCCCCGGTCACGCCGCTGCCGGCCACTTTGACATCGAGCCGCCAGAGCGCGTCGCCGCCCTGGGGCAGGTCTTTGGACATCGTCCAATCCTGGAGGAACTTGGCGCGGTAGTGGAAAATGCGTCCGAGACGGCCTTCGTCGATCAATTGCTTGGCCAAGGTGACAGCGGGAATGCGGCGGTAGTTATAGGAAATGAGGTTCGGCACGCCTGCTTTCTCGACCGCCTTGACCATTTGCAGGCCTTCCTTGCCATCCCGCGCGAGCGGTTTTTCGCAGATAATCATCTTGCCGGCTTTGGCGGCTGCGACCGCGACTTCCAAGTGGAGGTTGTTCGGCAGGCAGATGTCCACCAGGTCGATGTCCTTGCGGGCCAGGAGCTTCTTCCAGTCCGTCTCGACCGATTCGTAGCCCCATTGCGCGGCGAAAGCCTTGGCCTTGTCCTCCTGAAAATCGCAGATTGCCTTGAGGACAGGCTGGTATTCCAGGTCAAAGAAGTTGTTGACCTTGCGATGAGCGTTCGAGTGAGTGCGGCCCATGAAGCCGCAACCGATGAGTCCAACATTGAGTTTTTTCATAATGGTTTTGCGTGCCCGCTCCATACGCGAAACGGCGCGAAATGAGAATTCATTTCGTTTGTTTGGCGTGTTTCGCGGGAAAGACTGGTTACTTTTTCTTTCTTTTTCCGGATGTTTTCTTGGCGGCGACCCTGGCAGCTTTCTTAAGGGCCTTCTGGGCGGGTTTCTTCGCCGCCTCTTTGGCTTTGACCCTAAGCGCCTGCTTCACCGCTTTCCGGGCAGCTTTTTTAGGGGCGGCCTTCTTGGCAGGTTTCTTGGCGGCCTTCTTTGGCGCAGGTTTGGCGACTTTCACGGCGACCCGCTTGGGAGCTGGCTTGGCCGGCTTCTTTGGAGCGGGTTGGGCGGTTTTCTTCGCGGCCGGTTTGGGAGCGGGCTGAGCTGGCTTCGCCACCGCCGGCTTCGCGGGCTTCGCCGCAACCACTTTGACCGGTTTTTCGGCTGGCGCGGATTGCTGGACGGCGCCTTCGCTCCAGCCGTGGGCATTGCGAACGGCAATCATCGCCGCCAGGATGTCATTCCACGTTTGCGGTTTCATCATGACCTCGTTCGGGAACATGCAGCCGTCCCAGCAGATATGGCGGCAGGCTTTGGTCAGATTGCCGCTTTCGTCGCGCAGCCAGAAGCCCGCGTGATGCGGGATGTTCAGCTTGCCGTTCGGATCGGTGGCCAGGCAATGGCGCCCCGTCTTGTCGTGCGTACCGGTGCCGTGAACGGTGGCGTCATTTTGCGCGACGTGGAAATCAATAGTCCAAGGCCGCAGCGCGGCCGTCAGCGTCTTGAGCGCCTCGTCCAATCTGGCCGGATCGGACCAGTTCCAATCTTGCGGGAGAATGGCGTCCTCCGGCGCGTTATAGCCGAGCGTGTAAAGGAGTGTGTGGGCCATGTCCGCCTGGAAACCGAGCGTCTTCGGCCGGCCCACGCTCTCCAGGAGCTTGACCATCGCCCTCCAACTGTGCATACCGCCCCAGCAGATTTCGCCTTCCGCGGCCAGGCGCTCGCCGAAGCTCTCAGCCACATTGCAGGCCTCGCTGAACGTCTGCGCGATGAGTTTCGTGTTGCCTTCGGGGTCCTTGAGCCAGTCCCCGGGACTGCTGGCCGAGTCAATGCGGACGACGCCCTCGGGCCGGGCGCCCAGATCTCTGAGCTTGGCGGCAATCCGGCAGCCTTTGCGCACCTGCTCGACAAATTTCCGGCGCTCTTCCGCGCTGCCCATGGCCGAGCCGCCGCCCGTCGGCGGCCAGATCGGAGCGACCACAGACCCAACGACGAGGCCTTTGGCCGTGATCTTGTCGCTGATGCGCTTGAGGTCATCGTCGCTGCTGTCAATGTTGAGGTGCGGGTCGAAGAGGAAGATGTCCACCCCATCGAACTTCACGCCATCGACCTGGGCTTGGGCCGTCAGGTCGAGCATGGTGTCGAGGTCAAGGCACGGTTCAGCGCCGGGGCTGCCTTTGCCGACCAGGCCGGGCCACATGGCGTTGTGCAGTTTCGGATAATTGTTCTGGCTCATAGTGATGTCCTTCTGTTTTGGAGGTGAAGAAGCCGATCAGCGCCTCGCTCTTGGCCGCGCCCAATTCGCCTCTGCGGATCGTTGGGAAAGTTCCCTGTGCTGCCAATAATGCGTCGCATAGCTTCTTTTCGGAAATTTTTGTCAAAGCTACCAAGTCGTTTCCGCCAATCAATCCAAATTCGTTTCAGCTCCCATCTTTCCCCAGCACCAGCGCTTCATACGCATTATTGCCTTTCGATGGACCATTTAAGATACTCGAACTTATGAATTGCCGACTGCTCCTTGCTTTCTTTGGCTTGTCGTTGGCGGCCTTGACCCAAGGCTCTGCCGATAAATCGGACCTTCCCGCAAGACCCGCTTCCGGCCAACCTTGGGGCGTCAAGAAAGCCTGGAACTGGCACCGCCAGGCCGGCCCGATTCGCGGCTGCAATTACCTGCCGCGCACCGCCGTCAACTCCACCGAAATGTGGCAGGCCGAGACGTTTGACCCTCAGACCATTGACCAGGAACTCGGCTGGGCCGAAGCGCTCGGCTATAACAGCGTGCGCCTCTTTCTCCAGTTCGTCGTCTGGCAGCAAGACCCGAAGGGCTTCAAGCAGCGCCTGAATCAGTTTCTGAGAATCGCCGGCCAACACCGAATCCGCGTGATGCTGATCCTGTTCGACGACTGCGCCTTTGCGGGACGCGAGCCGTACCTGGGCAAGCAGGACGAGCCGGTCCCGGGTGTTCACAACAGTGGCTGGGTGCCCAGCCCCGGCCTCCGGCGTGTGACGGACCGCACGGCTTGGCCGGAACTGGAAAAGTACGTGAAGGATGTCGTCGGCAGTTTCGCCCAAGACCGGCGGGTGCTGATCTGGGACCTTTACAACGAGCCGGGCAACTCCAATCTCTGCGACAAAAGCCTGCCGCTGGTTGAAGCGACCTTTGCCTGGGCGCGCGTCGCGAAGCCGTCGCAGCCGTTGACGATGGGGCCGTGGGCGGACTTCGACAGCCTGCTCTCCCGGCGCATGTTCGAGTTGTCCGACGTGATTTCGTTCCACGGGTACGACGCGCCCGACGGCCTGCGGAAGAAGATCGAGTTGTGCCGGAGCTTTGGCCGGCCAGTGATTTGCACCGAGTGGCTGCGGCGGCAGGTGGGCAACACCTTTGCCGCCATCCTGCCGATTCTTGCCGAACAGAACGTTGGCTGGTATCACTGGGGCCTGGTGGCGGGCCGCACACAGACTTACCTGCCTTGGGAATCAAAGAAGGGCGATCCGCCGCCAAAGGTGTGGCAGCACGACGTTCTCCAACCGGATGGCACCCCCTACGATGCGAAGGAAGCGGACTTGCTCCGCGCGCAACGGCGCAACCGGGGGCGTTAATCTTCTTGCTCGAAGGTGCTGGCTGCTCGTTAAATCGACGCAAATCAGCCGACTTGCTTTTTCACTTTATGAAACAATTCAAGCTCTTCTCCTACGCGCTCCTTTGTTCCTTTTTCCTTGCTGTCAATGCGCACGCAGCGCCGGCCCAATGCCAGGTTGAACCGGCCGCCTTCAAAGGCTGGAACGCCTTCAAACTCTCCAATGGCCTCGTCACGCTTTACGTGGCACCGGACATCGGCGGGCGGGTGATTCAGTTTCAGTTGGCTGACCACCCTTTTTTCTTCGTCAACGAGGACTTGGCCGGGAAAGTCTTTCCGCCGGAGGAGAATGGCGGCGAGAAAGGCGGCTGGAAAAACTATGGCGGCGACAAGCTTTGGCCCGCGCCGCAAGGCTGGGAAAGGGATGACCAATGGCCGGGGCCGCCGGACCCGGTCCTCGATGGCGGCAAGTATGCGGGGGAGATTGCCAGGCAAACCGCCGACCAAGCCGCCGTCAGCGTCACCAGTCCGCCGGACCCGCGCACCGGCATCCAATTGTCCCGCACCATCAGCCTTTTCCCCGGCAGCACGCAGGTCAGGGTGGATTGCGCCATGAAAAACATCAGCCGCCGGCCGGTGCGCTGGGCGATTTGGGAAGTGACCCAGCATGACGCGGCGGACCCCAAGAACTCCGGCGCATTCAACAATGATTTCTGGGCTTTTTGTCCTCTGAACTCGCGCAGCTTTCATCCCAAAGGCTTTTATCCGATGTTCGGCCAGGTGAATCATCCCAGCTTCAGGGCGGATAATTCGAGCGGTCTTCTAAGCGTGAAATACGATTATCGAGTCGGCAAAGTCGGCCTGGACTCGGACGCAGGCTGGCTGGCGGTGGTCAATGGCCAGAGCGATCATTGTTTCGTTCAAACCTTTGCTTTCTTTCCCCAACAAACCTATCCGGATTACGCGTCGGTGGAGTTTTGGCTCAATGGCGCGGGCGAATTCATGCTGAACGGCCTGGCCATCACCAATGCGCCTGACCCCAAAGTCACGCCTTACCTGATGGAAACGGAGATTCTCAGCCCTTTGGCGAAGCTGGACCCGGATCAGGAATATCGCTTCCGCATCGATTGGTTTGCCACCCGCTGTCCCAAGCCGGTCGTGGACGTGACGCCCGTCGGCGCCGTCAGCCAACGTCTGCGTGTGTCGCTGGAAGGCGGTTTGGCGCGATTGGAAGGTGTGTTTGGCGTTTTTCATCAAGGCCGGGCTGAAGCCGTTTTCAAAGCGGCCGATGGCAAGGTGCTGGGGCGTGACGCTTTGGGGCCGGTGGAGCCAAACCAGGTTTTTCGGCTCTCGAAAGAAGTACGGCTGCCGCCCGGCGCTTTTCGCGTCAGTGTCAACCTGATTGACGCGCAAGGCCACAACCGCGGCGCGCTGGGCAACGTGATGGTTCCGGCGCATTAGCCGCGATTTCTCAAGTTGATGAGATAATTGACTGGGACGCAGTGGAATGCAGCTCGGCCATTTTGTTTTGCGTCCCCGCCGCGCTGGGCAGGTTGGTCATTCTTGAACTCGAAAGGGGGCGTAGGCCGAGGTTGAGATCATCGAGGTTGAGATCGTCTTGACATGGCCCCTCTGTCGAATTAACTCATGTGACTAATACGCCAAAAGCCACAGCAAAAATCGAAGGTCCGCGAACTGACGTCTCGGCTTTCCATGAACACCGGAGAGTCTCAACGCCTGAAAGCAACCGCGTGCGCGCCACGCTGGGCGCTTTGCGTGGACTGGCGCTCGGCGGTGCCTCGGTGCGGGTGCGTCCAGAGGCGGGTCGGTTCTGGTTCCGCTGGGCAGGCTGATCTAACCAAACACAACAAAGGAACACTATGAAACAAAGGAACACTATGAAAGGCCTTGGGTGCCGATGGGATTTGGGTGAGCGAGTTGTGCCGTCGAGGTTCTGTGGCGCAACGATCTGGTGCCGGGGCGTCGCCCGTTTAGGCAACCTGCGGCGAGGCAGGTCCATTCCTGTTGCTGCCTCCGCCCTTGCTTTCGCAGCCATGCTTATGACGGCGCTGCCCGCGCCCGCAGACCCAGTTTTGGTTGGACAGTGGCCAGGTTTTGCGCGCGGGGATGCGAGGGGCGTGGCGGTGAGCGGGAACTATGCCTACGTCGCGGCTGAGAGTGGCTTGCTGGTGATCAACGTGCGCAACCCGGCCAACCCGGTGCGGGTCGGCCACTATGACACGAGCGGGTTTGCTTTGGGCGTGGCGGTGAGCGGGAACTACGCCTACGTGGCGGATTTGAATGCCGGCTTG
>CAYIIH010000009.1:41353-52461 GCA_964363225.1 uncultured Verrucomicrobiota bacterium | reverse complement strand
GCTGCGTGATTGTGGCTTTCGGATTGCGGATTGCTGATTGCGGATTGCGGATTGCGGATTGCGAATTGCGAATTGCGGATTGCGGATTGTGGATTGCGGATTGAAAGGTATTATGAATGCAGACGATTTTAAGAATCGAACGAAGGCATACGCGCTTCGCGTCGTGCGGTTTTTCGAAGCCCTGCCAAAAGATGTAACATCCTCTGTTTTGGGCCGCCAGCTATTGCGCAGCGGGACGTCAGTCGGCGCCAATTATCGAGCGGCTTGCCGTGCCAAATCACGCGCGGATTTCATTTCGAAAATGGAGAACGTGGAAGAGGAATGCGATGAATCGCTATATTGGATGGAATTGCTGGTGGAGTCCGGGAGAATCAAACAAGCGTTGGTGAATGATCTCATGAAGGAAGGAAACGAAATCCTTGCCCTGGTGGTGGCCTCCATCAACACCGCCCGCGAACGCAAACAATCCGCAATCCGCAATCCGCAATCCGCAATCGAATGAGCTTCCTGGCTCCCATGGCCTTTTGGTTTGCCGCCGCCATCCCGGTGGTGATCCTGTTTTATTTGCTGAAACGCAAGCGCGTGGTGCGCCTGGTCTCCAGCACCTTGCTCTGGCAAAAATTCCTGGCTGAAACTCAAGCCAGCGCGCCCTTCCAAAAGCTGCGCCACAATTGGCTGCTCCTCCTGCAAATTCTGCTGCTGCTCCTGGTCATTCTCGCTCTGGCGCGACCCTTTTTTGCCTCCAAAAGCAGTGGAGGCCGGATGCTCGTCGTCATTCTCGACGCGTCGGCTTCCATGCAGAGCACCGACGAGAGCCCGTCCCGGTTTGAAAAAGCGCGCGCAGAAGCTTTGCGGTTGGTGGATGCAATGCAAAACACGGACCAAATGGTGGTGCTGCAAGCCGGCCCCAGCACCGAGGTCAGGCAATCTCCCACCAGCGAAAAGGCCGCCTTGCGCCGCGCCATCCAGTCCGGCACGGTCACGGATGCCGCCGCACGCCTGAACGAGGCCCTCAAGCTGGCCGAAACATTGATTCAAAGCAATCCCAAGGCGGAGATTCATCTGTTGAGCGACGGAGCCGCCCCGAGTTTGGCGGAGTTCGAGAACAAGAACCTGCCTTTGGTTTATCACCGGCTCGGCCAGAGGGGCCATAACCTGGGCATCGTGAACCTGGACGTCCGCGCGCATCCCGAGAATGCCGCCCAACGCGCCATTTTCACCAGCGTGGCCAACTTCTCCACCAACCGCCAAGAAACCGAACTGGAGTTGCGCTTTGGCGGTCAATTGTTGGAGGTGAAATCGCTGGCGCTTGCCCCTCGCGAAACGCAGCCGCAAGTCTTTGTCGCCGCTCAAGAAAAGGACGGCATTTTCTCGGTTCGTTTGACGGCCCAGGATGATTTGGCGGCCGACAACGAAGCCGCCAAGGTGAGCCTGCTGCCGCAGCCGGTCAAGGTGCTGCTGGTGACGGCCGGGAACCGATTTTTGGAAAAGGCGATTCGAGCTGCCGCCCCCGTGGACTTGAGCCTCGCCGCCAGCCTGGACCAGCCTGCCGCCGCGTATGACATCGTGGTCCTCGACCATGTCGATCCGTCGGTGTGGCCGGCCGGCAATGTCCTGGCTTTCCACACCGCCACGACCAACTGGTTTCGGGAATGGACGCAGGTTGAGACTCCCGCCATCGTGAGCTGGAGAATGAGCCATCCGTTGCTGCGGTTTGTCCACTTTGACAATGTCCAAATCGGTGAAAGCCGCGCGGTCAAGTGTCCGCCGTGGGCGGTTTCCCTGCTGGAAGCGCCGCAGCTTTCACTCATGGTGGCGGGCGAACTGGGACGGCAACGCGTGGTCTGGGTCGGCTTTGACCTTCTGCAAAGCACCTGGCCCTGGCGGTTCACTTTTCCCATCTTCATCGCCAACGCCATCGATTGGCTGAACCCGGCCGCCGCCCAGGCCGGTCAGCTCAATGTGCCGGCGGGGACGCCATTTCGCTGCTCTCTGCCGGAGGACATTTCATCAGCCCAGATCACATTGCCGGACGGGGAAGTGCGCCTGCGGACGGTCGATGGGGTGAAGCATGAGCTGGTCTTTGGCGACACGACAAAAAAGGGGGTTTACCGCGTGCGCACCGGGACCAATGACCTGGCTTTTTGCGTGAATCTGATCGATGCGGCGGAAAGCGACACCACCCCAAAAGCGGAACTGCCCTTGGGCAAGTACGCCAAAATCAGCGCCACGACCCAGCGCCAGGCCAGCCTGGAATTGTGGCGTTGGGTGGCCCTGGCCGGGCTGGCGGTTTTGCTGTCGGAATGGTGGTACTATCATCGGAGGACAGCATGACGCACGAGCGATTGGAGATCAGCAAAGTGCGACGGTTGTCGCGCTTCAGGCGCTGGCGCGGCCAATATTACGAATTACCAGTTACCAGTTACCAGTTACCAGTTACCAGTTACCTATTCTCACTTCTCACCTGGACTCTCATCTGTCTGCTGGCAGGTTGCACCGGAAATGCTCCGCCGTTTGTCGTCGTTTATACGTCCCAAGACCAAGTGTATGCCGAAGCCATTTTGGAGCATTTCACGCATGAAACCGGGATTGAGGTGCGCGCCGTCTATGACAGCGAGGCCGTGAAAACAGTCGGTCTGGCCAACCGTCTGCTGGCCGAGCGCCCTCATCCGCAATGCGACATTTTTTGGAGCAACGAGGAGTTGCGCACGCGCCAACTGGCCGCGCACGATGTTCTTCGCGAGGCCAATCCCTGGCAGGCCATCGGTTATCGCACGCGCCGCCTGGTCATCAATACGAACCGGCTGTCACTGGCCGCGGCACCGGCGGCTTTGACCGACCTGACCAATGCCGTGTGGCGCGGCAAGATGGCGCTGGCCTATCCGTTGTTTGGCACGACTGCCACCCATTTTCTCGCGTTGCGACAGCAGTGGGGCGAGGAGCGCTGGCAGGCGTGGTGCCGGGCTTTGCAGGCCAACCGACCGTTTTTGGTCGATGGCAATTCCGTCGTCGTGAACCTGGTGGGGCGCGGCGAGGCTTGGATTGGCTTGACCGACTCAGACGATATCGCGGCCGGCCGGCGCGACGGGTTGCCGATTGCCGAGCTGCCCTTGACCGGGGAAACCTTGATCATCCGCAACACCGTCGCCGTGGTCCGCGGGGCTCCCCATGCCGCCGCCGCCGAAAAGCTGTTCGATTATTTGCAGCGCGTGGAAGTCGCGGAAAAGCTCGTCATCGCGAACGCCTTGGAAGGCGTCTCGGCCACCAGCCTGACGGTCCCGGCCTTGAAACCGGATTGGAACAGCTTGCTGCGCGATCTGGATGCAGCCACGGCGGCGCTCAAGGACATCTTCCTGCGTTGAAATGAATTGGGTCCTGCTGCAAAACAGTCTGCTGGTGAGCGCGCTGACCAGCGTGTTGTCGGTCACACTGGGATTGGTGGCGGCGCTATGGATCACCGGCCTGGAGTCGCGCTGGCAAAATGCGCTGCTGGCCGCGGCGGTGGCGACGTTGGTGCTGCCGCCATTTCTGGTCGTCAATTGCTGGCTGCAACTGCTGGGGATGGCCGGTCTCTGGCGCCGTTGGCTGCCGTTCAACATCTATTCGCTGGGTGGCACGGTCTGGGTTCTGACCTTGCTCACGTGGCCCATCGCCCTGTTGCTGGTGCGAGGGGCTTGGCAGCGATTGGAAAGGGGACATCTGGAAACCGATCCGCTTTTTGGCGGCTGGCCCTTATTGAAGCGGCTGCTCATTCCGTTGGGCCGCCCGGCGCTGGCCCAAAGCGCTCTGCTCATCTTTGTGCTCGCCCTGAATAATTTTGCCGTCCCCACCATCCTGCAAACGAAAGTCTTTCCGGCGGAACTTTGGATTCGTTTCAACACCACGTTCGATTACGGAGAAGCGCTCTGGTTGAGCTGGCCTCTGGTGGTGGCTCCATTCCTCCTGGTAGCCTGGTTGAGCAGGCGCGTCATTTCCTGGCCGAGCGTCGAGGGGCCCGTTCCGCCGAGGCTTTTCCGACAGCGTCTGGGAGCGGGCTGGTTTTGGCTGTGCGGGATCAGCACGGTGATTTTGTTCTTGTTGGCCACGGGTCTGCCTTTGGCGCAGTTGCTGGGCGCCCCCAAGACCTGGGCGGAGCTTCCCAAAGCGCTGGCGGCAGGCCAGCAGGCGCTTTGGCACTCCTTTGCTTTTGCGGCCAGCGCGGCCACGATCTGTGTGGCACTGGGTCTGATGACCTGGCGCCGGCCCTGGGGCGCTGTTTTGTGGCTGCCATTTTTCATTCCCGGCGTGCTGCTCGGCATGGCCTTGATCTTTGTCCTCAACCGGCCGCTTTTCAGCGCCGTGTACCAAAGCGCCGCAATTGTCGTTTTGGGATTGACGCTTCGTTATGTGGCCGTGGCCTGGCATGGCGTGGCGCACGCCTTGCGCTCGACCGACCGTGATCTGGCGGATGCGGCGCGGCTGGAGGGCGCCTCGGGCTGGCAACTGCTGCGGCATGTCGAGTGGCCGCAAATTGCCTCTCCGCTGGCGGTCGCGTGGTATGTCACCTATCTGCTGTGCCTTTGGGATGTGGAGACTTTGGTTTTGATCGTGCCGCCGGGAGGTGAAACGGCGGCATTGCGCATCTTCAACCTGCTCCATTACGGGCATACGGCCCAGGTGAACGCGTTGTGCCTCTTGCTCCTGCTGTTGGCCCTCTTGCCCTGGATTCTCTGGCAGACGGGCCGGGGTGTGGCACACATGTTCCGCAGGTTGCTTGAATTCTTTCAGGCCAGGACGCTTTTCACCGCCTCCCACTTTACCGTCGGGTACAGATTATTCGGGAACGGATTCAACCGCAGAGACGCGAAGGACGCAGAGACAAACGTTCTTGTCATCTCTGCGTTCTTCGCGTCTCTGCGGTTTGCCATGAGTTGGCCTTGGATTGGTGCTCCGCGGCACTGGAAGAAGGCCTGCTTGGCTGGAACGATGGCCGTTGGGGTCGGCTTGGCGCTGGCGGGTTGCTCGCCGCCGGCTTCCAGCGAGGCGAAGCTTGAAAGCGCCTTCTTCAGCCGCGCGCAGGTGATCGGCTCACGCGGCGCCGGGGCCGGCCAGTTTAGCAAGCCGCGGTCTGTAGCCTTGGACGGCGCGGATAACCTTTACGTGGCCGATATGACCGGCCGGGTGCAAAAGTTTTCGTCGAACGGCGTTTTCATCAGCTCCTGGCAAATGCCGCAGACGGACATAGGAAAGCCCAAAGGCATGTGCCGCGATCAACAAGGCAACATCGTGGTCATCGAACCCCATTACTCGCGCGTCAACCATTTTTCCTCCGAGGGCAAACTGCTGGCGCAATGGGGGATCAATGGCACCCACGCCGGCCAATTGATGTTCCCACGCGCGGCGGCTGTGAACTCGCGGGGCGAGATTTATGTCAGTGAATACGGGGCCGTCGAGCGCGTGCAACGATTCACCGAGCTGGGGGCGCAGTTTTTAAATGCCTTTGGCGCGCGTGGGAATGGGACCGGCGAATTCAACCGCGCCGAAGGACTCGGCACGGACGCGCAGGACCGGGTTTATGTGGCGGATTCGTGCAATCATCGCATCCAGGTTTTCTCCGCCGACGGCCGTTTTCTGAGGGCTTATGGAACCGCCGGCGCCGGCCTGGGCCAGTTGAGTTATCCTTACGACGTGCGCGTGGACGGGCGGGGAAACCAGTTCGTGTGCGATTATGGCAACAGCCGCATCCA
This sequence comes from uncultured Verrucomicrobiota bacterium, assembly GCA_964363225.1. Lineage (GTDB taxonomy): Bacteria > Verrucomicrobiota > Verrucomicrobiia > Limisphaerales > CAYIIH01 > CAYIIH01. The sequence goes on along the minus strand of CAYIIH010000009.1, from coordinate 46,735 downwards.
GGTGTTCGATGCAAGGGACCGGCCTTTGGAAATCGTGGGCGGCCCCGGCGCCGCTCCCGGCCAATTCAATAATCCCTGGGCCATCGCGCTGGATTCGGCCAGCAATTTGTATGTGGCCGATTCGGGCAATCATCGCGTGCAGAAACTGTTGCGGCGCCCATGAAATTCCAATTTGCCAATCCCACCTGGCTGATCCTGCTGCCTCCGGCCTTGGCCTGGGTCGTATGGCTGGCCTGGAAAACGGATGTGCCCATGAGCGCCTGGCGGCGTTGGACCGCTTTGGGGCTGCGGTTGTGCATGGTGCTGTTGCTGGTGCTGGCCATGGCCGGGTTGCAGTGGCTGAGGCCGGTCGAGGGCATGAACATCTTCTTTATGCTCGACCGGTCGGATAGTGTTCCCTCGGCGCAACAAGAGGCGGCGCGCGAGTATGTCAACCGGGCGGCTGCGGAAAAGAAGACCGCCGACAAAACCGGTCTGCTGGTTTTTGGCTCGGACGCCAGCATCGAATTCTCTCCGAATCCAGTGGTGGACGTGCAGAAAATCCAGGCGGTGGTGGACCCGGAACGAACTGACCTGTCCGCCGCCATCCGGCTCGGGGCCGCCGCCTTTCCCGAGACCGGCCAGAAGCGGCTGGTCTTGCTCTCCGACGGAAACGAAAACAGAGGAGACGCTTTGGGTGCGGTTCTGGCCGCCCGGCCTTTGGGTGTGACGCTTGATGTTGTGCCCTTGGGCGCGGCGCGGGGCCACGATCTCTCCGTGCAAAAAGTTGCTTTGCCCAACAACTTGAAGAAAGGGCAAACCTTCGAGGTCAAGATTCTCGCCCAGGCTGATCAGGCGCAGGGCGCCATCGTTCGCTTGTTTCGCAACGATCAATACCTTGACTCGGCCAAAGTGGAACTGGCGGCGGGGAAGAATCTTTTCAGCTTTCCGCAGACGCTGACCGAATCCGGCTTTTACAGTTACGATATTCAACTGGAGGGAACGAATGATTTTGTGGCGCAAAATAATCGCGCCGCCAATTACACCTACGTCCGGGGTGATCCGCGCATCCTGGTCATCTCGGCCGATCCGCGCGCGGACGCCCCGTTGGTGGAAGCGCTGAAATCCGCGCGGTTGGAAGCCAAAGCCGCCGATCTGAGCGGACTCCCTGTCACGCTGGCCGAGATGCAGAGTTACGATGCCATATTTCTGAGCAACATTGCCGCCGGCGATCTGGGCCGCGAGCCCATGAAATTGCTGGAAAGCGCCGTGCGCGATTTCGGGGTCGGCCTGGTGTGCGTGGGAGGCGATCAAACGTACGCCGCCGGCGGGTACCGCGACACGCCGCTGGAGGCGACACTCCCGGTCGAAATGGAATTGAGCAGCAAGAAAGTGTTGCCCAGCGGCGCCCTGGTTCTGGTAGTCCACGCGACGGAATATCCGAATGGCAATCAGTGGGCGCGCGATATTGCTTTTGCGGCGCTCAATGCATTAGGGCCGCAGGATGAAATGGGGATCGTGCTTTGGGATGGCAATGATCGCTGGCTTTTTTCTCTGGCGAAAGTGGGCGACAAGAAGGAGATGGGCCGCCAGATCGCCGGGATGAATCCCGGGGACATGGTCAGCTTTCAGCACGTGATGGAGATGGCGCACAACGCCCTGAAGAAATCCACGGCCAGCTTGAAGCACATGGTCGTGTTCAGCGACGGGGATCCCAGCGCGCCGTCCCGGCCGCAAGTGCAGGCGATCGTGGACGATAAAATCACGGTCAGCACGGTGATGATCGGCGGGCATGTCACTCCCGAGACCATGCTGTGGATGGCCGACGTGGGGCGCGGGCGCTTCTACGATGTGCGCACGCCCGAGGAATTGCCGCAAATCTTTATCAAGGAAGCCACCGTCATCCTGAAATCGGCAATTTACGAAGCGCCATTCCAGCCGCAATTGTCTGCCGCCAGCGAAGTGGTGCGGGGCATTGGCGCGGCCGAGTACCCGGCCTTGCTCGGTTACGTGGCGACCACGCCCAAGGCGCGCGCGGAAGTCCCGTTGCTTTCCGACAAGGGCGATCCCATTCTGGCCCATTGGCAATATGGATTGGGGCGGGCCGTGGCCTTTACCTCGGACGCCAAAGCCAAATGGGCGCAGCATTGGCTCGGCTGGGATAAGTACCGCCAATTTTGGTCGCAAGTGGCGCAATGGAGTCTGCGCAAAGTGGAAAACGCCGATTTCACCACCGAAGTGAGCGTGGAAAACGGCGGCGGCAGCATCAGCGTTGAAGCCTTGGACGCGCAAGGCAACTTTCGCAACTTTCTCAATTTGGAAGCAGTGGTGGTCAGCCCCAAGGGCGAACGGCAATCGGTGCGGCTGGACCAAACCGGCTCCGGCCATTACGAGGCAAAATTCGCGACGCGTGAAGTGGGAGCGTACCTGCTGCATTTGATGGAGATGCAGGACGGACAACTGCGCGCCTCGCAGGTCCTGGGCGCCAGCGTGAATTATTCTCCTGAATTCAACGCGACCGAGCCCAACTGGAATCTCTTGCATCGGCTGGCCGAGACGGGCGGCGGCAAGGTTTTGGATTTGAGGAATCCGGCGCAAAACCCTTTCGGGCACGACCGCCAAAAGACCTTTCAACCGCGCGATCTGTGGGAATGGCTGCTGCGGTTGGCGATTATCCTGTTCCCGCTCGATGTGGCCGTGCGCCGCATTCAACTCGACCGCGAAGAATGGCTGCGCGCAACCCAGAACTTGCGGCGCTGGCTGTTCTTCTGGCGGGCCAAGCCGTCCGTTCCGCAGACGGCCGAATCGTTGGCCGCTTTGCTGGCGCGCCGGGATCAAGTGCGCGCGAGCCAGACGGCGCCGGTGGCCGAGCCGGCCCCGGAGCTGTTCCTCCCGCAAAGGCCGGTCACAGCCGATGTGAAAGCCAAACCGTCGGTCTCGGCTCGAACCGGTGCGGGAGTTGAATCGGCGGCGCCGGCTCCCGCACAGGAAGAACCGGCCAGCACGGCGAGCCGTTTGCTGGAAGCCAAACGCCGGGCGCAGCGGCGTAAGAAATAAGGTTTCCGGGACTTGGCTGGCCCTGGGAAGTGTATTATCTCAGTCTTATGCCCGGCGCAACGGACTCAACGGCAACCTCTATTGATCTACGAACGGAGAAGCAGTCTTCTGATTTCGTTCAGTGGGTGGGCGGTCCCGACTACCACCATCTCGCCATGGTCTTCACCGACATCATCAGCAGCACGCGGCTTAACAAGGAGCAGGGCGATGCCCGGTGGCACCCGACACGCGATGCCCATTTCGCACGCGCCAAAGAGCGGATCAATCACCACCATGGTTATCTCCTCAAGACGATTGGCGATGCCGTTATGGCCGTCTTCCACGATTCAATGGCAGCCCTTCAATTCGCGCTGGACCTTGAAGCCGATCCCGGCCCAGCCATCGTCCGTATCCGTGCCGGAGTTCATGTGGGACGGGTCCTCGTCCAGCCGGGCGATACCTTCGGCAATGAGGTGAACCTGGCAGCGCGCATTTCGAGTCAAGGCAAGCAAGGCGGCATCTGGATTTCTGACCAAGTGCATCTCGACTCGCTGAGAGACGATCCGAGCCGTCCTTTATCCTGGACCCAGCATGAGAAGGTTCGACTTGATGGTTTCGAGCCGGAGCTTTTCACCCTTTGGTCCTTGCCGCCAACCAAACCAGCGCCACCAACGGTGACAACAGCGGCGGCATCCATCTACCATTTACCATCCTCGCTGTCCCCCTCAGTCCGCCTGCCCTGTGACCGCCCGCCGCGGGCCCGTGCCGGCCAGCTCTTCGGACGCGACGCCCAGCTCGACGACCTTCTCGGCAGCCTGCGCCAACGCAAAGACACCTGCGTTTGGGGACCCGCTGGTTTCGGCAAGACCGCCCTCGCTGCCGAAGCCATCCACCGACTGCTTTTGGAGGCCGGCGACGACCTCGCAGGCAGCCCGTTCCCTGGCGGCATCGTGCTGCTTGACCTCTACCGGCTCAGCGATCACGGCCAACGCCCTTGGGACCAGCTCGCCGAGCAGGCCTGGTACACGCTCGCGGACCGCTTCGATCCTGCGCAGCCCGCCGACCAGCCCGCCCGCATCCGCGCCACGCGTGCCTGCGCCGGACGCCAGGCCCTCGTCGTGGTGGAAGGCGCCGAGGAAGCCCGCGATGGCCGGCACCTGACCGACCTGCTCTCCGTCCTCGACGGCACCGTCACGCGGCTCGTGCTCACCCGCAACAAGGCCCAGGCCGCCTGGCCGCATTCCCTCCGGCTCGACGCCGAGCTCGCCGCGCCCGACGCCCTCGCGCTCTTGCGCAAGCTCGCCGGCGGTAGCGTGCCGGAGGGCGTATTGCGCGGCGTGGTGACGGCGTTGGGCGGGCATCCGCTGGCGCTCACCTGGGCTGGTTGCCAGCTTGAGCGTGAGGAAGAACCGGCGGCCAGTTTTCTCAAGGAACTTCAGCGCGGCAAACTGCCCGGCATCCACGAACCCGGCTACGAAGACCACACGCTGAAATGGCTCTACGAACGCAGCGCGCGGAAACTCTCCGACGACGCGCGCCGCGTACTGGCCGCGGCCGGCCTGCTGGCCGCCGCGCCGTTTGGCGTGGGCGCCGCCGTCGCGTCGCTCCAAAAGCCTGGTAGCAGCGGACGTGAGTCCGCTCAAACTTCATCCGGTGCGAAGGGATTTCAGAGCCGACTCACGTCGGCTGCTACGGGGGATGTGGAGGATTTGGACTCCCGCGCCCGCGAAGCGCTCCGGCAACTCGTCCGCCACGGCTTGCTGCGCGTGGTGCCAAATGAGGAACGCTGGGAATTCACCCACGCTCTGGCCGCCCGCTTTGCCGGTGCTCAGGCCGTGGCCGACACTACCCTGCTCCGCGCCCTCAGCCAATGGATGCTCGATGCCTTCCAGGAGGGCTTGGATCACTTCCGGCGGACGGAGGATTTCGGGCGGCTGCAAGCGGCCTCGCTTCACGCCGCCGCGCTGCTGGGCCGTGACGCAGCCGGCGACGCTGCGGATCGGCTGGCCGACTGGCTCCTCTATAATGGCCAGGACTTGTTCTTGGCTCTGGGCCGGCTCGGCCACGCCCGCGACGCCTTGAACGCCATTGCAGCCTGCATGCGTCGGCAGCCGGAGAGCCTGCGAGGCACTTCCCAATGGCGGCGTGAGCATCTGATGTTGTTTGAGAAGTTCGGGAACGTTTTCATGGTACAAGGAGAACTTGCGCAGGCCAAAGAAGCCTACAAGGAATACCACGCCGGTTTCGCCAAGCTCGTGGCGGAATCACCGAACAACAATGACTATCAGCGGACTTTGAGCGTGAGCTTGGTGAAGCTGGGCAACGTGCAGTTGGCGCAAGGGGACCTGGCCGGGGCGCGGGCCAGTT
>CAYIIH010000009.1:0-41253 GCA_964363225.1 uncultured Verrucomicrobiota bacterium | reverse complement strand
CGATCCGACCAACGCCGGGTGGCAGCGGGACTTGAGCGTGAGCCTGAACAAGCTGGGCAACGTGCAGTTGGCGCAAGGGGACCTGGCCGGGGCGCGGGCCAGTTACGAGCAGAGCCGGACGATTCGCGAGAAGCTGGCGGCGGGCGATCCGACCAACGCCGGGTGGCAGCGGGACTTGAGCGTGAGCCTGAACAAGCTGAGCGACGTGCAGTTGGCGCAAGGGGACCTAGCCGGCGCGCGGGCCAGTTACGAACAGAGCCGGACGATTCGCGCGAAGCTGGCGGCGGGCGATCCGACTAACGCCCAGTGGCAGCGGGACTTGGCGGTGTCGTGCATCAACCTGGGGGAGGTGGCGGTCAAGGCGGGCGACACGGCCAGCGCCCGACGCGAGTTCACCGCCGCTCTGGCCATCGGCGAGCGCCTGACGAAGCTGGACCCCACCAATGCCACTTGGCGCAGCGACATCGCCTGGCTGCGCGAGCAACTCGCCCAGCTTCCGCCGCAGTGACGCCGAGGATTTATCAGCCCGGCAGGGCGAAAAACCGTAGCCCAGCGTTTCAACGCTGGGAGGCCAAGCCGTGGCAGGACACGTCCCGCCAGGGACGATAGAACGCCGAAGCACTCGAAGGCCGTTTCTTTCGTCCCGAACGGGACTTGTTGCCTTTTCCCGCCCGTCCCACCGATGAATCGGTGGGCTATTGTCTTTCGCCCTGCCGGGCTGACGCCGGTGAATACCTCGCCCAACCACCCACTGACTTGTTCCTTCACCTGAAAACCTTGCGCGCGGCGGTGGCCCTGACTAGTTTCCACCCATGTCACGGTTGCCCTTTGAACTGCTGCTGGCCCTGCGATATCTGCGGCCCAAGCGCACGTTTGTCTCGATGATTACGCTGATTTCGATCATCGGCGTCATGCTGGGCGTGGCGGTGTTGATCATCGTGATCAGCGTCATGAGCGGTTTTGACCGTGAATTGCGGGACAAAATACTTGGCTTCAATGCACACCTGCGCATCGGCCAGCGCCAGGGGAGGCTGCACAATTATGAAAAGCTGGCGGAACGTATTGCGTCGCACCCGGAGGTCAGAGGCGTGGCCCCTTTTGTGTTTGGGCAGGTCCTGGTCGAGACGCAGCCGGAATCGGGCGAATCCGCATTCCTGGCGCAATGGGTGCGTGGGGTTGATCCGAAGCTCGAGGAAAAGGTCAGCATCGTTCCCAAGAGCGTGGTTCAAGGGAGCTTCGACGTGCGGGGCAACCGGGTGATCGTGGGGCGGGGCGTGGCGGACAGTCTCGGTTTGCGAGTGGGGGATCCTTTGGGGATTTATTCGCCGAGGGACTTGCGCAAGATGAAGGAAACTCGCAGCCAGGACAATGCGGAAGGCGTTTTGCCGGATGATTACGTGGTGGCGGGTATTTTCGACGTCGGCTATTACGAATACAACGCGTCATTCATCGTCACGTCGCTGGCCAACGCCCAGGACTTGCACGACCTGGAGGATTCGGTTCACGGCTTGATGGTGATGTTAAAGGACCCTTACCAAGCGGAAAAGGTGCGAGGCGAGTTGCGCGCCACTCTGGGCCATGATCTGGTCATCAAGACCTGGGCGGAAGAGAATTCGGTTTTTCTCGATGCCTTGATCGTGGAGAAGAACGTCATGTTTTACCTGCTGTTTTTCATCGTGATCGTGGCGGCCTTTGGCATCACCAGCGCGTTGATCACCTTTGTGGTGCAAAAGACCAGGGAGATCGGCGTTCTCAAAGCCCTCGGTGGAACCAGCGGCCAGATCGTATGGCTGTTTCTGAGCCAAAGCCTGGTGGTCGGCCTGCTCGGTGTCTTGAGCGGTTTCGGCCTCGGCATGCTGGCGGTGTCCTATCGGAACGAATTTCTGCGGTTGATGAATCGCTGGACCGGATTCGAGCTTTTTCCCGCCCGAATCTACAACTTCGCGGAATTGCCGGCCTTGATTGATCCCGTGGATATTGCCGTGATCTGCGGCGGATCGCTGGTGATTTGTCTTTTGGCGGGACTGTTGCCGGCCTGGAATGCCGGGCGGCTGAAACCGGTAGAGGCTTTGCGCCATGAGTGAGCACGACGGAAAAGTTGGCGAAGAACTGTTGATCGCTCGCGGCCTGAGCAAGACCTACGCGTTGGGCAAGCGGTCTTTGGAAGTCTTGCGCGAGGTCAACCTCACTGTGCCGCGCGGCGATTTCCAGGCCCTGCGCGGAGCATCCGGAGCCGGCAAAAGCACCTTGCTCCATTTGCTGGGAGGATTGGACCTCCCGAGCAAGGGGGAAATCTGGTTTGCAGGCCAGAGTTTGGCCAGACTCTCGGCCGGGGCACTGGCCCGGTTTAGAAACCTCAAGATCGGCTTGATTTTTCAGGCGTATCATCTTTTGCCTGAATTGGACGCTTTGGAAAATGTCTGTCTGCCCGCCCGAATGGCGCGATTGGATGCCGCGCAAGCGGAAGCCAACGGACGCCACTTGCTGGAACGGGTTGGCCTAGCTGGAAGAATGGAGCATCTGCCGGCGGAACTTTCCGGTGGTGAGCAACAGCGGGTGGCCATCGCCCGGTCTTTGATCAACAACCCGGAGCTCGTCTTGGCCGATGAACCGACCGGCAATCTCGACTCCCACACCGGCGAGGAAATCATCGAGCTGCTTTGCACCTTGCGGGCGGAGAGGAACACGACGCTGATCATTGCCACACACGATGCCAGGGTGGCCGTGCGCGCGCCTCGTGTGATTGATCTGGTGGACGGGCAAATTCAGGAGCCGGCCTGACTCCTCTGCGGGGCGGCTTTGAGACTCGTCCTCAGCAGGACTCTTTGTCGGCAGCGCATCCGCGAGTTGGCGATGCTCGGAAAGGCCGCATTCACGGAGCGCAGGCTTGCAGCCGGTTTTGGATGCCGATTGGCCTGCCTGGTGTGGCGAACACGCGAAGCCGGCTGCAAGCCGGCGCTCCGACAACTCGTGAATGCACCGCTCTGTCGGCGGCGCATGCCTTAAGGGTTGCGTGCGCAATGGGGTTTCACGTAGTCTGGCGCAGTGGCACATCATGAAAATTTACATTGACGGCAATTATTACGGCGAGACGAACGCGAAGATTTCCGTGTTTGACCACGGGCTGCTGTACGGGGACGGAATCTTCGAAGGCATTCGCGCCTATCACGGCCGGGTGTTCAGATTGAAAGAGCATATTGACCGGCTGTTCTATTCGGCCAAAGCCATTTTGTTGAAGATTCCCATGACCCACGGCCAAGTCATGGAAGCCGTGCTGGCGACCTGCCGGCGAAATCGCATTCAGGACGGTTACATCCGGCTGCTCGTCACGCGGGGCGTCGGCACGCTGGGATTGAATCCGAACAAATGCCGGCGGCCCTCGGTGATCATCATCGCCGATAAGATCCAGCTTTATCCTCCGCACCTTTACGAAAAAGGCTTGGAGATTATCACGGTGCCGACGACCCGCAATCTGCACAGCGCCTTGAATCCGGCCATCAAATCGTTGAATTACCTGAACAACATTCTGGCCAAGATCGAAGCGAACAACGGCGGCTGCGAGGAAGCCATCATGCTCAATGCGGAAGGATTTGTCGCCGAATGCACCGGGGACAATTTGTTTATCGTCAAGGCCGGTCAACTATGCACCCCGCCTCTCTCCGCCGGCGCTCTTTATGGGATTACGCGCGGGGTGGTGATCGAGCTGGCCCGGGAAGCGGGATTAACGGTGACCGAGCCGAACTTGACACGCTACGATTTGTTTAACGCGGACGAGTGTTTCCTGACCGGCACGGGCGCCGAAGTCATTCCCGTGGTGAAGATTGACGGCCGGGTCATCGGCTCCGGCAGACCGGGTCCGATCACAAAAAATTTAGTGCAAGAATATCATGGTTTGACCAAAGTCTCCGGCGAGCCGATTTATGCGTGAGCTGCGCTTCCTGGCAACACCACCCGGCGTGGCGTGGCGCGCGAAGGCTGCGCGCGAACCTGCTCATCAGAGACGCGGCGCGCCTTGACTAAAATTCCCGGCCAGCCGATATAGAACGAGACGAGAAGATATGCTCTGCGACATTTGCAAACAGAATGTGGCGACCGTGCATCTGACCCAGATGGTGGAAGGGAAGACGAAGAAGGTCGATCTGTGCGAGGCCTGTTCCAAGGCCAAGGGAGTGGATGATCCGACGGGGTTTTCGCTGGCGGACCTGCTGCTGGGATTGGGGGCAGCCCAGGAAATGGAGCAGGCGGCCTCCGGCACAGACCTGAAATGCCCGCACTGTGGTTTCACCCAGGCCGATTTCAAGAAGGCCGGCCGGCTGGGCTGCGCGGAATGCTACCGGACCTTTGCCGACGGCCTGGAAGGCTTGCTCAAATCCATGCACAAAGGCACCCGGCATATCGGCAAGGTACCGCACCAGTTGCGGCACTCCCAGGACTTAACCGAAAAGCTAAAGGTATTGCAGAAGAAATTGGAAAAAGCCATTACGGATGAAGATTTTGAAGAGGCGGCGACGTTGCGCGACGAACTCAAGCAAGTCAAAGGCCGGATCACTGAGTTGAAACCCAGTCAGGCATGAACCTCCACGATTTTCTCAGCTCGCCTGCCGTCGCCAGCCGCCGGGCAGGCCCGCACGATCAGATTGTTCTGACCAGCCGGGTGCGATTAGCCCGTAATCTGAAAGGACTCTCTTTTCCAGGCCACGCCAAAAGGCCGGAGCGAATCAAAGCCCTGGAATTGATCCGTCCGGCGGTGGAATCCCTGCCCGAAATGACGGAGGCCTTTTCCGAATCGATGGACAGCTTTACGGCCCTCGACAAGCAAATCCTGGTGGAACGCCACCTGATCAGCCGCGAGCATGCCGCCAAGAATGCCGGCAGCGGATTGGTCCTGAACAAGGAGGAATCGCTTTGCGTCATGATCAACGAGGAAGACCACATGCGGATGCAAGCGTTGCGCCCGGGCCTGCAAATCAAAGAATGCTGGCAGGCCATCGACCACATTGATTCCGAGCTGGAGAAGAAGCTGGATTATGCGTTTTCGTCCGACCTGGGTTACTTGACGGCCTGTCCCACCAACTTGGGCACCGGCATCCGCGTCAGCGCCATGCTGCATTTGCCGGCCTTGGTCTTGAGCGAGCAGATCAATCAAATCGTGCAGGCGGTCAACAAGCTGGGCCTGGCCGTGCGGGGTCTTTATGGGGAAGGCACCGAAGCGCTGGGCAACATCTTCCAGGTTTCCAATCAAATGACCCTGGGTGAAACCGAAGCCGACATCGTGGAACGATTGAACAAAGTGCTGGCTCAATTGATCGAGCATGAAGAAAATGCCCGAGCTTCATTGATGGAAAAGAAATCCAAGATGGTTTTGAACCACATTGGCCGGGCCTACGGAATCCTGGCCAATGCCCATAGCATCTCGTCCAAGGAAACGATGAATTTGCTTTCCTTGATGCGGCTGGGCGTGGATTTGAGCTTGTTTGCCGGAACAGAACGGTTTCTGGTCGATGAGTTGTTTATTGTCACTCAGCCGGCTCACTTGCAGAGGCGCTATTCCGAAAAGCTGTCGGCCGAGGAGCGCGATCTGTTGCGATCGGACATGTTGCGTGAGCGCTTGCGCCAGGTCAGCCGCCCCAATCCGGGGGCCATGGGCTCGCGCAGTTCGAAACTGGACAAACCCGGCGAATAATAGGATGTTGAGGCACTTTGATTTATGAGCGACGAAACCATGAACAATTTCACCCCCCGTGCCCAGCAGGTGCTGGCCCTGGCACGGAAGGAGGCGGACCGCTTTAACCATAATTTCGTCGGCACGGAACATCTCCTCCTCGGTCTGATCAAGCTTGGCCAGGGCGTGGCCGTCAATGTCCTTCAGAAAATCGGCCTCGATCTCGACACCGTCCGCATGGAAGTCGAGAAGCTGGTCGGGACCGGCCCCGATCAAAAGATGATCGGCAATATTCCTTACACCCCTCGGGTCAAGAAGGTCCTGTCCCTGGCTGCCAAAGAAGCCAAGGTCCTCAACCATACCTACGTCGGCACGGAGCATATCCTGCTGGGTCTGTTGAAGGAAGGGGATGGTGTCGCCGCTCGCGTCCTCAAAAACATGGACGTGGATATCGATCAAACCCGCGCCGAAATCCTGAAAGAGTTGGACCCAAATTTCAATGCGTCTGAAGAAGCCCCGGCCGGCGAGGGCTCGGAAAAAGCCCCCGAAAAGAAAGGCGAAGTCAAGACCCCCGCCCTTAAAGCCTTCGGGCGCGACTTGACCGAGATCGCCCGCAAAGGGGAAATGGACCCCGTCATCGGCCGCAAGAACGAGATTGAACGGGTCATTCAAATCCTCTGCCGCCGCACCAAGAACAACCCCGTGTTGCTGGGTGAAGCCGGCGTTGGCAAAACCGCCATTGTTGAAGGCTTGGCCCAGGAAATTGCCAAGGGCAACGTCCCGGAGTTGTTGCGCGATAAGAAGGTCATCACCCTCGATCTGGCCTTGATGGTGGCCGGAACCAAGTACCGTGGCCAGTTCGAGGAGCGGATCAAGGCCGTCATGGACGAAATCCGACGCGCCAAAAACGTCATTCTGTTCATCGACGAGATGCACACGATTGTCGGGGCCGGCTCGGCCGAAGGCACCATGGACGCCTCCAACATCATCAAACCCGCTCTCAGCCGCGGTGAAATGCAGTGCATCGGAGCGACCACTCTGAATGAATACCGCAAGTACATCGAGAAGGACGCCGCCCTGGAACGGCGCTTTCAAAGTGTCAAGGTCGAAGCTCCCTCGGTCGAGGAGGCCGTTCTAATATTGCAGGGGCTGAGACAAAAGTACGAGGACCACCATAAGGTTGAGTTCACCGCCAAAGCCCTGGAGTCGGCGGTCCGGCTCTCCGATCGTTACCTGACCGGCCGTTATCTGCCGGATAAAGCCATCGACCTGATGGATGAAGCGGGTTCGCGCGCCCGCATCGGCGCGATGACGCGTCCGCCGGACGTGAAACAGCTCGAAGGCGAAATTGAAGAGATCAAAGTCCGCAAGGAGCGCGCCATCAAAGATCAAGATTTTGAAGGGGCCGCCGCCATGCGGGACAAGGAAAAGCAGGCCAAGGAAAAGCTGGAGGCCGTTCTGAACCAATGGAAAGCAACCCGCGAAGAAAAGCGCGTTCCGGTGGGTGAAGATGACATTTTGCAGGTGGTCGCCAAGTGGACCGGCATTCCGCTCAAGCGCATGGAGCAGGTCGAAGCGCGAAGACTCCTGGCCATGGAAGAGGACTTGGCGAAGGTAGTGGTCGGACAACGCGAGGCTGTGACCGCGCTGTGCAAGGCGTTGCGCCGGTCACGCGCGGACTTGAAGGATCCCAAGCGGCCCATCGGAACCTTTGCGCTGCTGGGCCCCACCGGCGTGGGCAAGACGCTGCTGGCCAAATGCCTGGCCGAGCACATGTTTGGCGATGCCAAATCGCTCATCCAGCTCGACATGAGTGAATACATGGAGAAATTCACGGTCTCACGGCTGGTGGGTTCCCCTCCCGGTTATGTCGGCTATGAAGAAGGCGGCCAGCTCACCGAACAGGTGCGGCGCCGGCCCTACTCGGTGGTCCTGTTCGACGAAATCGAAAAGGCTCACCCGGATGTGATGAACATACTGCTGCAGATTCTCGAGGAAGGAAAACTGACCGATAACGTGGGGCGGGCGGTTGATTTCCGCAACACCATCGTGCTGCTGACGTCCAACGTCGGGGCCGAAGCGATCCGCAAACAAACCAGCATCGGTTTTACGGTGGGCAGCGAGGAACACAGCTACGAGAAAATGAAAGAGAAAATCCTGGATGAATCCAAGAAGGCCTTTCGTCCGGAGTTTCTCAATCGTCTGGATGATGTCATCGTCTTTCGCTCGTTGAACAGGCCGGATTTGATTCAGATTCTGGGTCTGGAAATCTCGAAAGTGGTCGATCGATTGAAAGGGAAAAACATCCAGCTTGAACTCGATGCCAGCGCCAAGGATTTCCTGGTCGAGAAAGGTTACGACCCGATTTACGGGGCTCGCCCCATGCGCCGGGCGGTGGAGCGCAATTTGGAAGATCCCTTGGCCGAGGAAATTCTGAAAGGGAAATTCCTGGAATCCATCCCGATTCAGGTCACCGTGGAAAACGGCAAACTGGTTTTCGTTCAAAACGCGGCTGCCGAAGGGGCTCTCTCCGGCTAACCCCGGTGCTCGTGAATAGGGCCAAATTGCCTCGCTGGCCCGACGCAGTTCCCCGGCAAGCTCATGTGCCATCGGTATTTATAAACTGGCCGCCTCCGCCGGGGCTGATAGAATTCCTCCCGCAAAATGAAGGAACTGGCTCAAAAATGGATGACGGAAGGGTTGCAGGGGTTGGGACGTGTCGCCTTGTTGTTCGTCGAATCGGTTCAATCCATTTTCAGACATAAACCGAGCTGGAACGATCTTCTCTACCAGCTCTATTTCATCGGCGCGAAGTCGCAATCCGTCGTCCTCATCACCGGCGCATTTACCGGCATGGTTCTTTGCGCCCAGACCTACTTCCAGTTTCACAAGGTGAAGATGGACACCGCCACGCTGGCGGTGGTGAGTATTTCCATGAGCAGCGAGTTAGGCCCGGTGCTGACCGGTTTGATGGTCGCCGGCCGGGTGGGAGCAGCCATGGCGGCCGAGTTGGGAACCATGCGCGTGACCGAGCAGATCGACGCCTTGCGCACTCTGGCCACGCACCCGATCGATTATCTGGTCGTGCCGAGGCTCTTGGCCACCGTGGTGGCTTTGCCCTTATTGACGGCGGAAGCCGTCGTCATTGGCATCGCCGCCAGCTACGTTGTGGGCGTTCACCTTCTGGGCATGGACGCAACCTATGCCTGGGCCAACATGATCCGCTACAGCCACGCACAGGATGTGATCATGGGCATTATCAAGGCCACCGTTTTTGGCGGCCTCATCGCCGTGATCAGTTGCGACAAAGGACTGAATTGCCGTGAAGGGGCGGAGGGCGTGGGCAAGGCCACCACCGAAGCGGTGGTCTATTCCTCGATGGCCATCCTGATGAGCAATTTTTTCCTGACGTTGCTCTTGACCCGGCTCTTGTTGCCATGATTGAGGTGCGAGACTTGAAAAAAAGCTTCGGCGCGCATCGCGTGCTCGATGGGGTCAGCTTTTGCATCGAACCCGGCGAATCGGTCGTCATCATTGGGCGCAGCGGCGGCGGCAAAAGCATCTTGCTAAAGCTTCTGATTGGGCTTATTACCCCGGACGAGGGCGAAGTCCGGATCGCCGGCCAGAACATCGCCCGGATGAACGAGCGGGAATTGCTGAAAGTGCGCCGCAGATTCGGCATGCTCTTTCAGAGTGCGGCTCTGTTTGACTCGCTTACGGTGGCGGAGAACATCGCCTTCGTCTTACGGCGCGAACGAGCGTTGGCTGAACATGAGATTGCCGAGCGCGTGGCGGAGGCCCTGGAAATGGTCGAACTGCCCGGCACGCAACAAAAGAAGCCGGCCGAACTCTCCGGCGGCATGCGCAAGCGGGTCGGCTTGGCCCGGGCCATCATTTACCGGCCGGAGATCGTGCTGTACGATGAGCCGACCACCGGACTCGATCCCATAGTGGCCGACAGCATTGACCAGCTCATTTTGCGGGTTTGCGAACGACTCAAGGTCACTTCGGTTGTGGTGACCCATGACATGCGGAGCACCCGCCGCGTTGGCCAGCGTGTTTTGATGCTGAACAATGGCCGCATCCATGCCAGCGGCACGCCCGAAGAACTGTTCCAGTCCGCCGACCCGGTCGTGCACCGGTTCGTGAACGGGATTTCAGACCCCAAAGACCATTATTTTTGATATGAGCAAATCGCGGTTGGAATGGAAAGTCGGTGTCTTTGTTTTCATCAGCCTGTTTTTTTTGGCTGCGCTGGTCATGAAATTCAGCAAAGGCGCCTCACTGTTCGTTCCCACCTATGCCTTGCGCCTGAAAACCGAAAATGTCGGCGGCATCATTCCCGGCGCGGTTGTTTTGATGGCGGGCGTGCCCGTGGGAGACGTGCTCTCCACCGAGTTGGATCCCAGCGGGAAAAGCGTGACCGTCCGCGTAAAAATACTCCAACGCTACCGCATCCACGGTGATGCCGTGTTTACCATCAAACAGATGGGCTTTTTGGGCGACCGTTTTATCTCGGTGGTGCCGGGAGCGAATGAAAAACCTTTTCTCAACGACGGAGATGAAGTCTATTGCGAGGAGCCATTTGACTTGCAGGAAGTGGCCCGGTCAGCGGCCGGACTGCTCAAGCGCGTCGATCAAACCGCGCAGAAACTCAACGAAGCCGTCGCCCGGCTGGATCGCAGCCTCCTGGCGGAAGAATCGCTCAGCAATCTGACGGCGACGGTGGGCAATTTCCGGTTGGTTTCAGAAAGGGCCCTGACGACCGTGGCCAACATCGACCAGTTCGTGGCCACGAATCGACCGGTTTTGAGAACCTCCGTGACCAATTTGGCCGTGTTTTCGGATCAATTAACCCGCGTCGCTGCCCAATTGGAGGAAGCGGTGGTGACCAACAAGGTTGAATTCACGTTGGCCGTGAAGAACATTGAATCCGCCACGGTGCAGATCAACCAGCTCCTGACCCGCTTGCAGGAAGGCAAAGGCTTGGCGGGCAGTTTCCTGAAAAATGAAGAGCTTTCTCAAAACGTTTCACTTATGGTCAGTAATCTGACAGTCTTGAGCAGTAACATGAACAAATTAGGGTTGCTGGCCGTCCTGCGTGCGCCGAAACCGCCGAAAACCAACACGGTGCAGCGCCCGTTGCACCCTCCTAAATATCCGTTTCGTTAAGAAGTTATGTCGCTGTGGGTCATCCGCGTTCTCTTTCTCATCCTCTGCACGTTGAGCGGTTACGCCGTCAGCCAGGTGCAGCCGGGCTTGATCGAGCGGGGCAGTTACGGCTTGGTCATCGGCTTTGGCATGGGCGGGCTTCTGATTGCCATCGATGAAATGTTGAAAGGGTTCTCGCTGCGGGCTTTCTCCGCCGCCACCTTCGGCCTGATCCTGGGGACCTTGATCGCCTGGCTGATCGATCGGTCCGAATTGTTCACCTATGCCGATGAAGGTCCGCGCTGGCTGATCCGGCTGAGCCTGTTCGTCGGCTTCAGTTATATCGGCATGGTGCTGGCCATGCGGAGCAACAAGGAGGATTTTTCCCTCATCATTCCCTATGTGCGCTTCGCCTCGCAAAATAAACCGGAGAACCTGCTCCTCCTTGACACCAGCGTCGTTATTGATGGGCGCATTGCCGATCTGGTCGAGGCCAACTTTCTCGAAGGCATTATTGTCGTGCCGCGCTTTGTGTTGAAGGAATTGCAGCAGATCGCCGATTCCAATGATCCCATCCGCCGGGCGCGCGGGAGAAGGGGATTGGAGGTGCTCAGCCGGGTGCAACGCAACCAGCGCAATGAAGTCAAAATTCATGAAGGCGATTTTCCCGATGAAGCGGCCGTGGACGCGAAGTTGATTCGATTGGCCAAAGCGCTGGGCGCGAAATTGTTCACCAACGATTTTAATCTCGGCAAGGTCGCGGAACTGCAGTCGGTTGCGTACGTCAATATCAATCAGTTGGCCGGCGCCATGAAGCCGGTCATCTTGCCAGGGGAGGCTCTCAATCTGAAGATCGTCCGTGAAGGCAAAGACAAAGGGCAGGGGATCGGCTACCTCAACGACGGGACGATGGTGGTGGTGAACCAAGCCCAGCACTTGATCGGCCATCAGGTCGAAGTGCAGGTCCAAAGCCTGCTGCAAACCGGCGCCGGAATCATCGTCTTCGCCGATATCAAAACGCCCGCCGCCCCCTAACCGTTCTGCCCGCCCTTTTTCATGCCATGCAACTGGTTACGGTCTATCAAACCTTTAGCCCGGCGGATGCGCAACTGGTTCGCTCCCGCCTGGAAGCCGCCGATTTCCAGGCGATCATTGCCCACGAACTGTCGGCCTTGAGCATGGAAGGCTATTCCATGACCACGGGCGGTATTCTGGTGCAAGTGCCGGACGAGCAAGCTGAGGAAGCCCGCCTTCTCATCCAGACCCGCGACAGCTCGGCGACATGAAATCGCATTGGCTCACGGCTTTGAAACGGCTCCAAAAGCAGTTGCCGGCGGGCACGCTGCGATTTGACGAACGCCTCCGCCGGGAACATGCCGGTGATAAATGGTTTGCCGCTTCTCTGCCGGATGCCGTCGCTCTCCCTCGAAGCACCCACGCCGTGGCGGCGCTCTTGCGCCTGGCCAATGCCCGGCGCATTCCCGTCACCGCCCGCGGAGCGGGTTTCGGCTATGTCGGGGGTTGCGTGCCGGTTCAGGGCGGCATTTCCCTGTCCTTGATCCGCATGAACCGGATCAAGGAAATCAATCCCGACGATTTTGTGGCCGTGGTCGAACCCGGCGTGGTGACGCGCGATGTGCAGGAGGCGGTGGAAAAGCTGGGGCGGTTCTATCCTCCCGATCCGGCCAGCCGGGCCGATTCCACCATCGGCGGCAATATCGCTTCCAACGCCGGCGGGCCGCGTTGCCTGAAATACGGAGTGACGCGCGATTATGTGCTGGGCTTGGAGGTCGTCCTGGCCGACGGCTCCATTGTCCGCATGGGCGGGCGCACGCACAAAAACAAAACCGGCTTTGATTTCAGCAAATTATTCGTCGGTTCCGAGGGCTTGCTGGGCATCGTGACCGAAGCCATCTTGAAGCTGCTGCCGCTGCCGCCCTTCCGCGCTTGTCTGGCTGTCGGTCTCCCTTCCATGCGCCAAGCCACCGACGCGATCCGCGCCATTTTTGCGGGCGGATTTCTTCCCAGCGCCTTGGAACTGGCCGATGCTTTTACACTGGCGGCGGCTCGGAAGCGCACCGGCAGCCGCCTCCTGGCCGGTTGCCAGGCCCACCTGATTGTGGAACTCGACGGCCAGGAAAGGTCCGTTCGGTCCGAAGCCAAGCAGTTGGAGCAGATCGTGCGCTCCATCGGTCCACTTTTCGTCCAGCGCGCTTATGGCAGCGAGCAGTGTGAAAAAATCTGGCAATTGCGCCGGGAGTTTTCTTATGCGCTGCGTGATACGGGCCTCACCAAGCTCAATGAAGATATCGTGGTGCCTCGGGGCCGGCTGGAGGACTTGTTCCGGTTCACCGCCGGCCTGCAAGAAAAGCACGGCTGGCCGGTGGCCTGTTTCGGACATGCCGGGGACGGCAACATCCACGTCAATATCATGGTGGACCTGCAAGAGCCGGACGCTAAAAAGCGTTGCGATGCCGCCCTGGATGAGCTGTTCGAGCAGGTTCTCTCCCTCGGCGGAGCCATCACGGGCGAGCACGGCATCGGCCTGGCCAAAAAGCCGTGGTGGCCGAGGGCTGCTTCTCCAGAATTGCGCCGGCTCCATCAGACGGTGAAGGATGCGCTCGACCCGAGGGGCATTCTGAACCCGGGGAAGTTTATATGAAAAAACCGCCGCGTAACGGCGGTTTGCAGCCAACGATTACCGGCAACGATTTTAGCGGCGCGGGCGATAACCGCCACCGCCACCGCCACCGCCACCACCGCGGCGATCTCCGCGGCCGCCACCACCACCACCACCACCGCCACCGCCGCCAAACCCGCCGCCGGGTGGACGTTCTTCGCGCGGGCGCGCTTCATTGACGGTCAAAGCGCGGCCTTGAAAGTCCTTCTGATGGAACATTTCAACTGCTTTCAGGGCCTCTTCTTGCGAAGCCATCTCAATAAAAGCGAAACCGCGGGAGCGGCCTGTGGCGCGGTCTTGCATAATGTTTACGGAGAGGACAGTTCCGGCCTGGGAAAAGTAATCCTGCAGATCATTTTCCGTGGAATTATAGGTTAGGTTTCCGACAAACAACCTGGTTGCCATAATGGGTTTTGTTATTGATCCGCGCTGCTGGATGGGTGAACGTTCCCACTTTAGGTTTCAATCGTCACCGCTTAAAAAGCACTAATTGACAATTTCCGACTCACTCAGTCTTCGCTAACGGACAGTCAGCGACATTAGACGCAAACCAATTGAAAGCAAGGGAATTATTGGCCATTTTTCGCGGAATTCTCCGGGCCAATCAGCACCACAAACTCTCCTTTCCAAGCGCGTTTCTGAGCCATTTGCCGGAGCTGAGCCGGTGTTCCGCGCAGGTACTCCTCGAACTTCTTCGTCACCTCGCGGGCCAGCACCACCTGCCGCCCCGCCAAGAGGTCATCCAGTTCAACCAGCAGCCTCTCAATTCGATAAGGCGACTCGTAGAGAATGAGCGTTCCGGCCATGCCTTTCAGCCGCTCCAGTTCCTTCCGCCGCGCTCCAGATTTGTGAGGCAAAAAACCGGGAAAATGGAACTCGGCTGTGGGCAGCCCGCTCGCCGCCAGCGCCGCCACCAACGCGCAACACCCCGGCACCGGTTCCACGCGCAAACCCGCCGCCAAGACCGCCTTCACCACGCGTTCACCTGGATCGCTGATGCCGGGACTGCCGGCGTCGGACATCAACGCCACGGTTTCGCCCTGCTGCAGGCGCGTCACAATCTCTTCGCTCCGTCTGGCTTCGTTGAACCGAAAATAGCTGAGCATTGGCTTGACGATTCCCAGGTGTTTCAGCAGCAGCCCGCTGTGGCGCGTGTCTTCGGCCGCGATCACGTCGCACTCTCGCAGCGTGCGGATGGCCCTCAAGGTTATGTCCTCCAAATTGCCAATGGGGGTGGCCACCAGATACAAAGTGCCCGGTGTCAACGGTGGTAAAGTCGATTGCATGCCGATATTTACCCATCACTGCCGAAGAGCAACAACAAAAATTCAGCCGTCTGCTTCCGTGCAGAGGGAAGGCGCCCCTATTTTGAAGGACTCTCCTGGACGGACGGCTTGTCCCGGCGCACCACGATAAACCAGGCGCTACTCTTGTCGCGGTCGCCGCCGATGATCGTCATGGCCTCGCCCGCCGGCCTGATGGCGCGTGAGACCGGTCTGCCCGCCTCGTAAACCGTGACTTGGCGCTTGGCTGGATCGGTGAGGTCAATCTTCACCTCCCGATCCGGGCTGAGGCGCACCGTGCTCTTCTGCCCGTTGGCCAGCGCCACCTGCTGGCGGTTCACTTCCCAGTAGCTCTTCCACTGAAACACCGGGCGCAAAGCAGCGGAGAGCTTGGGGCCAATGCGCTTGCTGCCGGGCTGGGGCGGCTGATCCTCATGGCTGCCGCGGATGAGTTGCACGTAATAGATCGCCCTCTCGGTGTCAGCCCCGAAACCGAGGGGGAGTCCAACAGCCACAAGGACGAGCAGACAAAGCCAACGTTTCATAATCACGAGCGCGCTAAGCAATGGACGCAGCCGGCGCCGCGGCTATTTGAAGATTTTGCGCCGCCACGGTCCTGGCTCCCGCCGTTCAAACCCCTTCCCCAAACAAGTTGGCCAGCCGGGCGGCCAGTTTGCGGCGGGCGACCGAGTAGGAAAAGTACTTCACGCCCAGGGCGTAGTTCATTTTCGCCCACTCTGCGCTCAGGGCATGGTTGGCCAGGACTTCTTTCGTCTGCTCCACCACGTGGTTGCTGATAAGCTGTGTCATTTCGATGGTCTTGAAGCCCAGCGGGTCGATGTCGCGCGCATAGACGGCGTAGGTGTTCACCACCACCGGTTTGCCAAAGTAGATCGCCTCGAGAAACGCGTTGCCGAAACCTTCGTAGTAGCTCGGATACGTCACCAGATCGGCGTGAGGATAGACATCAAACAGGGTGTAAACCTTCTGGCCCATGTCGTTCAGGCCGCGCTGCTCGCCAACGCGGTCGGCGATGAAGCGCACGTCAATCTGCGCGTCAACAATGCGTTCCTTGAGCATGGCCATGTAGGCGCTGCCTTCGTCACCCGCCGGATGCGAGATGACCAGCTTGGCGCGCGGGTCTTTGAGACGGCGCACCAGTTCGATGGCGTGCTCAATCCCCTTTCGAGCCACCACTCGCGTCGGTTGCAGAATGAGAAGGTCGTCCTCGCGCAGGCCAATCTCCCGGCGCAGGTCGGCGCTGTAATCGTCGAGACCCGGCGGCGGCGTTTCAAAGTCCAGCACGTTGGGGATGATCTGCGAAGGGATGCCCAGCCGGCGGGCCAGTTCCTTTTGGGCCATGGAATTGATGACGACGTGTTCCATGCCGTAGAGCAGCGGCGGGAAAGCGGCCTGCAAATAATCGTTGACGGCGTTTAAGGTGAATCGTTCCCGTTCCCAGGCAAAGTCGTGATGATGCGCGATGACGGGCAGGGTGGTTTCGGCAATGACCTCGGTCATGGCCAGCCCCAGCGGCACGTGCATCGGGATGGACAGGATGTTTTCGGGAATCAGCACCTCAAGCTGGAACCTCTCGATGAAACGGTAAAGTTCGTCCTTCAGCCGCTCCTTGAGCGAGTGAATCTGGTTCGTGACGGCGCGGCCGCGCACGGCCACGCCGAAGAGTTTGTTCTGCACCTCGGCCACTTCAGGGTGATTGAAGTAGGCCAGCGGAGCCGGGTGGCTCACTGCCGGCGGCGCATCGATCAGACCCGCCATCCAAAAACAGGTGTGGCCCATGCCGCTGAGGATGTGCGCCCACTTGCGGGCTTCGAGCGTGACGCCGTCCGTGCCGTGAAACCGGGTCGAAATGAAGCCGATACGCTTCGGCGCCCCGGTCGTGAGTATGCAGGTGCTCATGCCGGCAGTATAATGCCAAACCAGGACGGCCAACAACCCTCCATCGAGAGGCCGACGCATCTCTAAGAGCGTGTCCGGAAATTCGAGACTGTCTGTTCGTCCTCGTTCTCGTCGTCCTCCTCGTCCTCGAAAATGAAGGCAACATCGAGGACGAGGACGAGGACGAAACCCGAAATTGATTTTCCGGACACGCTCTAAATGAATTGAATCCGCTGGCGCCGGCCGCTCAGGCCGAATGCCGCCCCGGCCAACTTCCCTCGCCGCCACGAATTTTCTTTGAGCTGCCCGTCCGGGAGTTTGAATGGCGGACGCCGGATATCGTCCAATTCCTTGAGTCGAGCAGGACTCCAACAGCAAAACCTCCAAGAGAAAGGTCTGACATGGAAACTCATTTTGAGCTGATGCAGCAAGCCCGGGCCGACGTGACCCGGGAAAAACTGGCCCGCGATCTCAAGGCCGTTATGCGCGATGCCGAGGAATTGATGAATGTCACCGCCAGTCTGGCCGACGAGAAGATCAGCGAAGTGCGGACCCGCCTGGCCGCCGCTTTGGCCTCGGCCCAGGTCACATGCCGCCGGCTGGAGGACAGCACTGTTCTGGCAGCGAAAGCGACCGACCGTGTCATTCGTGAGTATCCCTACCAATCCATCGGCCTCGCCCTGGGACTGGGCCTGCTGATCGGCGTGCTGGCGGGACGCCGCTAACTGCGGCCAGTGGCCGGCTGCTGCCCAAAGTGGCCCCGGCAATTGCGGGGTCCTCCTCAGAGGGATTTTAGTCCTTATTCCTCGGGCCTCGTTCCCGTGCGAGCAGCTCTGCCATCATCGTATGCCTTATTTTGCCGCCCAGGGGCATGCTTTTGGGCACGGGCGGCTGACGCCGGCAAAGGGGGTCAAAACGGCCAGAACTTCGGGATGTAGTAAACCGACAGCGCCCAGAAAACCAGGTTCAGAGGGATGCCCACCCTCATGAAGTCGGCGAACTTGTAGCCGCCGGGATGATAGACCATCGCGTTGGTCTGGTAGCCTACCGGTGTGGCAAAGCTGGTCGAAGCGGCAAAGCACACCGCCATCAAGAACGGCTTCGCTTCCACCCCAAGCGTCGCGGCGGTGGAAAGAGCGACTGGAGCCAACAAGACCGCGGTGGCACTGTTGCTCATGAATTCAGTGAGTGTCGCCGTGACGAGATAGAGCATGGCCAGCGCGGCCAGCGGACCGAACTGACCCACAAAACCAAGAACGTGCTGCGCGAGGAATTGCGCCGCGCCGGATTTTTCAATGGCCAAGCCCAACGGCAGCACGCCTGCCAGCATGAAAATTACTTTCCAGTCAATGGCGGCATAGGCCTCCTCCAAAGTGATGCAGCGGCTCACGACCAGGGCGACGCAGCCCAGGATGGCTGAGACCAGAATGGGCATGATGTTCAGCGCGGCCAGCCCAACCACGGCCGCGATGATCGCCAGCGCCATGGGCACCTTGCTCCGGCGCAGTGACGGTTCCTCCACTTCTTCCAGCACGAGGAAGTCCGGGTCGGCACGCAAACGGCCAATTTCTTCCTTGGGTCCGAGCAGCAGCAGCGCATCGCCGAACCGCAACCGGACCTGGCTGAGCTTTTCCCGGATGGTTTGTTCGCATCCCTGAATGGCCAGGGCAATGGCATTGTAGCGGCGCCGGAACTCCATGTCAGCCAGGGTGCGACCGATCAACTGGGAACGCGGCGCCACCAGCGCCTCCACCAAGCGCAAGTCTTTCCCCAGGAGGGCGTGGTCTTTGAGCTTGAATTGCGGTTCGATCTCCAGCCTCCAGCCCGCCTTCAGGTCCATCAAGTCCTGGACCCGTCCCCGCACCAGCAGCACATCGTCCACAAGAATCGTTTCGTGCAGCGGCGCGAAGACCGTCTGATTGGGACGCAGTATCTCCAGCACAACGGCGTTCTGCGCTTGGCCGAACTTGCTCGTCAACACGGTGCTGCCCACCAACCGGGACCCCGCCAGCACGCGCAACTCGCTGATGTACTCGCCAAGCTGGTAGGCTTCGGTCAACTCCTCGCCGCGGCGGGCGGGCAGCAGCCACCTTCCCACCAGCAACATGTAGAGGATGCCCGTGCCGGTCATGACCAAGCCCAGCCGTCCAAACTCAAACATCGAAAACGCCCCGTGGCCTGCCCGTTCCGAAATCGTGCTCACCAGCAGGTTGGTCGAGGTGCCAATCAGCGTGCAAACGCCGCCGAATTGCGACGCGTAGGAGAGGGGAATGAGCAGTTTGGAGGGGGAGACTTTGCTCCGCGCGCACACGGCCAGCAACAACGGAAGAAACACGGCCACGGCCGCCGTATTGTTGATAAATGCCGAGACCAGCCCGACGCCTGCCATCGTGACCAGGAGCAGCAGACTGGGCGCCTTGCCCAACCGCACCAGCAACCGTCCCACGGAACTGACCGCCCCGGTCTTTTGCAGCCCGGCGCTGAGCACGAACATGGCCGCCACTGTGATGGTGGCCGGATTGCTGAAGCCCGCAATGCCTTCCTCGGCCGTGATCCATTTCTCCGTCTGAATCCAGCCGGCGAATCGCCCAAACAGGCCAATGACCACCAACGCTCCCAGCACCATGATCGCCACCAGGTCGGCCGGATATTTCTCCGTGACGAAGAGATACACGGCGGCTCCTGTGATCAAGAGTACCAGCGCCATTTCCATGCCCGCCAGTGTCGTCAAAAGCCCATCTCCTGTCCAGCGCGGCAAAAGAACGGTGCAAGAAATAAACTGTCAACGCGCCAGTGGGAGGCGTTTGTTGTTGTTTTTGAGGTGGGCGCATCTGCTGCGGGTTGGCAGCGAATCTCTGTCGCGGCAGGGATACGGCCGCCGATTCTCTTGTTAGCAGGTCAGAAACATGCTGCGAGCCAATCACGCAAACACGTCCAGTGGTTGCCGGCGTGTGGGCTGAACCATGCCTATCCGGTTGACACCCAAAGTCCAGTCGCGACCGCCACCGACGGTGTTCCATGGGCCAGCCAAGCCACGTCCGGTGGTAGTCTTGGGCGTCAACCTGATAGGCATGGGCTGAACTGCGATGTCTGCCAGCCGTGCGCTCGGGCCGGCTCGATGTCGTTGTCCAGGCGGTCGCCGACCATCAGCGTTTGCGACGGCGGAATGCTGCGCGCTGTCATCCGGGCGGTGAGGATACAGGTGCTCATGAGTTAAGTCGCGGCTGATTGCTCTCCGCATTCACGCTCAAATCGGTTCAGGTTTTCCCGTCGCCCGGCAACAAACAACATGTCGCTCCGGAGCATCGTACGGTCTGGCGTTGGTTCGACCGCCACCGTCTCACCCTTCGCATCGGTGCGCGTTAGGAGAACAACATTCACGCGATAGCGCTCGCGCAGCGCGGCGTCCGCCAGAGTCTTGCCGTGCAGCGGCGGGCCAACCCGGATTTGCGCCATGTGATAATCGCCACATAGCTCCTGCCGGTCGCTGCCGGCGTTGTCGCGCAACCGTTCCGCCAGCCGGTAAGCCATGTCGCGGGTGGGCAACACCACGAGATCCGCGCCAAGTTTTTCGAGCACGGTGGCGTGCCGGGCGTCGAGCGCGCGGCAGATGAGTTTCTTCACCTTGAGTTCCTTGAGCAGCAGCGTGGTCAGGATGCTGCCCTGCATGTTCTCACCGATACTCACGACCACGGCGTCGGCCTCGTGCACACCGGCTTCCTTGAGTGCGTCCTGGTCTTCCGCATCCATTTCCACCGCGTGAAAGCCGTCCTGCACCAAGTCCTCCACGCGGTCCGCGTTCTTGTCGGCCAGCACGATTTCGCAGCCGAACTCGGAAAGCCGTGTGGCCAGATGCGCTCCGAACCGGCCTGCTCCAATAATAAAAATGCGTTGTGCCATGAGGTGCGTCTTTCTTCAACCCAGCGCCAGTTCCTCGCGCGGATGCCGGACCCGCAGCGGGTTGGCCGGACGTGCCAGATACACCGCCAGCATGAGCGGCGCGATGCGGCCCGTGAACATGAGCGCGATGATAACGACTTTGCCCGCGGCGGTCAAAAGCGATGTCACGCCCGTGCTCAAACCCACCGTGCCAAACGCCGACACCGCCTCGAAGACCAGCGCCAGCCAGCGCTGGTGAGTTTGCGACGCCGGGTGTCCGTCCTCAAACACCATCAACAATACCACCCCCGCCACCACGCACGCGATCCCGAGCAGCGCCACCATCGTGGCCACGAAAGAGACCTTGGGCGACAGCCGACGATTCCAGAACTGCACTTCATCACGCCGCCGCAAGGCCGACCACGCCGTCAGCAGCAGCACCACGAACGTCACGGTCTTGATGCCGCCGGCCATCGAACCGGGCGCACCGCCGATGAACATCAATCCCAGCGTGGCCAGCAAGGTGGGCGGATTCATCTGCCCTACGTCCACGACATTGAACCCGGCCGTGCGCGACATCGCGGAATGAAAAAAGGACCAGGACACCTGTTCGCCCAAAGTTGCGTTCTTGAGTGTATCGTTGGATTCAAACACCCAGGCCGCGATGCCGCCCAACAGCAGCAATGCCGCCGCCGAGAGCACCGAGAGGCGTGTCTGCACGGTGAGCCGCCCGCGACGACGTGGATCGCGCCGCCAAAAATAGTAAAAGCGCAGGTTGATCAGCGTCATCAGTCCGATGCCGCCCGCGATGACGAGTGCAGAAACCACGGCCAGCACGCCGGGATACCCCCGCCAGCAGGCCATGCCTTCCGGGTAAATCGAGATGCCCGCGTTGCAGAACGCGCTCACCGAGTGGAACCAAGACTCCCACAGCGTCTGCCAGTGATTCGTTTCCGGCTGCGCCTGCGACATCAGCGTGAACAACGCCAGCGTCCCGGCCAGTTCGAATACCACGACGAACACACAGGCGTAGATGAATACGTCCAGCGGTCGCGCCTGACGCGACCGGCCCACGGTCGCGTGAATGGTTTGTTCGTCCGAGAGTGACAGCCGGTTGCCGCTGAGGAGAACGAGTGAAATGCCCGCCGTGAAAATGCCGAGGCCGCCAGTCTGGATGAGCACCAGCAGCACGACCTGCCCGAAACCGTTGAAGGTCTCCGCCACGTTCAGAGTGGTCAGGCCGGTCACGCACGTCGCCGATGTCGAGAGAAACAAGGCGTCCAGCCAGCCCAGGGAATGGCCGGGCTTGTGCGCCCACGGCAGCAAGAGCAACAACGCGCCAACGAGAATCAGCGCCGCAAAACCCATTGGCACGAGGCGCAAGTCCACTTCCCGGCGTCGCGGCTTGAACACGTCGGATGAGGTTTGAGGGGGGGCGGGCGCACTCACGCGAGCGTGGAATTTCCTTTCATAGATTCACCAACCTACCGGCCGAGCGTCTTACGGAATCTCGCATAGGCCGTTGCCAATCGTTCGGCGGAGGCCGGGTCGCCGCGTGCCAGCAGAGTAATGAGGTCGTCGCGCTGGGCGAGCAATGGCTTCAAACCCTCGGACGCGCTGGACGGCAGCGCCGAGCCGATGCCGCGATCCAATTCCGCGCTGACGAGCGTAAAGAAGCTGGCCATTCGCTGGCGGGCCGGTTCGTAATCACCGCGACGGGCGTCCAGCGGCGCGTCGGCGAAAGTGATTTGAATTTGCTGGACACGCGCCTGCCGCTCGGAGCGAGACAATTCCCTGTTCAGCCGGCTGGATTTGAGCCACATCGGGACAAAGCCAACCAGGAATGCCCCGCACAGAACGAACACGGGCAACCAGGACAGGAGCTTCCTCTCGGCCGTGGGAGATGATGAAGCTCCCGTGACAGGCTCATTGGATTTGATTGGCTCGTTCATGGTTCATTTGTCGCACGCACGCTGCCCTTGGCGGGCGGCCCGCACATGCGGCAGGTGCCCGGCTCGGCGCCGGAAAACATCTCGCCTCTTCAAAGTGCCGTATCACTGGTTTCCCCGGTGCGGATGTTGACCGCCTCTTCCACGTGGCTCACAAATATCCTGCCATCACCCCTTTTGCCGGTGTGGGCGCATGCCCGGATGATCTCCACGTAAAGCTTCGCCTCTTTGTCCCGGCAAACCAATTCCAGCTTGGCGACGTCCGAGTGCCTCGTGATGTGCCTTGCGGACGAGACTTCAGTCTCCTGCCCGTGATAAGGCAGTGGGGCGATCGCATCCGCCTGGATCAAGGTCAAGTCTTTGGCGCCGGCGTCTTCGAGAGCCTTGATAACCCGGCTGGCACAGAGTGGCCTGATGTACGCTTTAATTTCTTTCATGGTTCCTTTCCCGCTCCGGCATGTCCGCCGCCAAACCCGTCAAGCGACCTGCCGGACGGAGTTTTCGCCGCCGTAGGGATTCGCCACGCGCAAAGTGCATTCCGGATCATCCCGCCACTGGCCGTCCAGGATGAACCGATAGTGATACGTGCCTGGAGCAAGCGCCACGGTGGTCTTCCACACGCCACCTTCCTGTCTCTCCATCGGGATCGCCGCTTCCTGCCAGTGCGTGAAATCGCCGGCCAGCAGGACGCTCATCGCCGCAGGCGCGGTGATGGAGAAGGTCTGTGGCTGCTGATTGTTTGTTTTACGTTTCATGTCTTGTCCTTTCGCTTTGCGTGTTTGAATGGAACTGGTTCATCGCCTCAAGTTTCATCGTTGGGCTTGGTCAGTTTCCGGAGTTCCCGATACTCGAACACCTTGCGGAGACGCGCCATGTGCGGCTCCGGGTCTTTCTCGAAGGTCTCCATGCAGCCGGGGCAGCAGAGGTTGACCATGATGCCGCCGTGGTTGACCCGGGCAAAGCCGCGGTTCCCCTCCACGCCCTTCCCACAGACGACGCAGGTTTCGGCTTCGTTCTGGTAGCCAATAGTGTCTTCAATGCTCATGTGTTTTCCTTTCCCGGTTCGGAGGTTGCGGCAGTTGTTGCTAGAGTTGGCGAAGGCTTGAGGCGGCGTGAGCGCCACAGGTAGTAAATCGCTGGATACACCACCAGTTCCATCACGGTCGAGGTCACCACGCCGCCGATCATTGGGATGGCAATGCGCTTCATCACGTCGGCGCCGGCACCGTGGCTCCACATGATCGGCATCAGGCCGGCGATGATCACGCTTGCGGTCATGGCCTTGGGGCGGACGCGCTTGACCGCGCCATGGTAAATGGCGTCGCGCAGGCCCGCCAGATTGGTCAGCAGCCCTCGCTTCTTCCAATCCTCATAAGCCAGGTCGAGGTAGAGCAGCATTACCACGCCGGTTTCCGCGTCGAGGCCGGCGAGCGCAATGATGCCGACCCAGACGGCCACGCTCATGTTGTAGCCCAGCCAGTGGATGGTGGCGAACGCGCCGACGAGCGAGAATGGCACGGCCAGCATGACGATGGCGGTCTTGATGGCCGAGCGCGTGTTGAGATAGATGATGAGAATGATGATGAGGAGCGTGAGCGGCACCACGATCATCATCCGCTGTTGGGCGCGGAGCATGTATTCATACTGGCCGCTCCAGAAGATGTTGTAGCCCGGGGGCAGGTTGATGGTGCCGTTGGCGATGCCTTCGCGGACGGCGCGCATGGCCATCTGGACGTAGGTGCCGATGTCAATGCCCTTCACGTCCACGTAAATCCAGGCGTTCGGCACGGCGGCTTCGCTCTTGATGGCCATCGGAGCATTCACGATGCGCAGGCTGGCCAATTGTCCGAGCGGCACCTGCGCGCCGGTGGGCGTTGGAATCACGATGTCGTTCCGGAGCACGTCGAGGTTCGAGCGAAAGTCGCGGTCGTAGCGCAGGTTGATGGTGTAACGCTCCAACCCCTCGACCGTGGTGGCGATCGGCATTCCGCCCAGGGCCACGGCCAAGACTTCCTGCACTTCTCCCAGCGTGAGACCGTAGCGGGCAATTTCGTCGCGGTTGATGTCGAATTCCACATAGCGACCGCCAATCACGCGCTCGGAAAAGGCGCTCGTCGTGCCGGGCACCTGCTTCACCACCGCTTCAATCTCCGAGCCGATTCGCTCCAATTCGGCCAGGTTGGGGCCGGCGACTTTGATGCCCACCGGTGTCTTGATGCCCGTGGAAAGCATGTCAATGCGCGTCTTGATCGGCATGGTCCAGGCGTTCGCCAGACCGGGGAACTGAATGGCGCTATTGAGCGCGTCCACCAGTTCGTCGGCTGTGCGACGGCGGTGCGCGATGATTTTGCCGTCCTCATCCTTGATGTCCACTTTCGGCCACTCGCCTTCGTCCTTGAGCATTATGGTGGTTTCGATCATGTCGAAGGGCGCGGGGTCGGTGGCGGTTTCCGCGCGGCCAATCTTGCCGAAGACGTGATGCACTTCCGGGAAACTCTTGATGATCTTGTCGGTTTGCTGAACGAGTTCGCGCGCCTTGGTCGAGGAGATGCCGGGGAAGGTCGTCGGCATGTAGAGCAAGTCGCCTTCGTAGAGCGGCGGCATGAACTCGGAGCCGATGTTCTGATAGGGGAAAAACTTCCCCGCCTTGAACGCCCATTCCTTGACCTTGCCGTCGGGCAGGAAACGCGCGGCGAGCTGGTTCGACGGAAAGAAGACCCAAACGATGATTGCGGCGGCGCTGAAAATGACGGACCAGCGCCACTTGATGACGAAATCAATCAGCGGATGATACAGCCAGATCAGGCAGCGGTTGATGGGATTTTTTTCTTCCGCCGGGATTTTCCCGCGAATGAAGTAACCCATGAGAATCGGCGCGAGCGTGATGGAAAGGAGCGCGGCGGCGGCCATCGAGTAGGTCTTCGTGAAGGCGAGCGGTTTGAACAAGCGGCCTTCCTGCGCCTGCAACGTGAACACGGGGATGAACGAGACGCTGATGACCAGCAGTGAATAAAAGAGCGTCGGCCCGACCTCAACGCAAGCGTCCCGGATGATCTCCCAGTGCGGCTTTTTCCCGGCGTCGTGCTCCAGGTGTTTATGGGCGTTCTCGATCATGATGATGACGGCGTCCACCATCGCCCCGATGGCGATGGCGATGCCGCCCAGCGACATGATGTTGGAACTGATGCCCTGGCCGAACATGACGAGGAAGGACATGAGCACGGCGACGGGCAGAATGAGAATGGCCACCATTGCGCTCCGCAGGTGCATCAGGAAGGCGAGGCAGACCAGCGCCACCACGATACTTTCCTCGATGAGCTTTTCTTCGAGCGTTTTGACGGCGCGATTGATGAGCGCGCTGCGGTCGTAAGCGACGGTGTAGGTCACATCCGGCGGCAGGGCTTTCATTGCCGCGTCGAGCTTCTGCTTCACGTCGAGGATGACCTGGCGGGCATTGGCCCCGTAACGGATGACGACGATGCCCCCGACAGTTTCGCCTTCGCCGTTAAGCTCGGCGATGCCCCGGCGCATTTCCGGTCCGAGTTGCACGGTCGCCACGTCCCGCAGCAGAATCGGCACGCCGTTGGGACCAACGCCGACGGCGACTTTGCGGAGCGACTCGACGTCCTGGATGTAGCCCTTGACGCGGACGATGAATTCTTTTTCGGCCATTTCGATGGAGCGACCACCCACTTCGCCGTTGCTCATCTGGATGGCCATGCGCACCTTCGACAGCGGCAGGTCGTAAGCGCGCAACTTCACCGGGTCCACCGTCACCTGATATTGCTTCTCGAACCCGCCGATGGACGCCACTTCGGACACGCCGTCCACCGCCGTGAGTTGGTAGCGCAGATACCAGTCCTGCATGGAGCGCAATTCCTGAAGGCTGCGGTTGGTGGAGTTGATGGAATACATGAAGGCCCAACCCACGCCCGTGGCATCCGGGCCGAGCGAGGGCGTGACCCCTTTGGGCATCTGGCTGCTGAGTTGGCTCAGGTATTCCAACACCCGGCTGCGCGCCCAGTAGGGGTCCGTGCCGTCCTCGAAGATGACATAGACGAACGAATAGCCGTAGAACGAGTAGCCGCGCACCACTTTCTTAAAGGGCACCGAGAGCATCTTGGTGGTGATCGGATAAGTCACCTGGTCCTGCACAATCTGCGGTGCCTGGCCCGGGTATTCGGTGTAGATGATGACCTGCACATCGGACAGGTCGGGAATGGCGTCGAGCGGGATGTTCTTCACGGCATAGACACCGCCCAGCACCAGCGCCACGGTGGTCAGGAGAACAATGAATTTGTTCTTGAGCGAAAAATCTATGATGCCTTTGAGCATGGGAATCCTTCGAGTCGTGGATCAGTGCTGGTGTTGCGGCGCGGCTGGCGCGGGGACTGGTGTCGGATGCTGTTTGCGCCAGTTTTCCTCGGCCAGTTTGGCGTGCTTCACCTTGCTGCTTTCCACCAGTTTCATCTCACACTTCGGGCACTGACCCGGCTGGTCAGAGACCACGTCGGCGTGTTCCTTCATTGGGCAGGTGTAGAGCGGCGAAGGCACCGGGACCGGGGCGCCGTGCCCGGCGTGTGCGTCCGCTGGCGGCGCGGGTTTGGGCATCACCGGAATCAACGTCATCCCGCACTTGGGGCACTTGCCGGGCTGGTCGAGTTTCACGTCGCCGTGCTCCGGCATGGGGCAGGTGTAATACTCCACCTTGCCGCCAGGCTGCATCTTGGCCAGCGCCACCGCCGAGACGGGCACCAAAATCATCCCACACAACGGGCACTTGCCCGGATGTTGATATTCGATGGAGACATGCTCCGGCATCGGACAGACGTAGGCGTGTCGTTCTGCCGCCGATGCTGGCCCGGTTGCGGTGGCTGAGGCCGGTGGTTGTGGGCCGTGGCCGGCGTGCGTTGCGGCTTCGGCGGCGCCGGGCTTTTTGGGGTGAAGCATTTTCTGGATGGCTTCGCGCAACTGGCTTTCCGAATCGAGCATGAACTGGCCGGAGGTCACCACGCGCTCGCCGTCGTTCAGGCCGCTCAATACCTGATACATGTCGTCCTCCGCGCGCGGGCCGAGTGTGACGGTGCGCGGCTCGAACCTGCCGCCATCGAATGCCACGAAGACGGTGTTTTTCTCGCCGCTTCGCAGGATGGCCATGTCCGGCACGAGCAGCGTCGAGGGTTCCAATTCAGCCCGCAGCGCCACGCTGGCAAACATGCCGGGTTTCAGCAAATAGCCGGGATTGTGAAATTCCATGCGCACCCGGGCCGTGCGGGTCTTTTCATCAACCGTCGGGTAAATGTAGGTGACGCGCCCGCGAAACTGGCGATCCGGCAGATAGGAGAGACTGACGAGCGCCTCCTGACCGAGTTGAATGAACGGCAAATCTTGCTCATAGACTTCCGCGTAAACCCAGA
Organism: uncultured Verrucomicrobiota bacterium; assembly: GCA_964363225.1. Classification (GTDB taxonomy): domain Bacteria; phylum Verrucomicrobiota; class Verrucomicrobiia; order Limisphaerales; family CAYIIH01; genus CAYIIH01. Next base: position 13,333 of record CAYIIH010000009.1, on the reverse strand, counting down.
CCAATCCCAAATCCGCCAGCCGGTAAAGCTTCATGCCGGCCTCGGCCATCATGCCTTCCACCGCCCGCTTCTCGGTCACGAACCCGTCTATGGGCGCGCCTACGCGCAGGGTTTTCTTTGGTTGGCGGGTCCGCTCCAACTCGGCGATCTGCTCATCCGAGATGTCGAAGAACTTCAATTTGAGCCGCGCGCTTTCCAGCAACGCGGCTCGCCCCGCCGGGTCCGTCGCCGGCGCACCGCGGAGGGCCAGCAGGTATTCGATTTGGGCGCTGTAGAGTTCGGGTGAGTAGATTTCAAAAAGCGGCTCGCCTTGGTGAACTTGCTGGCCGGTGGCATCCACGTAGAGCTTTTCAATCCAGCCTTTGAATTTGGTGGTGACCTCCGCCAGCGCCGGTTCGTTGTAGTCAATCGTGGCCACCGTGCGAATCACGCGGCGCAACGGGCCGCGGGTGACCGTGCCCGTGCGCATGCCCATGTTCTGGATCGTCACCGGGTCAATTGAGATGGTGGAGGCCTCCGCCGCGGCGGCTTCGTCTTCGTAAACCGGCACCATGCCCATGCCCATGCTGTCTTTGCCCGGAGTTTCGTTAACTTCGCCGGGGATCATCGTGGACTTGTAATACTTGATCTTCCGCTCGCCAGCGTCGGCCACCGTGGCGCCGCCGGTGGATCGCTTGATGAGCGTGAGCTTCATCCCGCAAATCGGGCAGTTGCCCGGCTTGTCCTGAATGACCTGCGGATGCATGCCGCAGGTGTAAAGTGTCTTGGCTTCTGCTGTGCCGGCACCGCCGTGGTCGTGGCCGGTGGAACGGCCGATGAAAAAGGCGACGACGCCCACGGCAGCGATGGCAATGATTACGAAAATAATCTTGGCTTTCATACTCGAGTCATTGGGAGGGATGGGCTGGCGTCTCGGGCGATGCCGACTTGCTTTCGGAGTGTGCGTTGGTCGGCCAACTGTGAATCGGCGGATGTCCCGGCGGCAGTCGCATCTCCGTCGCCGATTCGGTGGCACTCTTGTCGGCGCAGCAGCCGGAATCGTGGCTCTCACATCCTTGCGGCGCGGAAGATGCCGACGCGGGCTTCAACGCCATGCCGCACTTGGGGCAACCGCCCGGATGATCCTGGACAACATCCGAGTGCATCGGACAGCCGTAAGTCTGTCGGGCGTTGTTCGATGGGCGCGGTTTTTGAAAACGCGCGGGCAGGTCGAAGTAAAGGCCGGCTGCTGCCCCGACAAAAACTGTCAGGAGTAGAATGCCAATCAGTTGAATGTGTTTGCCGATGATTTTCATGCTTAGTGTTGAGTTGATTGGTTTGATGACGGAGCGGAAGTGCTCGCGGCCGGCGGCAGCAGCGGCGCACCTTCCGGCGCAATGCCGGCGATGGACAGCGACAGATCCGCCAGAACAATCTCGCGACGCGTGCGCGCCTCCACTTCCTGCAATTGGAAGTTCAGCAGCGTGCGTTCGGCGTCGAGCAGGTTAAAGAAATCAATCTGTCCCGAGAGATAGCCGGCGCGTGCGATTTCCAGAGACTGGCGGGCTTTGGGAATCAACTTGTCCTGCAAGAGCGCCAGGTTGCGGGTGATTTCCCGATAGTCGTAAGACTTCATTGCGAAGTCCACCGTGACCATGATTTGCTCTGACGTAAGGCGGGCTTCAGCGGCGCGCTTGGTGGCCTGCGCCTGCGCGATTTGCGCCGCGATTTTGTCGCGCCAGATCGGCAGCGTCATTCCCGCCTGCGGACGAAACATGGTGGGCGCGGCCTTGGCATCGGCCATCAGCCCCAGACTGAAGTCGGGGACTTTCGACTTGCGGGCCAGCGCGATAGCCGCTTCCGCCAGGCGCACGTCGGCTTCCATCAGCTTGAGCCGGGGATTGCGCGCGAACGCCGTGGCGAGCAAATCATCGCCGGTCAAATCGAGCGGCGTGGACTCGAACCAGGACGGCGGCGGCGGATCGGACTGGTCGCGTGTCAGTCCGAGCGCGCCCTTGAGTTGCGCGATCAACGGGCGTCGCGAATCTTCGAGGTTGGCAACCTCGGTCGTCAATTGGTCCTGCTCGATTTGGGCGCGATAAACATCCTGTAAGGTCACCTTGCCCACCGCGTTTTGCGCGCGGGCGATTTCTTCCAGTTCGGCGAGCAAATCGAGCGTCTGACGATTGATGCGGAGGTTCTCATCCAGAAACCAAAGCTGGTAATAGGCGCGCTTGAGCGAGAAGGCGGTCTGCAACACGGAGGTCTCAAAGGCGAAATACTTCGCTTTGCTCCCGGCGGTGGCGACGTTGGCCGCCGCCTTCAGCTTGCCCGGCCCGGGAAACATCTGCATGAAGCCCGGCATCACCGTCATCACGATGTCCGCGATGTCGGACTGGAAGGTGAGTTGCGGATCGGGCAGCGACCGCTCGACGGTGATACGTTCCACCGAGGCCGCCCAATCGAAATACGCCGCCTCGACGGAGGGCTGATTGAGCATGGCGAACCGGAGATAATCACCGAGTGAGGAGTCGTTCGTGAGCGCGGGTAGATGGCGCTCCGCGGGCTGCGACTGGAATGTGTTGCCCACGGTTTTCAAGTCGCGCCGTGCCGCGCGTTCGCCCTGGGTCGGGATGCCTTTGCAGCCGGCAAGAACCAACACGGTGAACAGCAAGCCCACGGAAGGAGCAAGCCAGCGGTGGCCGTTGATTTGGTTCTGCGAATTCATGCGCTTAAAATTGTTATCACAACGCTTGCTCGCCTTCTTGGCCGGAGCGGGTGTTGATGGCGCGATCGAGATTCAGGACGAAGATTCTGCTGTCACCTTGTTCCCCGGTATAGAAAGGCTCGCGCAGCACGCGCACAAAGCGGTCCACGTCGGCGTCGGCGCACACGATCTCAACTTTGGCGATGTCGGAGTATTTCTCGTAGTGCTGGCGAAACACCTCCATGTGAAAATTCTTGGCGTCGGCCAGTGTGCCAACCGCCATGACATGAGAAACCGTCAGGTCGCTCGCTCCCTCTTCTTGCAAGCGGCCAATGACGTTCGCCAGAAAGGTTTCTTTCACGTAGGCTTTGATTTCTTTCATGTTTGGTTCCTCTCGGTTTACACGGTTGAGGCGCCGCACTGTGGCGCGTGCGGTCGTGGAGGCCGTGAACCAAGCCGGTGGGAATGGCCGTTGCCGTTTGGGGGTGGCACGATGAGAATGGAATTATGGTTGCCGCGCAGGCTGGGAGTTGATTCCCCAGCCCTCGGATCCGGTATCCAATGACCATCCACTACGAAGCAGTATTCGTAGCGCCCCGGAGGCAACATGATCTCTTTCACCCACCGACCGTTACCCAGCGCGATCATCCACGCGGAGCCCGGTCGCCAATCATTGAATGACCCGGCTATGTTAACCTCACTCGCCTGCGGATGAAAAAACTCCAGACGAACCCGTTGAAGGCAATGTGAGTGACGATGCGCATGGTTCTGCGAGTTTTTGCGTAAGTTCTTTCTTTCCCTGCGGAAGGCCGTGCGTACAACCGGCAACCCGAATGAGGAGTTGCGCCAGTGATGTGTCGTGATATTGCGCAAGTTCATAATCCTGTTTTTGCGGGCCCCGGTTGGTCTAGCCTTTGCCCGAAGGAGGGTTTTCATATTTCGCCTTCACTACGCCAGCGCAGGCCCAGCCCCATGTCGCAGTGGCGGACCGCAGCCCCAGGTAGGGGTTTTTGACCGTCTCGCTAGTCTGCAACCAACTGGCTTTGGCGATCGGACAATAAACCTCGTAATAGGTCCCCGCTGGAGCGGTGTTGACTTTGAGATACGCGATCAGAGACCCACTGAGAGACTTGAAGGCCTTGCGCGCCCCGGCAATGTTCCTCGCCTTGGCCAGTGCTTCTGCTTGGTCGGCAATGGTCGCCGGAACACTCTTTGTTTCGTCGCCACGCACAACTGTAGCGACGGCCTCGGCGCTGGCGGAGAAGTTTTCCATCGAATCTCGTGCCAAGGCGCTCTGAATGTTTATGTAATGGTGCAGCACGCTCTTTAGCGTGCTGGTCGAGGATGGCTGCGCCGCCGCACTCGTGATGAGGCTGGCACCGAGGAGAACTGATAGGCAAATGAGTTTGGTCGTCTTCATGGTTCAGTAATTTCAAACGTTCATACTTTTTCTACAACCTGTACTCGGCTCGACATTGGCGTGTCCCTCACGGCCACTCGCAGTGCCGGTGTCTGTGTCGGCCTGGGCACCGAGGGCAACAACTCGAATCACCGTCAGGTTTTTCGCCCCGGCCTGTTCGAGTTGCTCGACGATCCCATCAACGAAATGGCACCGTAAGTAGGCTTTGATTTCTTTCATCGTCGTTTTCTCCGACTGCAAGTTTGGCCGCTCCACTATTTATTACGCCGGGCACGGGAAAAACCCGCAGATTTTTTTCGGTTCTCCTCGCGCAGCCCTCTTCCGTCCTTGCAACAGTCAAGCTTGGTGGCGCGCGGCCAACGCGGTAACAGGATAGTCGGTGCAAGAGACAGTTGGCAATACAACTCAGACAAATGCACTGGCCGTTGCGTCCTTTACTCCCACCTTGAGCCTGTTATCATCCGCAGCATGAACCCGTGGCTTAAACGAGCCACCAGCGGAAAGAACTGATGGTCAATGCAGAAAACTTGAGACTGTACCTTGGAGTCAAAGGCCGTGACGAACGTTCCAAAATGGAGGACACGCTTGTGCTCGACGGGTTCAACGTGCGGACGTTTGGCACCGCTGAGGAACTTTGGGCCGCGTTTCAACAAACTCCGGCGCGCATCGTCATCACGGAACGCCGCTTTGCCGACGGATTCACCGGCTTGGATCTCGTCATCAACATCCGCAAGTATCACCTGAGACCCTACGTGTATGCCGTCGTCCTCAGCACGATGAACAACCTTAAGCAAATCAAGGAGGCACTGGCGGTGGGCGCGGACGACTATCTGGTGCGCCCACACAATCCTTTCCAACTGCGCTCCCGCGCGCTCGTGGGTATGCGCTGGCTTAACTACATTGATTCCCTTTACGAAGGGAAGTCCGAGAAGAAGTGAAACAGCCGGGCAAGGAATCCAACCCAGGGCCTCACACACGGACGGCCGCACTGCTGCGCTCGCTTTACGGCGAAAGGGTCGGCGAGCAGGCCGCCCTCGATGTCAGTGAGTCGATCGCCCGACATTCTGCCGCCTTAAAGGCTTTGCCCGGCGGCGGCGCACCTTGCGAGCGCGACACCCTGCTCATCACCTACGCGGATCAGGTGCGCGAGGACGGCATCGCCCCGCTGCGAACCCTCGCGTCGTTTTGCGAGACGCATCTGGCTGGCGTCGTCAGTGGCATTCACATCCTGCCGTTCTATCCGTGGTCATCCGATGACGGCTTTTCGGTGAAGGATTACTTCGCCGTTGAGCCGGGTTACGGAACTTGGGAAGACCTCGCGGCGTTGCGGGAGCAATTCGATCTGATGTTCGACGCGGTGTTCAACCACATGTCCGCCCAAGGCGACTGGTTTCAACACTTCCTTCGTGATGAACGGGAGTTTCGTGATTTCTTCGTGACTGTCGAAGGCCACCCGGACCTGTCGCAAGTCGTCCGCCCGCGCGCGTTGCCACTGGTAACGGAGTTCCAAACCGTCGCCGGACCGAAGCGAGTCTGGACCACTTTCAGCGCCGATCAGGTGGACCTGAACGTGCGGAATCCGCGTGTGCTGCTGGCGTTGCTGGAGGCGCTGCTGTTTTACGTGGCGCACGGCGCGCGCTTCATCCGGCTGGATGCCATCGCGTATCTCTGGAAGGAAATCGGCACGCCGTGCATCCACCTGCCACAGACCCACGCGGTCATTCAACTCATGCGCGCCGTGCTGGACGAGGTTGCGCCGCACATCCAACTGATCACCGAAACCAACGTGCCGCACGCCGACAACATCAGCTATTTCGGCGACGGCTCGAACGAGGCGCAACTGGTCTATAACTTCGCTCTGCCACCGCTCGTTTTGCACTCCCTGCAATCAGGAAACGCGGAAAAGCTGACGCGCTGGGCGCAGTCGCTCACGCTGCCGTCCGACCGTGTGACGTTCTTCAACTTTCTCGCTTCGCATGATGGCATTGGCCTCAACCCGGCGCGCGGCATTTTGAGCGAGGCGGAGATTGACGCGCTGGTCGCACGCACGCTCGAACACGGTGGCTTCTTCTCCTGCAAGCACATGCCGGACGGCTCGCGCCTGCCCTACGAGATGAACATCAATTACCTCGACGCGCTCTCGAATCCCGCTGCGGGCGAATCTGTCGAACTGGCCGGACGGAAATTCCTCACTGCCCAGGCCATCCTGCTCAGCCTGCGAGGCGTGCCGGGGATTTACTTCCACTCGCTGTTCGGCTCGCGCGGCAATCGTGCGGCGGCGGAAGCCAGCGGCATCGTGCGCCGCATCAATCGCGAGAAGTTGGACCGTGCCCGGCTGGAAGCCGAATTGGCGGATGAACGCTCGCTGCGCGCCCACGTTTTCAAGGGCTATCGAGAGTTGCTGCGCGCTCGCCGAGAGCATCCGGCGCTCTCGCCGACAGCGAGCCAACGTGTGCTTGGCCTCGACGCGCGCGTGTTTGCGGTCTTGCGCGAGAGCACGGACGGCAGTGAGCGCGTGCTCTGCCTGCACAACGTCAAGGGCCAGCCCGTCCGCGTGGAAAGCCGGGAGGCCGGTTTTGCGGCCTGCCCGCTGGAGCCCTTCGAAACAAAGTGGCTGACGGGCAGTCGTTGAACGCACTGCTCACTGCCCTCGCTGCAAATGATTCGAAAACGCTTCCCAACCGCCCGCTGTGGGCCAGGCGGATGGCGCGGTGGTCAGATACCACGTTTGCCAACCAGCGGCTCGCGCCGGCTCGACGTCATTGTCCTCCCGGTCGCCGATCATGAGGGTCTCGGCGGGAGGGATGCCGCGCGCGGCCAGCCGGGCGGTGAGGATTTGGAAAACGTGAGGGTCGAGTTTGCTGAAGCCATGCTCGAAGGACCAGAAGCAGAGGTCGCGTTCGAACAGGTCCATCCCCAGCGCGTGAGTTGCCAGCGCCTCCTCGAGTTCGCGCAAGGTGTAGGCTTGGGCGTTGGAAGCGATGCCGAGCAGGCTTGGACGCCCCTTGAGCCAGCGCAAGGTTGCGGCCGTCTCGGCGGTCATATGTGTGCTGTGGCCGGTCTGGATTTGACGAAAGAGGAATTCCTCCTGGCCGTGGCGCGGGAGTTGGGCAAGTTCGGGCATGACTTCGGCCACAACGCAGGGCCAGTGAACTTCGGGACAGAGGATGCCGCGTGCATGGGCGGCCTCGTGGTGCCGGGCAATCACCTTGCTCGACGCGACGGAGAAATGGAGGCGGCTGAGAGGCGGCTCGATGTGAAGCATGTCGCGGCAGAGGTGTTGCCAGCGCGCGTCGGCGTCCGGCGGGGGCGGGCCGACTTCCAGGAGCGTGCCGTAAATGTCGAAGATGATGGCGCGGATGTTCATGGGCGGGAGTTCCACAAGAGAGGGTAGAGGTTTGCGGACAGCAGTTTCTTGCGGAGAACTTCTGCCTGCGCTGCCTGGGTGGCGCCCGCGCGCGGGGGCTTGGACAGCAACGGCGGCCCGAGTTGAATCCGGCCATCCAGCGCCGATCCGGAGACGTAGCCAAACGCCGACTGGACGACGACCTTGACGGGAATGCCGTGGAGCCGCTTGCGAAAGGCGCACAACCAGGCCGGGTCGGGCGCTTCGCCGGTGGCCAGCACCACGGCACGCATTCGCTCAGGCCAGTGCGCGACCAGGTGCCGCGTGGCGAATTCGATGACGCGCCGCACACCGCCGGTTCGGAAGTGGTGATGGACGATGAGCAATTTCACAGCTTCAGGAGTATCTCACCCCAGGAGCGGCTAGGCGAACCTTTTCAGGTTTTCACGGAATGATTTAAAGAGAATTCTTGACGCCGTCGCGCATCAAGGGCGAAACTTGCTTCACTGAGGCGCTTCGCGCTCTCAATCCATGGGTCCGACGGTGTGTGCTGTCGGAGGAAAACCCGGGTGGTCGGGCCGCCATCCGAAGAACTGAATTGCTTTGGCGCAATGAAGCTTCGGATCCAGTGGCCTGCGGCGGAGAGTCCTCCTCTCCCGGTGCGATTATTCATGTGCGTGGGTTCACCTCGCATTCGACAGGTGCATTGCTGGCCGGGGCAATTCAAACCCTGTCTTTTGCGCGATGAACAAAACCATTGGTCTTCAACTGGCCGTTTACAGCCTGCTGCTCGCCAGCCTTAGCTATCTCACTCATCACCTGGCTCCGGCTCTGGCTCAGCCCACGCTCATTGCGGGTCTGGCGGGAGGCGCATTGTGCCTAGTCTGGAGCCTTCGGGCAGTCGCAGGGAGTCGAGGCAAGGCGCTGCCCATACTGACGCTCATCCCCGTGAGTTTCGTGCTGTTGTCGCAGACGGTCATGGGCTGGTCGGGGGGGAGCGAGGGAATGCAGGGACGCCGAACGGCCGCCGCCGTGATTACCCTCCTCGTTGTGCTCTCCATCGGGATGTTGATGCGGATTGCCTACGTCGGGGCGGTGTTTGACGGGCAGCCGGCCAGCCCGACCAAGGATGGGGGAGCCAAATCACAAACGACCGGGAAGGCGGCAGCACAGGCCAATGCCGTCAAGCGCGCATGAGCAGCAAGAGTTTGGATTCAAAATGAAAGATGACAGTTCTCGTCAACTCGCAGAGGCTCAAACCGCTTTCGCACACACATCCGGCGGCCAGAAGCCAGGAGGCGGAGGCCGTTTCCAATACCAGCGCATCCTGGTGCCGTTGGATTTCTCACGCCGTTCCTTGCGGGCGCTGAAGCACGCCGTGTCACTGGCCGAGCCGTTGCGCGCGAAGGTCAGCTTGTTGCATGTCGTCGTGCCGGACACTCACCCGTTGACCCATCCCGTGCGGCAATTCCATCTGCCGGCACTGCTGGCGGAAAGTCGGTCCAAACTGGCTCGTCTGCAAGCAGTATTGCGGCGCCGTGGCCTCGACGGCGAAGTGGTGGCTTCCGTGGGGCTACCGTTTGAGCAGATCACCGCGGCAGCGCGTGAGTTGCAGGCGGACCTGCTGGTGCTGACCACCCACGGGCGCACCGGCCTCAAACGTCTCCTGGTCGGCAGCACCGCCGAGATGGTCTTGCGGAACGCGCCTTGCCCGGTGTTGGTTTTGCGCGAGGGACCAGCCGCTGCCACTCACCAACGGGCGTTGTGAAGGGAACGAGAGCCGACGAGACACAAACTGAACATGAAGCACCGGCCGGCGATCTTGACTGCGTTTTTTCACCCCTGAACTCAACACCATGAAACTACGTCAAACCATGAAATACAAAACCACCCTCATCCTCACCCTCCTTCGCTCCCTCGTGCTGGCAGTCTTGCTTTGGGCTGGCCACGCCTACGCTCAGGGAACACTCGCCGCCGCCGGGATCAACGCGCCGCCCGCGGCTTCCGCGGGGACAGCGACCACCGTCGTTTCCGGCCCGGGCATGTGGCTCACGTTCGGGCTGGATCGGGTGCCCTGGCTGGAAGCCCGCCCGTTCGCGGGGATTCCGCTCTGGCAGTTTCTGGCCTCGCTCATCTACATCTTCCTGGCCTTCTACGTTTCGAAGTTTCTCGATTACTTCATCCGCGAAAGGGTGCAAAAATGGGCCGCCCAGACTAAAACCAACCTCGACGACCTGCTCGTGACCCTGGTGCGTGGGCCAGTGAAGGTGATCACTTTTGTCATCCTGCTGCACGTCGGCATGAGGGTGTACTCTTGGCCTGAAGGGATGGCGGTGTTTCTCTCCAACGCGCTGAAAATCATTGTGGCCTGCTCCATCACCTACGTTCTGCTCAAAGCCATCGACACGTTGATGGGCCTTTGGCGCGAGCGCGCGACCACGCCGGACAACGAGCAGTTCAGCAAACAGCTCCTGCCTCTCCTCAGCAAAACCTTCAAGGTGTTTGTCGTCATTGTGGCTGTCCTCGTCACCTCGCAAAACCTCGGCTTCAACGTGACGGGCCTCATCGCCTCGCTGTCCATTGGTGGCCTGGCTGTGGGCCTTGCTGCCCAGGATACGCTGGCCAATCTGTTCGGCGCCATGGCCGTGCTCATGGACAAGCCGTTCAAGGTGGGGGACCGCATCCAACTCGACAGCGTGGATGGTACGGTGGAAGCCATCGGCTTCCGCAGCACCCGCGTGCGCAACCTGGACGGGCATCTGGTCACGATCCCCAACAAAACGATGGGCAACGCGACTATCACCAACGTCTCGGCGCGGCCCAACATCAAGACGGTGATGAACATCGGCGTCACCTACGACACGCCCGCAGAGAAAGTCCAGCGCGCGATGGTCATCCTGGAAGAGGTGCTCAAGCCGCACCCCAAGACCGCCGACCTCATCATCTGTTTCAACAAGTTCGAAAGCACGTCGCTGAACATCCTGGTCGTGCATTGGTGGAACTCGACCGATTTCAAGGCCTATCTGCTGGAGTTCCAACTGCTGAACCTGGAGATCAAGCGCCGCTTCGACGCCGAGGGGATCAGCTTCGCCTTCCCGACTCAGACGGTTTATCTGAAGCAGGATTCCGAGTGGAAGCTGGGCGGCACGCTGCCGCCACCTTCAGCCGGAAGCATGGCCAAAGCGGCGTGAGATGGACAAGCAGTCCGCGCAGTCGGTCATGCTTGCGCCGCGTGGCACGCTTTCAATCCGCCTCAAGTTGCTCAGGACTCATTCGCAGTTCCTGGCAGGCGTGGATGTAGGACGCCGCGGACCAGGTTTGGAAGCACTTGCCCATCGGGCGTCCGGTGCGGCTGTGCACCCACTCGTTGAACTCCCATTCCTGGTTTTTGCCGAGGCGGTTCACCTGGGCCAGCTTGAGCAGTTCACGGCAAGCGACTTCGTAAAGGCCGAGCCGATGGATGAACCGCACCCACATCCCGCCGACGAACGGCCAGATGCCGCCGTTGTGGTAGTGGCCGGGCAGGTTCAGCAGGTTCACCGTGTAGTAGGAGCGCCAGTCGGGGTCGCCGGATTGCACGGGCGGATACACATTCGCCACCGGATAGGGTTCGTTCACGCCCACACCCCACATGAACTTGAAGGCGGTGCGGGCGCGGTCCACGTCCAGGACGTTGGCTAGAAACGCCTGAATGTTGCCTAGCACGTCGCAGCGCCAGTTGAAGCCGAAGGGCGTCAGCTCGGCGAGCAGATAGGTCGCGTCTCCAACAGAGAACTGGCGCTCCGTGAAGTCCACTGCGGCCGAGGTGGCGGCGGGCTTGGTCGTGGGCCAGAAGTCAGCCAGGATCTTTCCGCGAATCGCCTGCGAACGGCGCAGGTACACCGAGGCTGCCTCGAGCTCTTTCCGAAATTCCAGCAGGCGGGCGAAAGCGACATTGGCGCGGTACCACAGGACTTCGTCGTAGAGCACGTGGTAGCTCCGGGCAAAGAGATCGGTCCAGTCGCCGGCTTCCGGCACTTCGATGAGTCCATCGTTGTTGCTGTCCAGCGCGCTGAGCCAGTCCATCACGCGCTGAAGGCGTTCGGCGTATTCGGCGAGCAGGTCGAAGGCCTGGTGTTTGCGCACGTAGAGGTAGAACGCGATGACGGCCCACAGGCCGCTGTCGATGGCGCAGATGCCGCCCACGCCACTGTATTCCGGCACTGCGCCCTCGATCCGCACGTTGGCCGGCACCTGGCCGTTCGGCGCGAGGTGGTCGAAGAGCGTGCGCAACGTTGCTTCCTGCGCCGCGCGCACCTCCGGTTCAGGCAGGTCAATCGTGCCGGAGATGGTGATGGCGCCGTCGCGTGCCCAGACGCTGCGGTAGTTGATGTCCGTGCCGGTGACCTCGTTGTCGTCGAGCGAACACGCCGTGAAACCGAGCGGGGTGATATTCTTGCGAATAGCGATGAGGGCCTGGTGGTAGCCGGTGGTGATGAGGTGGCGCTCCGCGGACGTCAGCGACCCCAGCGCCGCCTCGCTGAACAACATGCGGAGCGTCGGGTCCATTTCCTCGGCGGGAATTCGGGACGCCTCCGGTCTGGGCGACACGGGAATCACGCCGAAATGCTGAAGTCCTTCCAGCACGCCATCCGCCATCACGCGCGTGGCATTGAAGGTGGGCACCGGCACGACGGCCTCGATCAACTCCGGCTGCGCGTTTTCCACCACGATGCCTTGGACGCCCGGCAGCAGGAACATGCTGCTATCGTTCCCGGTGTCGCCCGCCACGAGGACGTTTTCCAGGGGCACTTTCAACCGCTCGCACAGCCATTGCAGCGCGCCGCCCTTGCTGGTCTTCTTGGGCAGCACGTCCAGGTCGCGCGCGCTGGAATAGATCACGCAGACCTCCAGCCCCACCTCGGCCAATTGCTTCTCCAAGGTGGCGATCGTTTCCGGCGGGGCACGATGGAGGAACCAGCTCGACTTGTAGGGATGCAGGAACTCCGGTGGCTGGCGCTGCACTCCCGGAAAGGCCCCGACCATGCTCTCGATCTTCGCCAGGTCCCAGCCGCTGCTGAACAACTGGCTGAACTCATTTAACGGGCGCTTGCGCCGGCCGTCATAGACCTGGGTGCCCACGCTGCCGATGATGTAGTCGGGCCACGGCAGCGTGCGCTCGGCGAGCAGGTCGATCACATCCTGTACGAACCGGCCTGAGGCATAGCAGAGCAGCGGGCGGGCAGCCTTGGGCAGTGCCTCCCAGGCGTTCTTGAACCGGCGCGTCGCTTCGGGATTGCCCAGCAACGTGCCATCCAAATCGGAGCAAATGAGTTTAATCGGCGTCATTCCACGGTTCATCCCATTCGTTGTCAGTGAAGGCGAAGGCCTCCGAGGCGCGGTTTTCCGCCAAAGCAACCAATTGCTGCGCCACACCGGTCCAAGTGAACAGGCTGCGCGACTTGTGGGCGCCCATGCGGGCCAGGCGGGCGCGCAGGCGGGGGTGCCGCAGCACCTTGTAGATCATGATGCCGAGGTCTTCCTTGTCGAAGGGGTCCGCGTAGAGCGCGTGCCGGCCGAAGGTCAGCGCGCGGAACAATCCGCCGTGAATCGTGACCACCGTGGGTGTGCCGCACGCCATCGCCTCAATGGCGGTCATGCCGAACGGCTCGTAGCGGCTCGACAGCACAAAGACATCCGCGGCCCGGTAGTAGTTCGCGAGTTCCTCGTCGGGAACGTAGCTGCCAAACCGCACTTTTTCCGCCAGGCCCAGCTGGCCGACCAACTCCTTCAGCTCGCCGAGGATTCGCTCCTCCAACGCCGTGGGATTGGTGCCGCCGATGGCGAGGTGAAGCCGGGCGTCGGGATCGCGCTGCGCCACGACGGCAAAGCCTTGAATCAG